>DASZDK010000046.1:0-32680 GCA_035942035.1 Acidimicrobiales bacterium
GTGCGCCTACGTTTGCGCCGTGAGCGGGGACGAGCGACGGCTGCAGCGCTCCGCCCTGCTGAGCGGCGTGAGCGACGGGCTGGTCGCCACCACCCTGCCCCTGCTCGCCGCCGGGGCGACCCGCGACCCGTTGGCGGTGGCCGCCGTCTTCGCCGCTCAACACCTGCCCTGGGCCCTCGTCGCCGTGGTGGGCCCGGCGCTGGTGGGCGACAGCGACCGCCGGACGGTGCTGGGCACGGCCGCCACCCTGAGGGCCTTCACCGTCGGCTTCCTCGGCGTGACCGCGCTCACCGGTGGCGACTCGATCCTGGTGCTCGTGGCCGTCGCCCTGGTCATCGGTGTGGGGGAAGCTCTGGCCGACGCGGTGGAGGAGGAGGCCGGCGCCGTGCTCAGCCGCTGGCAGCGCTCCCCCCGGTCGTGGGGGAGCAGCCTGTGCCAGCGGGGGATGTACGGCCTGGTGGGCGGTCTGGCCGCCGCCGGCCTCCTCTACGAGGTGATGGCCCCCGTGCCCCTCCTGGGCGCCATGGGCCTGTATGCCCTGGCCGCCCTGGCCGCGCTGCGGATGCGCACCACGGTCGCCGTGCCGTCCGCCCCCGACGGGGCCAGGCGCGGCGTGGCCTCGCTCCGGCCCGGCACCAGCGTCGTCACCGCCGTGGCGGCGGCCGCCACCGCTACGGGCAGCGCCGTGCTGGCCGTGCTGGTGCTGTTGGCCCTCGACGACCTCGGCCTGGGAGCTCCGGCCTTTGGCCTGCTGCTGGCCGGCCTGGCCGTGGCCGCCGCCGCCGGCGGCCTGGCGGCCCCGAGCATCGGGCGGCTGCTGGGGCTGCGCACCGGGCTGGTCGTCGCCCTGCTCGCCGCCGGCGCCGGCCATGCTGCTGCCGGCGCCGTCGCCGACCCGGCCCGACCGCTGATCGCCGCCGCCGGCTTGGCCGCGGCAGCCGCCGCCGGCATGGTCGCCGCCGTGCTGGTGCGGGCCCTCCTCCACGTCGCCGCCGGCCGGGCGCTCGAGGCCGAGGGCCTCCGGGCCTTCCACATCCGGGTGTGGGGTGCCATCCCGGTGGGCGCACTCGCCGGCGGGCTGGTGGCTCGCCTGGTGGGCGTGGCCCCGTTGGTGGTGGGCGCCGGCGCGCTCTCGGTCGTGGTCGCAGCGGCCGCCGCCAGCGTGCCCACCAACGCCCGAGCCCGGGCCGGCACGAAAACGGGTTGACCCGCCGCCGTGGTCGTGGTCGGATGCGTTGGTCCGGCATCCGCCGGGCCCGGAGCAGCGACGTCGGTGGAGGCAGGCTGATGCGACAGGTGGAGGCGACGACCACGCAGCAGCTCCGCCGTGCCCTGCCCGCGCACGCCGCGCTCGGCAACCCGTGGCTCGCTTCGCCGGTATCCGGGTTCGCCATGCGCCCCACGGCGATGCACACCAAGGGCATCTGCCGGCGGCCGGAGGCTCCGACCTAGTTCCACGCAAGCGTCGAAGTCGTTCAGGCCGCCGGGTTTCCCGGCGGCCTTTTCTGGTTTTGCGTCCGAGTGAGAGGAAAGACGATGGCAATCGAGGCGGTGGTCGAGGAGGAATCTGGCGACGAGGACCCGGGCGACGAACGGGGCCCGGTCCCGGCTTGCAACGACGGCACCGGCGGTCTCACCGAGCTGTTCTTCTCCGAGGACCTCTACGACATCGCCCGGGCCAAGCACCTGTGCAGCACGTGCGCCCTGCGCCGTCCGTGCTTGGACGCGGCGCTCGCCCGGCGAGAGCCCTGTGGCGTGTGGGGTGGTGAGCTGCTGTCCAAGGGGAGGGTGCTGGCCCTGAAGCGCCGGCGGGGCCGACCACCCAAGCAGCGGCCGGCCGAGGTGATCGTGATCGACGGTGTCGACGTGGTGGTGTCGCCGGAGATCCGGTCGGCGTGAGACGGTGGGGGGTCGGCGCGGCGGTAGCGTGGCCCCGTGGCCACTCCGCCCCACGCCACTCCCGCCGTCGACACCGATCCCGACGATCACAACGCCCGCGGGAAGACGGTGCCGCACCGGCGCCACCCGATGGTCCTCGGCACGGTGGCGGCCATCGTCGCCCTGGTGGCGGCCGTGGGCACGGCCGTGCTGTTCTCAGCGCTCTTCGCTCCCGCGCCCGAGCCCACCCCCGAGGTCGAGCTGAAATTCTCCGGCGAGGACGCCGATCCCGAACCGCTGGTGGGGGGCGACATCTCCGGGAAGACCCTCCCCGACGACCGCTTCAGCATGCTCTCAGGGGGCATAGGGTCCTTCGCCGACTACCGGGGGAAGCCGCTGGTGGTCAACTTCTTCGCCTCCTGGTGCGCGCCGTGTGTCGCCGAGATGCCCGACTTCGAGGCAGTGCACCAGGAGCTCGGCGGACAGGTGGCCTTCCTCGGCATCAACCTGCGCGACCAGGTCGATGACGCCTCTCGCCTGGTGGACACCACGGGCATCACCTACGACGTGGGACGCGATCCCAGCGGCGACCTGGCCACCGCCCTCGGCGTGGTGAACATGCCGTCGACGTTCTTCGTGTCGGCCGACGGCCGGGTGGTCGAGGCTCACCCCGGTGCGCTCTCCGCCGACGACCTGCGCGCCCGCATCCAGAAGCTGCTGGAGTAACCGCCTCCCGTGATCGACGTGCCGCTCGCCTACGCCTTCTCCGCTGGCCTGGTCGCCACCGTCAACCCCTGCGGGTTCCCCATGCTGCCGGCCTACCTGTCGTACTTCATCGGCAGCGACGACGCCGACGCCGACCCCCGCGGCCGGGTGCCCCGGGCCCTCGGGGCGGCGGGTGCGGTCTCACTGGGCTTCCTGGCCGTGTTCTCGGTCCTGGGCATTCCCATCAACGCCGGGCTGAGCTCGATCTATCGGGCCATGCCATGGCTGACCCTGTTGGTGGGCACGGCAATGGTGGCGCTGGGTGTGGCCATGCTCTCCGGCCGCCGGCTGAAGGTGGCCCTCCCCCGCCTCGACCGCGGCGGCACCAGCCGGCGCTTCGGCTCCATGGTGCTCTTCGGCGCTTCCTACGCCATCGCCTCGCTGTCGTGCACCCTGCCCATCTTCCTGAGCGTGGTGGCCAACACCGCGGAGCGGGCCAACGCCGCCTCGGGCGCCCTGGCCTTCGTGGCCTACGCCGCCGGCATGAGCGTGGTGCTCACCGTGCTGACCCTGGCCCTGGCGCTGGCCCGAGAGTCGATGGTGCGGCGCCTGCGCCGGGCGTTGCGCTACGCCGACCGGGTCGCCGGCGTGCTCCTCGTGGCCGTCGGGGTTTACCTGCTGTACTACGGCGTCCACGCCATGGACCCGGCCAACTCGGCGGCGATCAGCCCCGTGGGCGTGGTCGAGGACTGGTCGGCGGCGGCCACCGGGTGGTTGAGCCAGGGCGGCGCCGGCCTCGGTGCGGTGCTGGCCGTGCTGGCCATGGTCATGGCCGCGGCTGCGCTCCTGACCGCCAAGAGACACCGCCGGCGGCCTCCGGCTCCGAGCGGGCACGGGAGCCCGGCTCCCGACTCGCACGACGACGCCCGCGGAGACACGGTCCAGCCGGGCGACGACGGGGAGGCCACACCGACGCACGCACCCACGGCGGGGCGGACGTGACCGTCGGCTCGCGGCGACGGTCCCGGGACGGGGAACCCGGCGGTGAGGACGGCGAGCAGGCGACGCCTGACCTGCAGGCCTCCCTGGCCCGCTACCAGTCCGGTGCCGCCTCCGACGCCGAGACCGCAGCGCTCATGCGCCAGCTCATCAGTACGGGGAGCATCCGAGCGTTGCGGGGGTCGTCAACCGCCGACCAGGGCCCCCCGCGGGTGTGGGCCAGCATCATCCCCGTCGCCGGGCGGCTCGACATCTGGGTCGACGGCCGGCGCTCGGGCTCGGCCAGCAACGTCGCCCTGGCCCGCTACCGCATCGTCACCGCCGCCCGCCCGGCCAAGGTCACCTGGACCGACGACTACACCGCCCACTGGGAGCGCGCGGCCACCTAGGCGCGGCCCTTCAGGACGACAACCGCTCGATTCGCCACGGCTCGCCGGGCCGGCTCCGGAAGTAGCGCAGGCGGTCGTGCAGGCGGTTGGGCCGGCCCTGCCACAGCTCCACGCTGTCGGGCACGACCACGTAGCCGCCCCAGAACGGCGGGAGGGGGATGTCCGCTTCGCCCTCGTACTCCCGGTCGAGCTCGGCCAGCCGGCGGTCGAGGAGCTCTCGATCGGGCACCACCTCGCTCTGGCGTGAGGCCCAGGCCCCGAGCCGGCTGCCCCGTGGCCGGCTGGCGAAGTACTCGATGGACTCCTCTCGGGAGAGGCGCTGCGCCTGCCCGGCGATGCACACCTGGCGGGCAAGCGGCTGCCACAGGAAGACCAGGGCGCAGGCGGGGTTGGCGGCCAGATGGCGTCCCTTGCTGCTGCCGTAGTTGGTGAAGAAGCGGAAGCCCCGCTGGTCGATGCCCTTCAGCAGCACCGTGCGCGCCGCCGGTCGGCCCTCCGGGTCGGCGGTGGCCAGGACCATGGCGTTGGGCTCGGGCAGCCCGGCGGCCACCGCGTCGTCGAACCAGTTCCGGAAGGCGACCAGCGGATCGGGGTCGAGATCGTCCTCGTCGACGCCGCGCTGGCGGTACTCGGCCCGCAGGGCGGCCAGCTCGGCGTGCTGATCCATCGCCGCCCAGTCAACTCGACGCCGGGGCGACGCTCAGCAACTCCGCGGTCGCTACAGCGCCAGGTCGAGCTGCTCCGGCCCGGTGGGTGCGGGCGGGACCGGCGAACGCCGGCGACGAATCGTGACGGGACGGGGCCGATGCCGGGCCAGCGCCTCGTCGAGTAGGCGGCTCACCCGCCGGCGCACGTCCCGAGGGGCGTAGACGCCCTGGTACCAGTGGTGGTAGCGGGCCAGCAGCTCGGGGTGGGTGCGGGCGAGGTGGGCCAGGAACACCTCACGGGTGCCGGGCTTGAGGTAGACGACCTGGCCGCCGGCGATGGTGGACGCCCCCGCCTCGGTCGCCGCCGCCACCACCGCGTCGAGCTGGTCCGCGCCGTCCGACAGCCCGGGCAGCACCGGAGCGACGAGCACCCCGCAGCGCACGCCGGCGGCCCGTAGCCGGGCCAGCGCCTCCAGGCGCCGGCGGGGATGGGGCGTTCCCGGCTCGGTCGCCCGCCACACCTCCTCGTCCAGCGTCCCCACGGAGAACGTCACGGTCACGCCCGTGCGCCGCCCGGCCTCGGCCAGCAGGTCTCGGTCACGCACCACCAGGGTGGACTTGGTGAGCAGCGAGAAGGGGTTACGGGCGTCGGAGAGCACCTCGACCAGACCGCGGGTGATGCCGTAGATGCCCTCGCAGCGCTGGTAGGGGTCGGTGTTGGTGCCCATGGCGATGGGCTCGCCGGCCCACCGCCGCGGCTCGAGCTCGGCCCGCAAACGCTCGACGGCGTTGACCTTCACCACGACGTGGCGCTCGAACCCCTCGCCGATGTCGAGCTCGAGCCACTCGTGGGACGGCCGGGCGAAGCAGTAGGTGCAGGCGTGGCTGCACCCGCGGTAGGCGTTGATGGTGTGGCGGAACGGCAACGGGGCGGAGCGGGGCAGCGTGTTGATGATGGTCCGAGCCCGCACGTGGAGGAACTCCATGCCCCGGAACGAGCCCCGCCCGGGCCGGCGCTCGACCACCTCACCGGCCAGCGAGGGGAACAGCGCCGGCTGCCTCGCCTCGGCGTCGTCATCGACCTGCCACCGCACAGGTGGGACGGTAGCAGAACGTACGTTCGACTACCGTCGCACCCGCCCCGCGTCAGGCGTCGAAGCGCAGCCCGTAGACCTCCTCGTAGCCGGGGATGCACAGCGGGCGCTCCGGGCACTCGGGTGGGCCACCGAGGGTCAGGGGCTCGTCGACGTCCTGCAGGTCGGACACCTTGGTCAGTCCGTACTCCTCCGCCGTCTCGGCGGTGACGACCAGGGCGTTCTGGTCCTGGGCCTCCGAGAGCTCCAGCAGCTCCAGCCCCTCGGGCAACAACTCCTCGATGCGCTCGATGCCCTCCTCGGGGGATACCGACTCTGCGTCGGGGTCCAGGTGCACGAGCAGGCTCTGGATGTACTCGGGGACGATGTCCAGCTCGCCGCTGACGATGGCCGGGTACACCACCTGCTCCCGGGAGCCGAGGTTGTCCTCGACGGTCACGTCGTAGCCGGCAGCCCGCAGGACCTCGGCGTACATGTGGCCCATGATCTGGCTCTCGGTGAAGTTGAAGGTCCCCACCGTGAGCGAGCCCGATCCCTCGGCGGACTCGTCCTCGAGCAGGCCCTCGCTCTCCAGGTAGTCGCGGGCCACCGCTGCCGGGTCCTCCTTGTCGTCGTCGACACGGCGGTTGAGCTCGGTGACCTCCTCGGTGGTGAGCTCGGCCGACACCGCGTTCAGCATCTGGGCGGCGCCTTCGTCGACGGCCTCGCTGCGCACCAGGGGGACGATGTTCTCCGAGCCCTGCAGGCCCCGGTCGTCCTCGAGCACCACCCAGTCGTTGGCGGCGATGGCACCCACCGTCGAGAACAGCAGGGCGATGTCGATCTCGCCCTGGCGCAGCGCCGTCACCGTCACCGCACCCGGCTCCAGAGGCTGGAAGCGGAACTCGGTGGCGGCAGCCTCGCCGGCCGCGCCCGTCTCGCCACCGCCTGTCTCGGCACCCTCTCGGTCGGAGTCGGTGCAGGCGGCGGTGGCCAGGAGGAGGGCCAGGACCAAGCCGAGGAGAATGCGGGGGCGTCGTGCTGCCATTGAGGTGCCTTTCTGTCGGTCCGTTCAGATGGGCCGGGGCACGGCGGCCACGGCCCGTTGGTCGGAGGTGAGCCGGCGCCGGAGCGCCCGGGGGGTGAGTGCCCGCTGTACCAGGGCCAACCCCAGCTCGGTGGCCAGAGCGAGCACGGCGACGGCGACGGCGCCGGCGAACACGTCGACGTTGTCGCCGGTCCGCAGCCCCAGCAGGATCAGGGCGCCGAGCCCACCGTAGCCCACCAGCGCGGCCAGGGTGGCGGTGGCCACCACCTGGACAGCGGCGGTGCGGACGCCTGCCATGACCAGAGGCACGGCCAGCGGCAGTTCCACGCCGAGGAAGACCTGGCCACCGGTCATGCCCATGGCCCGGGCCGCCTCCGTGGTCTCGGCGTCGACCTCCCGGATGCCCACGTAGCTGTTGGTGACCATGGGGGGGATGGCGAGCAGGGTCAGCGCCACCAAGGTCGGCGTCGTCCCGATGGACGAGAGCTGCAGGGCGATCACCAACACCGCGAAGGAGGGCAGGGCCCGGCCCACGTTGGAGACGTTCACCGCCAGCACCCCGCCGCGACCGAGGTGGCCAAGGGTGAGCCCGAGGGGAAGCGCCATGGCCATGGCCATGGCCATGGCAAGGGCGGAGACGAGGATGTGCTCCCAGCCGAGGCGCACCAGCCCGCTTGCTCCCCGCCAGTTGGCGCGGTCGCCGAACCAGGCGGCGACCTCTCCCAGCAGTTCCATGGTCGGATCCCTGTTGCCGTCAGCCCTGGCGCCGGGCCCACGGCGTCAACCGCTGCTGCACGCCGAGCAGGGCGAGGTCGGCGACGGCGGCGACCGCGACGGAGAGCACCGAACCCACGGCCAGCGGCGTGCGGAAGTCCCGGTTGAGGCCGTCCAGGATCAGCTGCCCCAGCCCGCCGTGGCCGATGAGGGCGGCCACGGTGACGAGGCCGATGGTGGTCACGGTGGCGATGCGCACGCCGGCCACGATGGTCGGCAGGGCCAGGGGCAGCTCCACGGCGACCAGTCGCCGGGCGCCGCCGTACCCCATGCCGGTGGCCGCCTCGACGACGTCCGGCGGCACCCCGTCGAGGCCAGCGACGATGTTGCGCACCAGGATGAGCAGCGTGTAGCTGACCAGGGCGACGAGGGCGGTGGTGCGCGACAGCCCCGTCCACGGCACGAGCAGGGCGAACAGCGCCAGGGACGGGATCGTGTACAGGATGCCCGTCCCCACCAGCACCGGCGGGTACAGGCGGCGCCAGCGGCGGGCGGCCAGGGCCAGGGGCAGCGACAAGGCCAGCCCCAGCAGGACGGCCAGGACCGTCAGCTCGATGTGCTCTCGCAACAGCTCGAACACGACCTCCCGGTGCGACCTGACCCACGCCCAGTCGATCCAGGGCTGCGACGCCACGGCGCCGTTCTAGCCCGCCGGCAGCCGGGGGTGCGAGGCGCGGCGGTAGCGTCCGCCCCGGTGATCCGGCTCGAGCACCTCACCAAGCGCTTCGCCGGCGGGCGGGTGGCGGTCGACGACCTCACGCTGGAGGTCGGCGAAGGGCAGCTGTGCGTCCTCGTCGGCCCGTCGGGATCGGGCAAGACCACGACCATGAAGATGGTGAACCGCCTGGTCGAACCCACCAGCGGACGGATCCTGCTCGATGGCGAGGACGTCACCACCGCCGACCCCGTCCGGCTCCGCCGCCGCATCGGTTATGTGATCCAGCAGATCGGCCTGTTCCCCCACCAGACCGTCGCCACCAACGTCGGCACGGTGCCCCGCCTGCTGGGCTGGGACCGGCGGCGGACGACCGAGCGAGTCGACGAGCTCCTCGAGCTGGTGGGCCTCGACGCCGCCGACTTCCGGAACCGCTACCCCCACCAGCTCTCGGGTGGACAGCGCCAGCGGGTGGGCGTGGCCCGGGCCCTCGGGGCCGACCCGCCGGTGCTGCTCATGGACGAGCCCTTCGGCGCCATCGACCCCATTACCCGAGAGCGGCTGCAGAACGAGTTCCTGCGGCTCCAGGCGGAGCTGCGCAAGACGGTCGTGTTCGTCACCCACGACGTGGGGGAGGCGGTGAAGCTGGGCGACACCATCGCCGTCCTCGCCCAGGGAGGACGGCTCGCCCAACACGACGTGCCCGCCGCCATCCTGGGCCGGCCGGCCAGCGACTTCGTGGCCGAGTTCGTGGGCGCGGACCGGGGCCTGAAGCGCCTGGAGGTGACGCCCGTGGGCGTGGCCGAGCTCGCCCAGCCGGCGCTCGTGGGCGCCGGCGCCCCGCTCGGCGACGCCCGGGCCGCCATGGAGCGGACCGGCGACGACTACGCCGTGGTGGTCGACGACGACCGGATGCTACGGGGCTACGTCTCACGTGAGCGCGTGGACGGGGACGGCGTGGTCGAGGACCGGGCGCTGCCGGTCGACGCCAAGGTGGGCTGCGGAGCAAGCCTCAAGGACGCCTTGTCGCGCCTGCTGCTGTCCGACGCCGCCTGGGTCGCCGTCGTCGACGGCAACCGGTTCCTCGGCGTGGTCACTCCGCAGTCGCTCCACGTCGCCAGCCGGCGGGGCGTGGAGCGGGCCGGCCAGCCGCACGACCCCCCACCTCCCACCGCACCGCAGGACGGAGCGGGGGCCTCGACAGCTCCACCTTCGGCCACGTAGGAGGCTGGTGTGGAGCAGGGAGGAAGCCGTCGGCCATCGAGGTCGCAGGTCTCACCGACGCCGTCAAACGGGGCTGCCGCCCACATCCGCGTCCACCCCGAACGCGTCCGATCGCCGTCGGGCCCTTCACTGCCCCAAAGGCGAACGAAACTGTGTCGATGATCTTCGCCGAGAGCCCGACCCTGAATGGCGGTGCCCTCTTCGTCGGGCTCCTGATCCTCATCGTGCTCTTCGCCGCCGCCTGCGTCCTCGTCTTCGGCGGTGCCGTGCTGGCCTTTCGTGCCGGGAGGGGCTCCCGACGTGCACTGAGGCAATGGGCGGTGCTGGCCGGGGTGGCAGTGGTGGCGGCGCTGGTACCCAATGTCCCCTACGGGCGCCTCGGCACGGCGTTCATCTTCGTCGTGGCGACGCTCGCCGCCCACGTCGTCGTGTACGTGGGGGCGAGGGCCACCTCGGGGCGGTGACACGACCCAGACCGCTGGGGCTGACGGGCGGTGGGGAACGGTTGGGGGCTCAGATGACAGCCGGCTGGCGAGCGGTCCGGCGGATCGATCTCGCCAGCTTCCACCAGCCTGCCAGCTCGACGGCGATGGGGTTGGCGGGTGCGGGTACGGCGGGCCCGTAGGCGAGAGGCGCCGGGTGCTCGGCGGGAACCCACGTGCCAGCGAGGCGGTCCCAAAGCGTGAAGAACGGCCCCAGGTTGACCAAGCCGCCGTCGCGTCCGTGATGGTGGCGGTGGGCGGCCGGAGTCATGACGACGGCGGCGAACCAGCGCGGGAAGCGGATGGGCAGGCTGGTGTGCTCGGCCACCTGCCAGCAGTTGGACACCGCAGCGCAGACGAAGACGACGCCGAGGTCGAAACCCGCCAGGGCGAGCAGGGGGTGGTGGACCAGTCCGTGGAACGGGGTCCACGACTGGCGCAGGCCCAGTGTGGCGTCGTAGTCGGTGCCGGAGTGGTGAGGTTGGTGGGCCGCCCACCCGATGCGAGTCCGGTGGCCGATCACGTGGTACACCCAGCCGGAGAGGTCCCAGGCGACGAAGGTGGCCAGGGCTCCCAGCACGGGGTGGGTGTGCCAGAACTGCGCCGCCGCGTCCCAACGGCCCATGGCAACCACGTCCCAGAGCGAGCGGAGGGCGGCGGTGTACGCCAGGCCAACGACGAGGGCGCCGGCCGCCATGGTCGCCGCCGTGGCCGCCGAGATCAACACGGCACGCCGAGCCGGGCCCGGCCGGCGGGCGAGCCAGGCCACCTCGGCTGCCACCAGGGCGAGGGCCAGGGCATAGGGCGCGTTCACAGCCAAGGCGTAGGGCGATGCCGCTTCCAGCAGGGCTTCCGGCAGCAGCCGGTCGGACAGGCCGAAGGCGCTCACGTCACCGTTGCCCGCCAGGTCTCATCCGGCGACAGTAACCCTCGGCTGCTGGCCGGGGCGCTCCGCCGAGGCCCGCAGGGCTCCAGGACCGTTCCGCGCCGGTGGGTCAGGCGAAGGTGACGATGGTGAAGGTGCCGTAGGCGAACAGGATCCCCGACCCGGTGTAGACGACGGCCTTGACCCCCGCCCGCCACGCCGGCGAGCGGACGTAGTCGTCGATGCTCCAGCGCACGCCGTTGAGCCCGTGCAGCAGCGCCAGGGCCAGCAACGACCAGTCGAACAGGCGCCACAGCGGGTTGTCCCATCGCTCGGCCACGAAGGCGGCGTCGGTCTCCACCACGTCGTTGATGATGTGGGTCAGGGCGAAGTGCACGAGGGCCAGGAAGACCAGCACCAGCCCGGAGACCCGCATGAAGAACCACGACCACGTCTCGAAGTTCTGCCGTGGACGGCGAGCCCGGGCGGGAGCACCGCCGGCCACCGCCAGCCGGCGCTCGTCGGTGGAGGGCGTCGAGGTCATCCGAGCAGGGTCCCGTCGATGAACGGCTTCATGATCACGTAGCCGCCGGGGATGCCGGCGGCCAGCGTCAGGAACACCACCGCGGAGAGCAGCCGCCGCTCCCGGGGCACAGCGCCGGGGAAGACGTCGACCATGACGATGCGGATGCCGTTGAACGAGTGGAACAGCAGCGCGAAGAGCAACCCGACCTCGAACAGGCGCAGCAGGACGTTGCCGTACAGCGCGTGCACCTCGTCGTAGAGCTCGGTGCTGATGTTGATGAGCGAGACGTCGACGATGTGCAGCAGCAGGAACAAGAAGACGAGCATCCCCGACACGCGGTGGCCCACGAAGGCCCACTGCCCCGACCGTCCCCGGTAGACGGGGTTGACCCGGGGGGCCGAACCGGTGGTCGTCACGCCGTCACCGGCGGAACCAGCGGTCGCCCCACATGGTGGAGGACACGACGTACATGGCGAAGGCGGTGACGAGCAGGGTGACCACGCCCAGGGCGACGGAGAACACCAGCTGCGCCGTGGTCACGCGGTCAACCTACCGTCGTGTCGCCCAGCCATGGCGCCAGCACCTCGGGCAGGACCACGGTCCCGTCGGGGCGCCGGCCGGTCTCGACGAGAGCGGCCCAGATCCGAGGCCAGGCCAGTGCCGAGCCGTTGAGGGTGTGGACGTGCTCGACCCCGCCGTCGCTGGTGCGGCGGTAGCGGATGTCGGCCCGCCGGGCCTGGTAGTCGCTGAACCACGACACCGAGGAGACCTCGAGCCACAGGTCGCAGCCAGGAGCGTAGACCTCGAGGTCGAACTGCCGGGCGTGCGACTGGCCCAGGTCGCCCGTGCAGATGTCGAGCACGCGGTAGGCCAGCCCCAGCTCGGCGAGCAGCGACTCGGCCCGGCCCAGCAGCTCGGCGTGCACGGCAGGCGCCTGCTCGGGCGTGGCGTAGGCGAGGATCTCCACCTTGTCGAACTCGTGGACCCTGAGCAGGCCCCGGGTGTCGCGTCCGGCGGCGCCGGCCTCCCGGCGGAAGCACGGCGTGGCGGCGGTGAGGCGCACCGGCAGGTCGGACTCGGCCAGGATCTCGCCGGAGGCCAGCGAGGTGAGGGGCACCTCGGCGGTGGGGATGGCCCACAGGTCGTCCCGCTCGAGGTGGTAGGCGTCGTCGGCGAACTTGGGCAGCTGGCCAGCGGCGACCATGGCGTCGGTGCGCACCAGCGACGGCGGGCGGATCTCCTCGAAGGCGTCGGCGTGGCGGTCGAGGGCCCAGGAGGTGAGGGCCCGCACCAGGCGGGCGCCGGCGCCGCGGTAGAGCGGGAACATGGACCCGGAGATCTTGGCGCCCCGCCCCAGGTCGAGGATCCCGAGCGCGGCGCCCACCTCCCAGTGAGGCACGCGCTGGTGCTCGCCGTAGGCGTCGGGGTCGAAGCGCTCGACCCGCACCACCACGTTGTCGGCCTCGCCGGCGCCGTCCGGCGCCTCGGCGGCGGGGACGTTGGGGATCCGCAGCAGCAGCTCCCGCAGCTCGCCGGCGACCACCTCGGCGTTGGCCGACAGCGCCTTCTCCCGGGCGCCGAGGTCCCGGCTCTCGGCCATGAGCGCCTCTGCCTGTTCCACCTGGCCGGCCCGGCGCAGCCCGCCGACCTCCTTGGACAGGGCCTTGACCCGGGCCCGCAGCTCGTCTCGCTGTTCGGCCAGCTCACGCCGGCGCCGGTCGAGCTCGGCGGCCCGGTCGATCTCGTCGCCGGGCACGCCCTTGCGGGCCAGGCCGGCCTTGAGCGCGTCCGGCTCGGTGCGGACCCGCCGGACGTCGAGCATGGGCCGACCGTACCTGCTGCGCCGGCGATCATCCGCCGGCGCCCGTTCGCACGGAGCTGCGGAACCCCACGCGTGCTGCTCCGCCTGGCGGACTCCGCAGCGTCAAGGAAGAGTGGGGGCGAGTCGGATCGCTATACCTTCGTTGCCGTGCCCCCCACGGTCTCGGTGTCCGGGCTGGTCGTGCGCTACGGCGCTGTGCCCGCCGTCGACGGCGTGTCGTTCACCGCCGAGACGGGAGAGGTGCTGGCGCTGCTCGGTCCCAACGGCGCCGGCAAGACCACCACCGTGGAGACCCTCGAGGGGTACCGCCGGCCCACCGCCGGCCGGGTGCGGGTGCTGGGGCTCGACCCGGTGGCCGACCGCCGGCGCCTCGTCCCCCGCATCGGCGTCATGCTCCAGCAGGGTGGGATCTACCGGGGCATCCGGGTGCGGGAGGCGTTGCGGCTCTTCGCCGCCTTCTACCCCGACCCCGTGGACCCCGACGAGCTGCTCGCCCGGCTGGCCCTGGAGCAGTTGGCCGGCTCGACGTGGCGCACGCTGTCCGGCGGCGAGCAACAGCGTCTGTCGCTGGCCCTCGCCCTGGTGGGCCGGCCCGAGGTGGCCTTCCTCGACGAGCCCACCGCCGGCGTCGACGTGGCCGGGCGCCAGGTCGTGCGCCGGGTCGTACGGGAGCTGGCCGACGCCGGCGCCGCGGTGGTGCTCACCACCCACGAGCTCGAGGAGGCCGAGCGCCTGGCCGACCGGGTGGTCATCGTCGACCGGGGTCGGGTGGTGGCCGCTGGCACCCCGGCCGAGCTCACGGCCCCGACCGCCGGCGACGACATCCGCTTCGGGGCCCCGGCCGGGCTGGACACCGTTGCCCTCGGCGCCGCCGTGGGCGCCGGCGTCAGCGAGGAGGCGCCAGGCGAGTACCGGGTGGCCGCCCCACCCACGCCGGCGACCGTGGCCGCCGTGTGCACCTGGCTGGCCGAGCACGACCAACCGCTGGCCGACCTGCGGGCGGGTCGCCAGCGCCTCGAGGACGTGTTCCTCCGGCTCACCGGTGGCGACCAGGCATCGCCGTGAGCGCCACCGCCGTCGCCGCCCAGACCCGCGTGGAGCTGGCCCTGACCCTGCGCCGGGGCGAGTCGCTGCTCGTGACCCTCGGCATCCCCGTCGGCCTGCTGGTGTTCTTCTCGCTGGTCGACGTGCTGCCCCTTCCGGAGGGTGTCGACCGGGCGGTGGACTTCCTGGCTCCGGGGATCCTGGCGCTGGCCGTCATGTCCACCGCCCTGGTCAGCTTGGCCATCGCCACCGGCTTCGAGCGCCAGTACGGGGTGCTGAAGCGGCTGGGCTCCACGCCGTTGGGGCGCCCTGCCCTGTTGGTGGCCAAGACCCTGGCCATCCTGGCCGTCGAGGTGGTCCAGGTCGTGGTGCTGGTGACCACCGCCGTGCTGCTGGGCTGGCGCCCCGGCGGCAGCGCCGGCGTGGCGGCCGCCGCCATGGTGCTGGCCACGGTGGCCTTCGCCGGCCTGGCCCTGCTGATGGCGGGGACGCTACGAGCGGAGGGCACCCTGGCCGGCGCCAACGGGCTGTACCTGGTGCTGCTCCTGCTCGGCGGCATGGTCTTTCCCCTCGACCGCCTCCCCGCCGGCCTGCAGACGCTGGCCGAGCTGCTGCCCGCCGCCGCCCTGGCCCAGGCGCTCGACGCCGCCCTGGCCACGCCAGCCACCCTGGCAGGCCGGCCCTGGGCCGTGCTCACCGCCTGGGCACTGATCGCTCCCGCCCTGGCCGCCTGGCGCTTCCGCTGGGAGTAGCCGCGCATCATGACAGCAGACCACCTGATGCTAAGGTGCCGATCGTGAGGACGACGGTGACGCTCGACCCGGATGTGGCGGCGGCGCTCGAGCAGGCAGCCCGGGAGCGCCGGGTGTCGTTCAAGCAGGTGCTCAACGACGCCGTCCGCGCCGGCTTGCGCCCCGCTACCGAGGCCCGGCCCTACCGCCTCCCCACCCGACGGATGGGCCTGCGGGCGGGCGTCGACCTGGACAAGGCCCTGAAGTTGGCCGCCGAGCTGGAGGATCAAGAGGTGGTGCGCAAGCTGGAGCTGCGCAAGTGAAGCTGCTCGACCTGAACCTCCTGCTGTACGCAGTCGACGAGGCGTCGCCTCACCACGACGTGGCCAGGCCGTGGGTGGAGGCCACGCTGTCCGGACCGGAGACCGTGGCTCTCAGCTGGAGCGTGCTCCTGGGCTTCGTGCGCTTGTCGACACGGGCCACGGTCTTCGAAGAGCCGTTGGAGGCCGACGAGGCGCTCGATCTGGTCGACAGCTGGCTGGCGCAGCCCCCGACCACGGTAGTCCACCCCACCGATCGCCACGCCGCCGTCCTGCGGTCGCTCATCGCACCGCTCGGGACCGCCGGGAACCTGACCACCGACGCCCACCTGGCTGCCCTGTCGATCGAGCACGGAGCCGAGCTGTGCTCCGCTGACGCCGACTTCACCCGCTTCCCCGGGGTGCGCTGGACGAATCCGCTTCGCCGCTGATCTCCACTCCCTCTTCTGGCCCCGGAAAACTCCCGAAGATGGCCGCGCTGCTCGGACCAGAACGGTCGGGAGGGGAGGGAGCGCTAGCGGTCGGGCTCGACGGGGGCAGGCCCGGCGCGCTGGAGCTCCCGCTCGACCTGCTCCCAGGTGAGCACCTGCCCGTCGGCGGTCCGCACCGGGGCCCGCCGATCGAGGGGAAGGCCGCGGTCACGGTCGTCGTGCTCCTGGCGCAGGGCGAAGCGGAAGAACAGCACGGCGATGACCGTCCACAGGAAGGCCCCACCGCCCACCTTCATCAGCATCCCTGCGAACTGCTGGTCGCTGGCCACCGAGGTCCCGAAGAGCCGGGGCAGGACGTCGTAGGCCTCGTAGACGACCCCGTCGGCGAAGGTGAGCCAGCCCGCCGGGACGGTGGGCAGGACCGACTGGAGGAACAGGTAGCCCATCTGCACCGGCACGGTCAGCCGCAGCTCGGGAAGCGGCCCCGCCACCGGCAACCACATCAGCAGCGCCGAGGCCACCACCACCACGTGCACCCCGTAGTGGAGGGCGCCGTTGGACACCGAGACGTTCACCATCGCCGGCCAGTGGGTGAGGGCGACCACCCCGTTGAAGATCAGCGTGGCCGCCACCGGGCGGGCCAATCGGCGCAGTACCCGGTAGGCGGTCCCCTGGCCGACGACCATGCGGGCCAGCCAGGTGGGTGTGGCCAGCAGCACCATCGGCGGCAGCACGAGCGACAGCAGGAGGTGCTGGCCCATGTGGACGCCGAAGAGGTAGCGCTCGCCGATGTCGTGCACGGGCCAGTCGGCGGCCACCTCGAGGGTGACCAGGGCGGCCACGAACCACGCCACCTGGCGGCGGGTGACCACGCTCTCCCCCGGCCGGGTGGCACGGGGCCCGACCCGGGTCATGGCCCACCAGTAGGCCAGGGCCAGGCCGGCGATCAGCGCCCACACCTCCGGGTGCGGCTGCCACCGCCACGGGTCGCCTCGCAGGACGGGGGCGGCGGCGAGCAGGTCCACGTCTCAGGTGAAGAAGCGGAAGGTGGCGAGCGCAGCCATGTAGACGCCGATGGCCAGCAACAGGCCCGACACGAACATGCGGGTGAACAGGTTGCTGTCGAAGCGCAGGTGCATGAACCAGGCCACCACCAGGAAGAACTTGACGATCATCATGACGATCAGCGAGGGCACGAGCAGGCCGCCGAGCTGGTCCTCGAAGTAGTACGTCGCCACCTCGGCGGCGGTGAGCACGGCAAGGATCAGGGCGATGCCGACGTAGGTGCGCTCGCCGGGATGGTCGTGAGCGCCGTGCTCGGTCTGGGCCTCGTACTCCTCGTGCTCCACCTGGGCGGTGGTCTGCTCACTCATGGTCGCCCCTATGCCGGGATCAGGTAGACGAGCGTGAAGATGATGATCCACACGACGTCGACGAAGTGCCAGTAGAGGCCGACGATCTCGACCGTCTCGGCCTTGCCCGCCGGCAGCCGGCCCCGCAGCGACATCACGAACAGGCTCAGCAGCATGAGGATGCCCAGCGTCACGTGTACGCCGTGGAAGCCGGTCAGGGTGTAGAACGCCGAGCCCTGCAGGTTGGTGGTGTAGCCCAGGCCCTCGCGCACGAACGTGGTGAACTCGTAGACCTGGCCGGCGACGAACGTCGACCCGAGGAGGGCGGTCGTGAGCAGCCAGGTGCGGGCCCGGCGATGGTCGGCCCGCTGGATGGCGGACAGGGCCAGCACCATGGTGAGCGAGCTCATCAGCAGGACGAAGGAGCTGACCGACGTGAAGGGGATGTCGTAGATGTCGCCCACCGGCGGCCCGGCGGTGACCTCCCGGGTCCGGTACAGCAGGAAGGTGGAGATCAGCCCCCCGAACAGCAGGCACTCCGACCCGAGGAACAGCCACATGGCGAGCTTCTCGTTGGACAGCCCGGTGCTGGTGTGATGCGCCGGGGTGGTGGCGTCGTGGGGAACGTGGGCAGCCCCCTCGGGCACCGCTCCGGCCGGCGCCGTCGCCGTCTGCTCGCTCACACTCACGATGCCTCCTCGTCGTCGTCCCCACCGGAGCCGGCGCCGACCTCGGCCAACTCCTGGTCGTGCCCCTCGTCATCGGGCCCGTGGTCACCGTGGTCGCCGTGCCCGGCGTCGGGATCGACCGAGGGCTCCAGGCCGAGACCGAAGGCGCCGGCGATGATCACCAGGCCACCGAGGGCGGCCAGCCAGTAGGTGAAGATGAGCCCGTAGGCGATCAGGGGCAGGCCGATCGCCAGGAAGATGGGCCAGTACGACGGGGACGGTAGGTGGATGGCCGAGACGTCGACATCGGGCTCGTCGCCGCCGGCCCGGCGTGACTCCTCGTCGACCCGGCTGAGGTAGGTGAAGCGCTCACGGCGCACGGGGCGGCCGTGCTCGTCCTCGCTGTACTTGCGGTGCCACCAGTCGTCGAGGTGCTCGACGGTGGGCTCCACGTCGAAGTTGTGCGCCGGCGGCGGCGATGAGATGGCCCACTCCAGCGTGCGGCCGTCCCAGGGGTCGGCGCCGGCATGGGGGTTCTTGCGACTGACGGCCACGTTGTAGACCCACATGAGGAACGAGATGGCGATGAGGAACGACCCGATGGTCTCGAGCAGGTTCATGAGGTCCCACCCCATCCCCTCGGGATAGGTGGCGGTGCGCCGGGGCATGCCCTGGAGCCCCACGATGTGCATGGGGCCGAAGGTGAGGTTGAAGCCGACGAACATCATCCAGAAGTGAGCCTTGCCGATCCGCTCGCTCAGCTTGTGGCCGAAGATCTTGGGCCACCAGTAGTAGATGCCGGCGAAGATGCCGAACATCGAGCCCCCGAACAGGACGTAGTGGAAGTGGGCGACGATGAAGTAGGTGTCGGTCTGCTGGGTGTCGTGGGGCGCCACCGAGTGCATCACGCCGGAGAGGCCGCCGATGGTGAACTGCGACACCAGGGCCACGGCGAAGAGCATGGCCGTGGTGAAGATCAGCTTTCCCTTCCACAGGGTGCCGATCCAGTTGAAGATCTTCACGCCGGTGGGCACGGCGATGAACATGGTCGACAGCGAGAACGCCGCCACCGACACCGGCCCGATGCCGGAGGCGAACATGTGGTGGGCCCACACGCCCCAGCCCATGAAGCCGATGGCGATGCCGGAGAAGACCATGAACGGGTAACCGAACAGGGGCTTGCGGGCGAAGGTGGGGATGACGTCGGACACGATGCCGAAGGCGGGCAGGACCAGGATGTAGACCTCGGGATGGCCGAAGATCCAGAACAAGTGCTGCCACAGCAGCGGGTCGGCCCCGGCCTCGACGTTGAAGAAGTTGGCACCGAACAGGCGGTCGAACATGAGCAGGAACAGCGCCACGGTGATCACCGGGATGGCGAACAGCAGGAGGAACTGGGCCACCAGCGCCATCCACACGAACACCGGCATGCGCAGCAGCGTCATGCCCGGCGCCCGCATGTTGAGGCAGGTGGTGATGAGGTTCACCGCACCCAGCAGCGAGGCGATGCCCGTGATCTGCAGACCGAGGGTCCAGAAGTCGATGCCGTGACCGGGTGAGTACGCCACGCCGGAGAGCGGGGCGTAGTTGAACCAGCCCCCGTCGGGAGCACCGCCCAGGAAGAAGCTGGAGTAGAGGAACAGGCCTCCGAACAGGAACACCCAGTAGCTGAGGGCGTTGAGGCGGGGAAAGGCGACGTCGCGGGCGCCGATCATCAGCGGGATCAGGTAGTTCGAGAACGCCGCCAGCATCGGCATGATCACCAGGAACACCATGGTGGTGCCGTGCATGGTGAACATCTGGTTGTAGACCTGCGGGTCGAGCACCTGACCGTTGGGCTGGGCCAACTGCGCCCGGATGAGCAGCGCCTCGAGGCCGCCCAGGGCGAAGAAGGCCATGGCCGTGGCGCCGTAGAGGATGCCGATCTTCTTGTGGTCGACGGTGGTGAGCCATGACCGCCAGCCGTAGTTCGACGAGGGCCGGGCGAAGGCCCCCAGGGGGTTGCGCACCGGCTCGTCGCCGGCGGTGAGCTCCAGCGGTGGACGCTCCTCGGTCAGGGCCATCAGCGGTCGCTCCTCGGCATGCTCACTCCAGCGTCTCCAGGTAGGCGTAGAGGGCGTCGATGTCGGCCTCGGTGAGCTGACCGACGACCATCTTGGAACCCGCCTTGCGTTGCGGGTTGCGCAGCCACGCCTCCAGCTCGTTGCGGTCGTTCAAGTCGTAGATGCAGCCGGCGAAGCAGTCGCGGCTGAACAGATGGGTGAGGTTGGGCGACGGCGGGGAGTCCTCGGCGACCTCGTCGTAGGCGCCCTCGACCACGTGGCAGCCCGAGCAGCCCCGCTGCTGAAACAGGGTGAACCCCTCCGCCGCCAGCCCCGACACCGGCGCCACGGGCTCTTGCTGCATGTCCTCGACCCAGGCGTCCCAGCCGGTGGCGTCGTGGGCCACCACCTTGAGGCGCATGTTGGCGTGGGAGATACCGCAGAACTCGGCGCACTGGCCCGAGTACACCCCCGGCTCGTCGGCCTCGAGCAGCCAGTGGTGAGTGCGCCCGGGGACCACGTCCTTCTTGCCGTTGAGCTTGGGCGCCCAGAACGAGTGGATGACGTCGGGCGACCGGAGGGTCAGGTAGACCCGCTGGCCGGCGGGGATGTGCAGCTCGTTGGCGGTGACGATGCCGTCGGTGATGCCGAAGTCCGGCTGGGCGGGATAGTCGTAGCCCCACCAGAACTGGGCGCCGGTGACGTCGACCTCGAGCGCTTCCCCCTGGGCCGGCTCGGCGTTGAGCTCGAAGATCACCGGCACGGTGAACACGGCCACCCCGGCCAGCACCAGGGCGGGGAGGATGGTCCAGCCGATCTCCAGCCGGGTGTTGCCGTGGAGCTGGGCCGGCATCTCGCCGGCGTCGCCGTCGGCGTCGCCACGATCCCGCCACTTCACGATCGAGTAGACGATCACGCCCTCGACCACCACGAAGACCAACACCGCGACCCAGAAGATGGGGTTGAAGAGGTTGTCGAGGGTGCGGGCAAAGGAGCCCTCGGGCTCGAGCATGTCCTGGGGCGCGTCGGACGCGCACCCGCTCAGCATGACCACGGCGGCGACGGCCAGGAGCCAGGGCCGGGGCAAGAGCCGGCGTGGGCGCCGGCGGCGGGTGGAGGTGGTGGCGCTCACAGAAGTCGGTGGGGAGCCAGTTCCTTCGTCGGCATCGCTCATGGGCGGCGAACAGCCTCCCCCATGGGGCCCGGGGGAACCAAGTCAGCCACCCTCGCCCTCACCCTCCTCGGCCTTGTGCTCGTCCTCGGCCTCCCCGTGCGCCTCGGTCCCCTCGGCTTCCCCGGCCTCCTCGCCGTGGTCGGCGACGTGCTCCTCGATCTCGCGCTCGCCGGCCACCGCCCCGACGATGCCGGCGGCCACGAGGGCGACCGCCCCGGCCACCACCACGCCGGTCAGCACCGAGGAGCTGAGCCGGGGACGGCTGGTGAGCAGCACGGCGACACCGAGGATGGCGCTGGCCACGACGATGGCGATGACCGTCGATCCGGTCTTGGGCAGGGCCAGCAGCACCCGGGAGAACGTCAGCACGACGAGGCCGATGCCGAGGGCGGCCAGGGCCGGGATCTCGATCGGGTACATCACCTCGTTGCGCAGGCGTTGGTTGGCGGCCGGGTCGCCCGTGGCCCGCTCGGCCCAGCCCTGCACCATCCACTCGAACAGCGTCACCGCCAGGATGGCCAGACCGACGTAGAGCAGGGCGCCGCCGGTGGCCAGACCGACCAGGGCCACGCCGGCGCCCAGGGCGGCCAGCGCCGGCCATGCCGCCGGGAACCGGGTGGCGTAGCTGCGGGGCCCGGCCGCCATGGCGCCGGCTCCCTCGGCGGCCACGTTGCCGTCACGCAGCACCACGAGGGTGACCCCGGGAATGGCGGCGGCCACGGCGAGGAAGCCGAGCACCAGCGTGCCGAACTTCTCCCCGCCACTGGACAGCACGTAGACGAGCCAACCGACGGCGGCGAACGTGGTCACCGCCAGCCAGAACCGCGACCCGAGCGTGAGCATCACGGACCGCCTTCCAAGAACCAGACCGAGTACCAGATCACCAGACCCATGGCCACGGCGAAGTGCCAGAAGGCGGCGACGCTCACCACCATCTCCCGGTTCCGGGCCGAGAACTGGCCGCCGAGAGCCCGGAAGCCCACGACCAGCAGGGCGACATGGGCGGCCACGACGACCAGGAGGTGGCTGACCGTGAGGGCGTAGACCGTGGTCGAGAAGGGGTCGGCGCCGGCGACCATGCCGAGCTGGCCCCAGGAGAACGTCAGGGCGTTCACGAAGGCGAGCCCGAGCATGAGGGTGAGCCCGACGGCCACGTACATGGTCCGCCGGTCACGTGAGCTGAGCGCCGACACGGCCCACTGCGCCGTCACCGACGACATGAGCAGCGTGAGGTAGGCCACGAACAGCGTGGCGTTGGGCATGGCGATGAGGATCTCTTCGGCCGGCCACGCCTCTCCGGCTGCTTGCGTGATCTCCCGGGCAGAGAAGTAGGCGGCCAGCAGCCCGCCGGTGAGCATGGTCCCGGCGGCGATGGTCAACACGGTGCCCACCAGCATGACGTTGCGCCGGCGAGGCTCCGGAGCCGGCGGTAGGGCCGCCGTCCCGGTGTCCGGTGCGGGCGTCGGCGTGGTGGTCGCGGTGGCGGTGGCGGTCACCGCTTCACCTCCTCACGGTCGGTGGCCCCGGTGGCCTCGGTGGCCTCGCCGGCAAGCGGGGTGGCGGAGGTCACGGGAGGGACGGGCTCGGCGAAGTTGCCGGGGGGCGGCGGCGACGTGGTGGCCCACTCCAGCGTGTGGCCGCCCCAGGGGTTGGCGGCAGCGCCGGCGGCGCTGCGCCCACGGGTTCGCCGGAGCAGCTCGCCCACCACCACCAGCACACCGAGGACGGCGAGCGCGCCGCCGAGGGCGCTGGCGGCGTTCATGGCGGTGACCAGCCCGGTGTCGTCGAACTGGCCGCCCTGCAGGCGCTGATCGGAGACCAGGCCGGTGACCAGGTCGGGGGCAGCCAGCAGGATGGCGCCCCAGAAGGTCAGGGCGAACGCCGCCGTCCCTGCCGCCTCGCCCAGGACGACGCCCCAGATCTTGGGGGCCCAGTACCAAAGGGCAGCGAAGGCAGCCAGGGTGGCGGCGCCGTAGAGCGTGTAGTGCATCTGGGCCGCCTCCCACGCCGTGCCCCGCAGCTGGAGGCCGGGCACGACCTGCACGGCGCCGGCGAGGGCACCGAGCAGGAGGTGCACCACGGCGCCGAGCGCCAGCAGGAGCGGAGCCTTGCGCACGAAGCTGCCGCCGCGCACCGTGTCGCCGAGCAGGCCGACCAGAGCCAGCGCCGGCAGCAGGGCGGCCAGGCCGACGACCACGTAGAGGAAGTCGGCGGCCGCTGCGGCCGGGGGCGACCACGCCCCGAAGCCGAGGATGCCCAGGGCGACGATCACGGCCATGCCGGACCGGTGGTTGCGGAGGCGACCACCGGTGAGCACGGGCACGATCTCGGCGGCGATGCCGGCGGCGGGCACGGCCAGCAGGTACACCTGCGGCACTGCCCAGAACCACGAGATGCGGGCGTAGGACGCCTGCCCACCGAAGTCGCCGGAGAAGTGGTGGTGGATGAACATCTCGACGAGCTGGGCCAGCAGCACCGGGCTGGCCAGCAGGGTGAGGCCACCTCCCACGAGCACGGACCACGTGAACAACGGTGTTCGGGCCAGCGTCATGCCCGGTGCCCGCAGGGTGAGGGCGGTGGTGAGGATGCTCACCAGCGCCACGCAGAAGGCCACGGTGAGCAGGGCGAGGCTGAGCAGGTAGAGATCGGTGCCCACCTGGCTGCCGCCGCCCGGCCCGCCGTTCGCCGCGTAGGCCGCCAGCAGCAGGACCCCGCCGAGCAGGTAGGCCCAGTAGGCGGTGGCCGAGCCCCGGGGGAAGGCGATGTCGGGGGAGCCGACCTGGAGCGGCACCAGGTAGGTGGCCAGCCCCAGGAAGAAGGGCACGAGGAACAGCAGCACGGCGACCTCGCCGTGCAGTGTGTACACCTGCCCAAAGGTGGTGTCGGTCAGCACCTGCAGGCCGCTGTTGATGCGCTCGACGCCGAGGACGGCCCCCAGCACGCCGCCCACCACGAGGAATGCCAGCGCCGTCCCCAGGTAGAGCCGGCCGATGCGCTTGTGGTCCTCGGTGGTGAACCAGCCGGCGAGCCCCGCCGGCGGGCGGCCGGCGTCGGTCTCGTGGCCGGCGCCGGCGTCCACGGAGGTCGCCCGCGGCGCGGTCTCCGTGGCGGTCATGGTGTGGCTCACGGGCGCAGCAGCTGGTCGACGGCCATGGCCCCGAACAGCAGGGTGATGTAGGTGATCGACCAGGTGAACAGGCGCATGGCCCGGTCGGGCGACGGGTCACGGAGGAGTCGGACGGACAGCCAGGTGAAGACCCCACCGAGCACCACCGCCGCCGCCAGGTAGAGCAGACCCATTTCGGCCACCGGGGCGAACACCAGGGTGAGCGCCCACAGCAACAGCGTGTAGGCGAGGATGCGCACGGCGGTGGTGCGCATGCTGGCGACGGCCGGGAGCATGGGGACGTCGGCGGCGGCGTAGTCGTCGCGGTAGCGCACGGCCAGAGCCCAGAAGTGCGGTGGCGTCCACACGAAGATCACCGCGAACAGCACCAGCGGCGGCAGCCCGATGGCGTCTTGCACCGCCGCCCAACCGACCAGCACCGGGACGGCGCCGGCGGCGCCACCGATGACGATGTTGTTGGTGGACGTGCGCTTGAGCCACAGGGTGTAGACGATCACGTAGAAGGCGGTGGCGCTGACCGCCAGCACGGCGCTGAGCAGGTTCACCCGGGCCCACAGCAGGGCGAAGGCGGCAACCTCGAGGGTCAGGGCGAACGCCAGTGCCTGGGCGGGCTCGATGGCGCCGGTCACCAGCGGGCGCTTGCGGGTGCGGTGCATGACCCGGTCGATGTCGCGGTCGAACACCATGTTGAGGGCGTTGGCACCGCCGGCGGCCAGCGCACCACCGGTGAGCGTGGCGGCGATCAGCCACCCCGACGGCAGGCCGCCGTGGGCGACCACCATGGTGGGCAGGGTGGTGACGAGCAGCAGCTCGATGATGCGGGGCTTGGTGAGCGCAACGTACGCCGCGAGCTTGGAGCCGAGAGCGGGACTGGCCAGCTGCTGCATCGGGCGCGAACACTACGGCGTCCTGGCCCCAACTGGAAGTTGGGCGGCCGCCGGCCCGCCCGGAGCCTCGCGGTGAGCGCTCGGCGCCGTGCCCGGCGGCCGGGAGGAGCGCCGGCAGTACCATCGACGGCGATGTCCCTGCCCCGGATCTCACCGCCCGCCTACCGGCGCATCACCCTCTTCGCCCTGGTGGCGCTGGCGTTCATCGTGGTCACGGGGGCGGCTGTGCGCCTCACCGGATCGGGCCTGGGCTGCAGCGACTGGCCCCTCTGTGAGCAGGGCCAGCTCGCCCCCAGCGAGATCACCGACGCTCCGGCGATGATCGAGTTCGTCAACCGCACCATCACCGGCGTGGTGTCGGTGGCGGTGATCCTGGCCGTGGCCGGCGCCCTGCGCCGCACCCCCCGCCGGCGCGACCTGGTGTGGCTGTCGGCCGGACTCGTCGCCGGCGTGGTCGCCCAGGTGGTGCTCGGCGGCTTCGTGGTGCTGTTCGAGCTGTCGCCCCGGCTGGTGATGGGGCACTTCCTGCTGTCCATGGTCCTGATCTGGAACGCGGTGGTGCTCCACCACCGGGCCGGTCGCCCCGACGGGCCGGTGGTGGTGCGGGTCGCCCCGCCGGCGCTCGGGCTCGGCCGGCTGGTGTTCGCCGCCGCCGTCCTGGTGGTGTTCACCGGCACGGTGGTGACCGCCTCCGGTCCCCACGCCGGCGACCACCAGGCCGCCCGCCTCGACTTCTTCCTGCCCGACGTGGCCCGGGTCCACGGCGCCTCGGTGGTCGTGCTGGTGACCCTCACCCTGGTGCTGCTCACCGCCCTGCGGCGCCAGGCGGCGCCGGCGCCGGTGCAGCGGGCGGCCCGCACCCTGCTCGCCGTGCTGGTGGCCCAGGCGGCGGTGGGCTACACCCAGTACTTCACCGGGGTGCCGGCCCTCCTCGTGGGGATCCACGTGCTCGGCGCCATGCTCGTGTGGATCGCCGTGGTGCACCTCAACCTGACCTTCCGGACGCCGGTCGAGGCCGTCATGCCCGCCCGGCGCCCGGCCGGCGCCGCCCCCGCCGAGCCGTCCCTGGCCGCCACCTGAGGCACCGTGGCTCCCCCCGGACCCCCCGCCGCTCCTGCTCCCGTCGAGGTCGAACGCCCCGACGTCGACGAGGTCGCCGAACCCGACGTCCCCTGGATCGTCCTGGTGTGGAACGACCCCATCAACCTCATGTCCTACGTGACCTGGGTGCTCCAGAAGCTGTTCGGCTACAGCCGGGACAAGGCCACCGCCCTCATGCTCGACGTCCACCACAAGGGCCGGGCCGTCGTCGCCAGCGGCACCCGGGAGAAGTGCGAGCTCGACGTGTTCCGGCTCCACGAGCACGGCTTGTGGGCGACCATGCAGCACGACGTCTGATGCCCGTCATGCCGCTGTCCGCCCTGTCGTTGTCGGCCGTGCCGGCCACCTGATGTTCCGGGCACGGGTGCGACGCACCCGCAAGGGTGACTACGAGGTGCGCCTGTCCGACCAGGAGCGCCAGCTGCTGGCGTCGCTGGTCCCCCAGCTGCGGGCGGCCCTGCAGAGCGGGACCGACGCCGGCGGGACCGACGACCCCACCCTGCGCCGGCTGTTCCCCGCCGCCTACCCGTCCGACGAGGAGCGCGACCGCGAGTACCGGGCCATGGTCCACGACGACCTGGTGGCCCGCCGGCACGCCGCCCTCGACACCGTGGAGGCCACCGTCGGCGCCACCCGCCTCGACGAGCAGGAGGTGCTGGCGTGGATCGGGGCGGTCAACGACCTGCGCCTGGTGCTGGGCACCCGCCTCGACGTGTCGGAGGAGACCGAGCCCACCATCGACCCGAACGATCCCGATGCCGCCGCCCTCGCCGTCTACGGCTACCTGGGCTTCCTGCTGGAGGCCCTGTTGTCGGCCGTGTCCGAGTGACCACCGGCGCCTGAGGGCGACGCCGGGCGGCGTCAGGGGGCGGCGTGGACGCGGGACGGGTAAAAGAAGGCGCCGGCGGTCCCCGGCCCGGTGTGGGCCCCCACGCTGGGGCCGATGCGGTAGCGCACCACCTCCCTAACCGCCGGGGCGCCGTCCAGGCGCTGCTCCAGGGCCTGGGAGAGGGCGGCGCTGGCGGCGTCGGCCACGCCCACGCCCACCCGCAGCGACGGCCCGGCGGCGAGGACGTGGCCGGCCATGGCTTCGACGGCCCCGTCCAGGTCGGCCGCCCGCCCCACCAGCTTCATCTGCCCGCCGGCCATGGTGAGCACGGCGACGGGCGCCCCGGCGGGATCGTCGCCTGCCGGCGCCGCCAGCCGGCCCCCGGCCCGGGCCAGGTCGAGGGCGCCCACGGTGAACACCGTCCCCACGCCGGCGCCCACCTGCTCGGCCACCCGGGCCGCCTCCTCGAGCGAGGCGCCGGCGGCCAGGGCCTCGGCCGCCTCCCACACGCAGCAGGCCACGCCGAAGCTGACCGTGCCGGTGTCAACCACCCGGACCGGCACGGCGGCGGCCTCTGCCGCCAGCCGGGCGCTGTTGAGCGTGCCCGAGACGGCCGAGCCGATGTGGACGGACAGGATGTGGTCCGCCCCCCGGTCGGCCAGCGCCCGGAAGGCCCGGGCGAAGGCGCCCGGGCTGGGCTGGGACGTCGAGACCTCGGGCCGGCGCCCCCCCTCGAAGCGCCGGTAGAAGGCGTCGGCGTCGAGGTCGACCCCCTCGAGGAAGGACTCTCCGTCGATGGTGACGCTGAGGGGTACCACCTCCACGCCGTAGCGCTCGGCCAGCTCCGCCGGGAGCTGGGCGTTGGAGTCGGTGACCAGGCCGATCACCTGAGCGGCTCCTCGGCCGAGAGGGTGGGTGGCGAGGGCACCGGCGCCAGCGGCTCCCGGTCACCGCCGTCGGGGGGAAGGGGAGGCTCCGGCGGCGGGTGCGGCTGGGGCTCGGTGGCCAGGCGGAAGAGTATCACCGCGCTGGTGGCGGCGGCAGCCAACGGCAGGGCGCCCGAGGGCCGGGGGCCCCACAGGTTGGGCCAGCCCCGGCGCCACCACAGAGTGGCGGCGGCCACCCACACCGCCGACGACACGATGGTGGAGGCCACGTGCCGCCGGCGCCACCACGCCGTCTCTCCCGGCGGCGCCCACGCCCAGCTCCGCTTCTGGCCCGGCCGGCAGCGCCATCCGGCCAGGCGGGGCGGGAGCGAGGCGGCGCCCCAAGCGACGAGCAGGTCGGCCACCGACCACGCCGGGAAGGTGGCCACGCACTGGCCGAAGCTGGTGGCCACGCCCTTGCCGCCTCGGAAGCGGTTCCAGATCGGGTAGCAGTGGCCGACCACGGCGGTGACGCCGGCCACGTGGGCCCCGGGGTCGCCAGCGACGCCCCGTCCGGCGCTGCAGGCCAGCGCCCCCTTGGCCATGTCGGCCACCATCACCCCGTAGCCCCATCGGGGGCCCAGCAGCTTGATGGCGTTGTTGGCTCCGGGGTTGCGGCTTCCCGTGGCCCGCAGGTCGGCGGTGCCGCCGGTGGCCAGCCGGCAGGCGAGATCGGCCGACGGCACGGTCCCGGCCAGGTACCCGAGGACGGCGGCACCACCGAGCCTGGTCATCGCTGGCACGCTACCGGCGGGCTCTCGGCTGGTCGCGACGGTAGAGGCGAGTCGGCCGGCGCTGGCTACCGTCACCGGCGTGCGGGAGCAGCGGGTGCAGGTGGGAGGAGGCGTGAGCCTGCACGTCCACCGCTGGGAGGGCGACGGCGTGCCCGTCCTGCTGGTGCACGGCCTGGCCTCCAACCTTCACCTGTGGGACGGGGTGGCCGAGCGCCTGGCCGGCCACGGCCACGCCGTGGCGGCGGTCGACCTGCGGGGGCACGGGCGCAGCGACAAGCCCGACGAGGGCTACGACTTCGCCACCGTCACCGACGACTTGGCCATCGTCGTCGATCGCCTCGGCTTCGACTGTCCGGTGGTGGCCGGGCAGTCGTGGGGCGCCAACTTGGTGCTGGAGCTGGCCTGGCGCCGGCCCGACCTGGTCCGGGTGGCGGCGTGCGTCGACGGCGGCTGGATCGAGCTGAGCCGGCGCTTCCCCGACTGGGACGAGTGCGCCCGGGCGCTGGCCCCGCCGGCGCTGGCCGGCCGGCGGGCGGTCGAGGTCGAGACCGAGCTCCGACGTCGGCACCCGGACTGGCCCGAGGCCGGCATCCAGGGAGCGATGACCTGCTTCGAGCGCCTGGCCGACGGCACGATCAGGCCGTGGCTGGCCCGCGGTCACCACCTCACCATCCTCCACAGCCTCTGGGAGCACCGACCCTCGACCCGCTACCCCGAGGTGAAGGTCCCCGTGTTGCTCATCCCCGCCGGCGACGGGAGTGAGTCCGGTGAGCAAGGTGAGCCTGCCGGCCCCATCGCCCGGCCCGACGAGGTGGATGCGGCGGCCCGGGCCCTCCCCCGCTGCCGGGTGCACTGGGTCCCCGGCGACCACGACCTGCACGCCCAGCACCCCGACGCGGTGGCCGACCTGCTGCACCAGGCCGCCGGCGACCCCTTGTTCCAGTCGTGACCGCCCCCGCCGACCTGCCCCGCCTCCTGGCCATCATGGGCTCGGGCGAGACCAGCCCGACCATGGTCACCCCCCACCGCCGGCTGATCGAGCGGCTCGGCGCGCCCCCGGTGCCGGCGGTACTGCTCGACACTCCCTTCGGCTTCCAGGCCAACGCCTCGCTGTTGGCCGACCGGGCGGTGGAGTACTTCCGGGAGAGCGTCGGGCTCGACATCGAGGTGGCCGGCTGGCGGACAGCAGCGGGAGGCGGCGACCTGGCGGCCGAACGGTCGCTGGCCCGGCTGCGCACCGCCCGCTACGTCTTCGCCGGCCCCGGCAGCCCCTCCTACGCCCTGCGCCAGTGGGCGGGCTCGCCGGTGCCCGAGGCGCTGGCCGACAAGCTCGACCGCGGTGGGTGCATCACCTTCGCCAGCGCCGCCGCCCTCACCCTGGGCATGGCCACCGTGCCCGTCTACGAGATCTACAAGGTGGGCGAGGACCCCCACTGGCTGGACGGGCTCGATCTGCTGAGCCGGGCCGGCCTGTCGGCCGCCGTCATCCCGCACTACGACAACGCCGAGGGGGGCAACCACGACACCCGCTTCTGCTACCTGGGCGAGCCCCGCCTGGCCGCCATGGAGGAGCAGCTGCCCGACGACGCCTTCGTGCTGGGCGTCGACGAGCACACCGGCCTGGTGCTCGACCTGGGGGCGGGCACGGCCACGGTGGTGGGGCGGGGCAAGGTGACCGTGCGCCGGCGGGGCCGCAGCGTGGAGTTCCCGTCGGGGACGACCATGCCCGTCGCCGACCTGCGGGCAGCCGCCGAGGGAAGTCGAGGCGCCCCCGCGGTCGGGGACGGGCACGCCCAACCGCCGGCGGCGGAACCGGGCGGCGAGCACGACCAGGCCGGCCCGACCTCGCTCTCCGCCGCGGTCAGCGAGCTCCAGGAGCGCTTCGACCGGGCCGTGGCCGAGGGCGACGTCGACGCCGCCGTCGCCGCCGTCCTCGACCTCGATGCCGCCGTGGTCGACTGGTCCCGGGACACCCTCCAGTCCGACCAGGCCGACCGGGCCCGCTCGGTGCTGCGCTCGATGGTGGTGCGCCTGGGCGAGCTGGCCGAGGCCGGGGTGGGCGACCCGGAGGAGCCGGTACGCCCCTTCGTCGACGTCTTGGTCGAGCTGCGGGAGGAGGCCCGGGCGTCGCGCGACTGGAGCACCGCCGACTCCCTGCGCGACCGCCTCATGGCGGCCGGAGTCGAAATCAGGGACACCCCGGAGGGGACGGCGTGGAGGCTGCTATCGTGACGTCTCCCCGCGGCGGGAGCCCGAGCCCCCATCGTCCAGCGGCCCAGGACGCCGCCCTTTCAAGGCGGTAACACGGGTTCGAATCCCGTTGGGGGTGCGTTACGAAAGCGCGAGAGCGCCCAATTGGTCCCGTGGTGCAGTCAGGAGTGCACGCCGCCCTGTCAAGGCGGAGGTCGCGAGTTCAAATCTCGTCGGGACCGCTCCAGCGCTTCGGCGCCGAGACAATCTGGTCGGGTAGCTCAGTTGGCAGAGCGCGCGCCTGAAAAGCGCGAGGTCACCGGATCGACGCCGGTCTCGACCACCACAGAACCGCAGGCAGGACACGTGCAGTCCGTCCCGCGGCGCTGGCAGGGGACCACCCGGCCGCCGGCCCGGCTCTTCTGGCCGTCCTCGATCACCCAGCAAGTGCAGCTGACCGGACGTAGCGGGCGTTCGACCCGCGGTCCCCGCCCCCGCATCGTCCGTGCGCTTGTCATCGCCGAGGCCTCGGTCACAACGTCTCGCTTGGTGTCGGCTGGGCGCTGGCTCGCACCTCTGCAGCGACATGGTGAGGCACGACCGCCGTGCTCTCGCCAGTCCTGCGCGGTAGCGGCTGGTGGCGTGGTGATGGCGTCCGGCGCAGCCGGGCCAGCCAGGGGCGTGCCGTGCTCCAGCCGCAGCCGTCCGTGGACCTTTGCACCCGGCGAGACGGGTGAACGACCTCCTCGCCCTGGCGCGTCGCCCTTGAAGGTGCTGGTCCCGCCTTCCCGGTGAAGCTGACGGACCCGACTTCTTTGGCCCCCGTCGCCGTCAGCATCGGACGAGCGAGTCGCAGTAATGTGAGCCGCCAACCGCGACTTGTCCCTGGAGGAAGCGAGACGAACATGGGGAGCTGGAACGGACTGATCCGGGCGATTGCGCCCGTGTGCCTTGCTGTCATGGTCCTTGGTGCGTGCGGCGACGACGATGATGATGGCACTGCAACCGGCGAGGCGTCCACGACCGCCGAGACCACCGACACCACCGACGCCACGAGCGCCGAACAAGTCGACACCGAGGAGTACTGCACCCAGCTCCTCGACTTCCAGACCTTCATCAGCAGCGGGCCGGAGGGTGGCGAGGACGAGGGCGGAGGTGGCGAGGAGCAGACCGGCGCCGCTGGCGAGGGTGAGACCACCGAGTACCCCGCCGCCGGGGATGCAGAGGAGCCGGTGGAGGGTGACGGAGGAGGTCCGCCGCTCCCCGAAGCCTTCGTGACCGAGGCGGAGGAGCGACTGGAGGAGCTCGAGGCCGGAGCGCCAGAGGCGATCGCTGATGACGTGAGCACCGCGGCGGGAAAGATCCGTGACGCGCTGCAAACCGGCGACGACCCCTTCGGTGACCCCGAGTTCATGGAGGCATCCGACAACGTCGACTCGTGGATGCTCGATGAGTGTGGGTACGAGGAGCACGAGATCACCGCCGTCGATTACGCCTTCCAAGGCGTGCCGGACGAGCTGAGCTCGGGCGAGCCCGTCGCCCTTCGGTTGACGAACGAGGGCTCCGAGGTGCACGAGATGGTGGTGTTCCGACTCCTCGACGAGACGATGAGCCTCGAGGAGCTGCTCGAGCTGCCCGAGGAGGAGGGTCGGGCGAAGGCTGCGTTCGTGTCCGCCACAATGGCCGAACCCGGCCAAGAGAGGGTGGCGTTCGCGGAGCTCGAGCCCGGTCGCTACGGGATGGTCTGCTTCATCCCGCTCGGCACGACGGAGCTACCGGAGGGACCCCAGGGCGGGGATGAGAACGGCGGCGCTCCACACTTCACCCAAGGGATGCACACCGAGTTCACCGTCGACTAGGTCATCCGGCAGCGCACCGGCGTGCCCGATCCGTGCCCGAGTGGCGGGGGGAGGCTGGCGGATCGCGGTCGGAGGCGGACCGTCCGCGCGAACCCTGAGAGCGGTCCTGAGGAGGACGTTCGTAGCGTAGAGCACCGTGGAGGCGCGGCCTGGACCGGCCGTGGGCGCGCCTGAAGAG
>DASZDK010000047.1:0-1979 GCA_035942035.1 Acidimicrobiales bacterium
GACCACGGCGGCGAACGTGCCTCGTCCGCGGGGCAGGGGCAGGCGCAGGGCCCGGCCGGCGGGGTCGTGCAGCACCACGTCGTCGACCGGCTGCCACGACGGCAGGGCGCCGGGATCGAGGCCCAGGTCCTCGAGGTGGCGTAGGGCGGCGGCGGTGAGCCCGTCGCCGCAGCACTTGTCGCGGGGGAAGCTGGCCTTGTCGGCCAGCAGCACCTCCCGGCCGGCTCGAGCAAGCTCGATGGAGGCGGCCACCCCGGCCGGACCGGCCCCCACCACCACCACGTCAACCGAGGTCCCAGGCACGGCGTCAGCCTAGGAGGCGCCGGTGAGGCTGCGGAGTCCGCCAGGCGGAGCAGCCGACGACGCTGGTCCAGCTCCGTGCAACGGGCGCCGGCGGATCATCGCCGGCGAAATGTCAACAGTCGACGCCTTCCCTCGGGCGGTAGATGGCGAAGACGGTGTCCACCTCGACCCGGCCGTCGACGTAGCGCCGGGTGCGCTCGGTCGTCACGCGCGTGCAGTTCCCTGCCTGGTGCTCGTGCTGACCGGTCTGCTCGCCGGTGGCGTACCTCGTCGAGTACAGGGTCACGGTGATGCTCGAGTCGGTGTAGGTGGGCCAGACCAGCACGCCGTGGGGTGTGGTGTTCTCGATGACGAGGTCCGGCTTGGGGAAGGACAAGGTGGCCTCGCGGCCGTAGGGGTAGCGGGAGATGTACAGCGAGTGGCTCTGGTACTCCTGGAAGTCGAGGCCGCCGAAGAAGGCGGCGTTGAACAGGGTGGTGGCGTACTGCGAGACGCCGCCCCCGATGGCCTCCTCGAGCACGCCCTGGTTGATGAAGCCTCCGGGGGCGAAGCCCTTGGCCCGGGTGCGCGGGCCCACGTGCCCGTTCACCGAGAACGTGCCCCCCGGCTCGATGACCACGCCCCGGGTGAGGTCGGAAATGCGGTGGATGTTGACGACCCGGGACTGACCGGGTTGGAAGTTGGTGGTGAACGAGCCCACCGGCTCCCGGATGCCGAGTGCCTGCGCCTCTTCGAGCGTTCGCTCCGGCTCGATCGTGGTCAGGGGGAGCTCAACCGGCTCGGCGGCACCGGACCGGAGGGCGTCGACCACCAGGTCACCGGCGCGCTCCTCGCAGCATCCCGTCCCGCTGGACCCGGGCACGGCGATCACGGCGTCGCCCTCCACCCGGAACCCGGCGTCGACCGGGGGCTTGCCGGCGTCGGCCAGCAGCTCCCTGAGGTCCTCCAGCACCTTGGCCCGGTCGAAGTCGAGCACCAGGGCCTCCGGGGTCGGGAACGACAGCACCCACGAACGCAGCATCTCCACCGGCACCTCCTTGGCGGCACCAGCGACCGAGACCGCCAACGGGTCGGCGGTGAGCGCCCGGGCCTCCTCGGCCAGCGCCTCGGCATCCTCGACACTGAAGCGGGGCTCGATCGTGGCCGGCTCGGCCTGCACGACGATCGGGCGCTCGCCACTGCGGGCGGCGACGGGGATGGCGTCGGCCACCTCGGCGGGCACGAGGCCGCGGCCGTTCGTGCCCGGGACCACGTCGATGCGTCCCTCGGCGCCCGTCACTGCCGGCTCTGCCGGCGGCTCCCGGTCGGTCGGGTCCTCCTCGGCCAGCACCTCGCGAACCCGGGCCTCGTCCACCGCCACCACGACCGGCGCCTGGCGAGGTGACACGAACGACGCCAACCAGGCGAAGGGGCGAAGGAGCACGGGTTCGTCGCGGCCCACGGCCAGCACCGCGTCGACGGTGGCCTCCTCGTCGAGGGTCAGGCCGAGCCGCTCGCCGGGGACCTCCAGGTCACCGTCGGGGGTCTCGATGCGGACGGTCACGCCGGCGTAGCGGTCGGCGACGGCATCGACGGCGCCGGCAAGTCGTGACCGGCCCAGGCCCCCCACCGCCCGGTCGACGAGCTCGACGTTGCGCAGCACCTGGTCCTCGGGGGGAGCATCGATGGCCCACGCC
>DASZDK010000048.1:0-3142 GCA_035942035.1 Acidimicrobiales bacterium
CCGCCCACGGTGATCCCGAAGCCGGCGCTGAGCTGGTCGACCAGGCGGTTGACCGGCCCCAGTGCCCGGTTGATGGCGGCGTTGGTGTCACCCAGCGCCGAGCCCAGCACCGAGCCCACGATGCCGGTGACGGGGTCGGCGAGAGGCACGGGGAGATCGAAGGCGTCACAGCCGGCGGTCTGGGTGTAGCCGGGGTTGGACGGGTCGAACGGGTGGACGAACGCCAGCTGCCGCTCGCACTCGGCGACACGGGTGTTGCGATCGACCGACACCGTGGTGGCCAGGCCGGACAGGAGCATGTCGACCTGGGGAAGCGTCGCCGGCAAGCCGTTGCGCAGGGTGGCGTCGCTCACCAGGCCCACGCCGGCGTAGCCGCCCGCCGTCCTGGTGTGGACGTCGACCTGTTGCTGGCTCAGGTCCACGGCGTCGGGGTTGAAGATGTTGGTGATCTCGGCCGTGGCGGCGCCGGCCTCGACCACGACCGGCAGGCGCACCTGGGATTTGGTAAGCAGCAGCACGTTGACCTCCTCGCTCAGGACCAGGTCCAGCTGCATGCGGACCTGACTGGTGGTGACCTGGGTCCCCACCGGTCCGGTGGCCATCACCGGCCGCTCGATGAGGGTGGCCCGGACGTTGGCCGAGGCGATCCCGCTCGGCAGGTCGGCGGCGGCCAGCTGGATGGTGAACACGTTCGTGCCGTTGGCCACCTGGGCGGCCGAGGTGATCAGGTCGAGCACGTTGACCTGAGCGCTGCCGGTCGAGTCGGGTTGGCCGGCCTCGATGTCGAGCATGTCTCCGAAGCGAAAGGCGGCGGTGGTGGTCGACGCCGCCGCCAGGCTGGCGAGCGAGGCCAGGTTGGCGGTGGTGGTCGAGCTTCCGCCTTGGAGGACGTTGGCGTCAGCGGTCGCCGAGTAGAGCGAGGCCAGCGTCACCTGGGCGTCGAGCAGCTCGTCGACGGTGCCGGCGCTGCTGGCGCCGTTGGCCACCAGGGCCTTCCGCAGCGCCTCCAGGGTGATCTCTGAGGTGCCCAGCCCCTGGTAGCTGATGGCATCGAAGCTGCCGGCGGTGGAGACGTTGCCGAGGAGCCCGCGCAGCACCCGGGGAAGGAGACGGTTGCCGAGGACAGGGTCGCTGGCGTACTTGGCCCGGGCCACGAACGAGCCGGCCGAGATGGTGGCCACGTTGTCCCGGGTGCCGGGGGTGTCCGGCGTGCCCGGCCCCATGCTGGTGGAGCGCAGCTGCGCCCGGGCTGCGATGGCGGACGCGTCCACCACGCGGTCCTCGGCGAAGAAGGCGAAGTAGCGGGCAGCGACGCCGGCTGCCGCCGCCCGCACGGCGTTGGGCTCGCACACTCCGCTGAGGATGGTGGCGTCGGCGGTGGCGTCGTCGACGATCTCGACGCCGACGGGTGCGCCGCAGGCGGTGAAGGTCCCGTCCTCGTAAGTGCCGAGGACGGCGACAACGTTGGTGCGGGGATCGGCCGGGTCGAGCGCCAATCCGTTGCGAACGGCGGACTCCCGCACCGCGGCGTGGGCGGCGGCGGTCGGGGACGGGGCCGAGACGATGTCGGACAGGTTGGTGGTGGCGTCCAGGGCGGCGAGGTCGGAGACCTTGCGGATATCTCGATTGCGCGAGGCGGTGGCCCCGACGTCGACCGAGAGGGCGGCGGTGGCCATCAGCATCACGAGGGCGACGCTGGCCATGACGAGCACGGCGCCGCGCTCGTCCTGGCGGCGTGAGCCGATGCAGCAGGCGGCGGTCTGGAGCGAAGATCTCATCTGGCGCCTCCGAAGCGTCATGACACGGATCACGGGAGCTGGATGACGCCGGTGGCGTGGATCGTGTCGGGGAAGACGAAGCTCCACCCGGGCAGCGGGGGCAGCAGGGGCGAGCCGGCGTAGTCGTAGGTGACCGAGACGGTGACGCACTCCGGGTTCCCCGAGGTGGTGGGGGTGGAGCTGCAGAAGGATCGCTCGGGATTGATGGCCAGGGGGGCGCCGGCGACCTGCGGGGCAAAGGACCCGTCGGAGCGGCAGCACTTCGACCCCAGCCATTCCAGGCTGTCCCGGGATGCGTCGTAGGACGCCTGCAGGTCGGCACCGATGGCGGCGCGCGCCCCCTCGCTAGCGGCGTTGGTGACGCTCTGCTTCAGCGCCAGCATCAGCCCGTAGGCGACGAGGGCGTACAGGAGGGTGAAAAGGAGCACGACGACGAAAGCGAACTCGACCAGCACGGCTCCTCGCTGGTCCTTCCATCGGTGGCCCGTGCGGATCGGCATGGCCTGCTATCGGTGGGGCCACTCCGGGGCTTGAGCAGTTGTCATGGGTCTGCCATCGATCGCCTCCAACACCTGTGGCGGGTGGCGGCGGGCCCGCCAGGCCAACACGTAGCCGGCGTCGTTGACACCGAGGTGCAGCAGCGCCGGTGCGAGCACGTGGCCGGTGCGCATGCGCAGGGCGCACAGCACGACACCTCCGGCGGTCGTCGCCAGCACCCGAGCCGGCCACGAGCCCGAGCCGGCCGAGCCCGACGATCCGGTTCGCCCTCGCCGTGGCCAGTGTGGGCACGATGTGCCACGAGCCGAACAGGGCGCTGTCGAGGGCCACCGCCAACGACGGCCGCAGGCGTTGCCGCAGGATGTCCAGGAGGACGCCCCGAAAGGCCAGCTCCTCGAACGCGACGGTGCCGACCGGTATGCGGATCGTCGTCTGGTACAGCCGCTGCGGTCCACTGGCGTCCAGGGGCACTCGTTCGTCGTCGAAGACCCGTCTCGCCCGCGGCACGGCGGCGGCGACGAGCAGGGCGGTGACCGCCCCAGCACCGGCCGCGCTGCCGACGCTCATCCCCGGACGGAGATGGCTCCGGGCCAGCCCGAGGTCGTCCCACGAGGCTCCGCCGCCTCGGGCGACAGCCAGCAAGGCCGCCCCGACGGCCACGTTCGTGGGGACATAGGCAGCACCGGGCAGCACGACGTCGCTCAGGTTGCGTGCGCCCAGCAGGACCAGCACGGAGGTCACCGCCCGATCAGAACGGGCCTCGGCAGGGACCGACGAGCCCATGCCCCACATCTTCCTCGACACGGGCGCGCTTGGCGCACCCGCCGGCGTGCGCCCGCAGCACGGGAGACCCTTGCGCCCCGGGA
>DASZDK010000049.1:0-9923 GCA_035942035.1 Acidimicrobiales bacterium
GAACTCGGTGACGGGCACGCCGGCGAGCGCCTCCCGCATGAACGACTCCCACGTGTCGGCCGGCAGGCTGCCACCGGTGACCGCCCGCACCCCCTTGATGCCTTCCAGCGGCCGCGGCGCGTCGGAGTAGCCCATCCACACGGAGGTCGACAGGCTGGGGGTGTAGCCGACGAACCAGGCGTCGTGGTTCTCCGAGGTCGTGCCCGTCTTGCCCGCCGCCGGCCGGTCGATGCCGTTGTCGCCGGCGGTGCCCCCCGCCCGGAGGACCCCCTGGAGGATGTCGTTGACGTTGTCGGCGGTGACCTCGTCGAGCACCCGGGCCCGGGGCGGCTCGGTGTTGTCCTCGAGCACCGCTCCCTCGGCGTCCAGCACGCGCACCACCGGCGTGGGCTCGGCCCGCTCCCCCCGTGCGGCGAACACCCCGAAGGCCGACGCCATGTCCATCGGCGAGACCTCGACGCTTCCGAGGGCGACCGAGAACCCATGGAAGCCCTCTTGGTACTCCGCGATGGTGAGGCCCATCCGCCGGGCCAGGGCCATGGTCTCTTCCACGCCGACCTGGCGGATCAGCTCCACGTAGGCGGTGTTGACCGACTTGCGGGTGGCGGTGCGCAGGTCGACCGGGCCGTAGGAGGCGCCCCCGTAGTTGACGAAGGCTTTGTTGCCTACCACCAGGGGGCTGCGCCCGGGCAAAGACCGGTTGGGAGCGATGCCCTCCTCCAACGCCTGGGCCAGCACGAAGGGCTTGAACGCCGAGCCGGGTTGGCGGCCGCTGCCTCCTCCGCCAGCGCCCAGGGCCAGGTTCACCGGCGAGGCAGCGAAGTCCCGCCCACCCACCAGCCCCTTGACGAACCCGGTCTGCGGCTCCACCGCCACGAGCGACATCTCCAGCGGTGGGTCGGTGCCGTCGAGGGTCTCGCCCACGGCTCGCTCGGCCTCCTGCTGCACGCGCGGATCGAGCGTGGTGTGGATGCGAAGGCCGTCGCGGTAGACGGCGTCGGCCCCGTAGCGCTCGCTGAGGTGGCGCTGGAGGTAGTCGACGAAATAGGGGTACGGGGTCTCGGCCCGCTCACGGGGGTGCACGACCGTGACCGGTCGGTCGGGCGGGGGCTCGCCGGGCTTGGCCAGCCACACGGTCTCAGCCACGGCGGCGGCGTGCTCGTCGGCATCGATCATGCCCTCGTCCAGCATGGCGTCGAGCACGAGCGTGCGCTTGCCCTCGGCTTGGGCGGGATTGCCGCGGGGCTCGTAGCGGCTCGGGGCGGGGATGAGCCCGGCGAGGAGGGCGGCCTCGGAGAGGGTGAGGTCGCTCACCGGCTTGCGGAAGTAGGTCTCGGCGGCCGCGCCGACGCCGTAGGCACCCTCACCGAGGTAGATGCGCTCCAGGTAGCGGAAGAGGATCTCGTCCTTGTCAACCTGGCGGTCGAGCTGGCTGGCGAGCACCGCCTCGCGCACCTTGCGTGAGAGGCTGCGCTCGTCGCCCACGTAGGCGCTCTTGACGTACTGCTGGGTGATGGTCGACCCGCCCTGCACCACCTGCTGGGTACGCACGTCGGCCCACAGCGCCCGCAGCGTCCCCCACACGTCGACTCCGCTGTGGGAGTAGAAGCGGCGGTCCTCGCCGGCGATCACCGCCTGGCGGAGCACCTCGGGGATGTCCTCGGGCGCCACCGGCTGGCTGGTGTCGAACTGGCGGAAGGCGCCGATCTCCTCGCCGTTGATGTCGTAGATCCGGCTGATCTGCGCCTCCACCCCCGGCGTGGGGTCAGGGAGCGACGCCGGCAGGGGGAGGAACAGCAAGGCGCTGAGGACGGTGACGGCGCCGGCCACCGGCACCACCACGCCCGCGACCACCACGAGAACCACGAGGCGGCCGGCGGTACGCATCCCCGCAGTGTACGAACGCCGATGGATTGGCTCTGCTCGCCCGGAGGGCAAGATGGCGCCGTGACCGAACCTCCCCGGCCGCCCTCGGTCGACGCCCTCGCCCGGTCACTGACCGGCACGGGCCTCCCTCACCCCGTGCTGGTGGACGTGGCCCGCCAGGCCATCGCCGCCGGCCACCCCGAGGAGGCGCCGGCGCGGGCGGCAGCCGCCGGGCGGGCCCTGCTCCAGCCCGTGGTCAACGCCACGGGGGTCCTGCTCCACACCAACCTGGGCCGGGCGCCGGTGAGCGCCGAGTGGGCCGGCACGTACTCCAACCTCGAGCTCGACCTGTCCGACGGCCGGCGGGGATCGCGCCAGGACCGCGCCGGGCCGCTGCTCGCCCGGGGGTGCGGGGCCGAGCGGGCGCTGGTGGTGAACAACTGCGCCGCTGCCGTGGTCCTGGTCCTGGCCGCGCTGGCCCGGGGCCGCGGGGTGGTGGTGAGCCGCGGCGAGCTGGTCGAGATCGGTGGCGGCTTTCGCATCCCCGAGGTCCTGGCCCAGTCCGGCGCCCGCTTGGTCGAGGTCGGCACCACCAACCGGACGCGCCTGGCCGACTACAAAGAGGCGGTCGAGGACCCCACCGCCGACGTGGCCCTGGTCCTCAAGGTCCACCCGTCGAACTACCGCATCAGCGGTTTCACCGAGGACGTCGAGGTGGCCGCCCTCGCCGGCCTCGGAGTGCCCGTGGTGGCCGACATCGGCTCCGGGCTGCTCGACGCCACCGCCCCCTGGCTGCCCGGCGGGCCCCCCTCCTGGCTGGCCGGGGAGCCGGGCGCCCGCCAGACCCTGGCCACCGGCGCCGCGCTGGTCACCTTCTCCGGCGACAAGCTCCTGGGGGGCCCGCAGGCCGGTGTGATCGCCGGCGGCAAGGACCTGGTGGCGGCCTGCTCGGCTCATCCCCTCGCCCGGGCCCTGCGCCCCGGAGGCCTGGTGCTGGCCGCCCTGCAGCGCACGGCGTTGGCCTACCTGCACCGAGACCACCACGCCATCCCGTTCTGGCGCATGGCCACCACCTCGGTCGACGCCCTGCGGGCACGGGCCGAGACCGTCGTCGCCGGCGTGCCCGGCGAGCGGACCCGGGTGCTGCCGTGCACCTCGGTGACCGGCGGCGGGACGCTGCCGGGCGTGGAGATCCCCTCGGCTGGCGTGGCCGTCGACGGCGACCACGCCGCTGCCCTGCGCCAGCGTGACCGCCCAGTGGTGGCCAGGGTGGGCGAGGGCGTGACGGTGTGCGACCTGCGCACGGTCGACCCCAGCGACGACGCCGAGCTGGCCGCCGCCCTCGCCGGACTGGCGCCGGCGGGCGGCTGAAGCCTGCTCCGCTCGGTCCCCGGCGATACTTTCGTCCGTGCACGTCGTCGCCACCGCCGGTCACGTCGACCACGGCAAGTCGACCCTGGTGCACGCCCTCACCGGCATCGACCCCGACCGCTTCGGCGAGGAGAAGGCCCGAGGGTTGACCATCGACCTGGGCTTCGCATGGGCCACCCTGCCCTCGGGTCGAGGCCTGGCCTTCGTCGACGTCCCGGGCCACGTCCGCTTCATCAAGAACATGCTCGCCGGCGTGGGAGCGGTCGACGCCTGCCTCTTCGTGGTGGCGGCGACCGAGGCGTGGAAGCCGCAGTCCGAGGAGCACCTGCGCATCCTGGAGCTGCTGGGCATCCGCTCGGGGCTGGTGGCGCTGACCAAGGTCGCCCTGGTCGACGACGACCACCGGGAGCTGGCGCACATGGACGTGGCCGACCACGTCGCCGGCACGTTCCTCGAGAAGGCGGAGGTGGTGGACGTGGATGCGCCTTCCGGCCAGGGACTGGACGACCTGCGGACGGCGCTGGACCGGCTGTTGGCGGCCACGCCTCCCGCCGCCGACCACGGCCGGCCTCGCCTTTGGGTGGACCGCAGCTTCGCCGCCCGGGGCTCGGGGACGGTGGTCACCGGCACCCTGACCGGCGGCGGCCTTGCCGTCGACGACGAGGTGGTGTTGCTGCCCCGCGCCCGCCCCGCCCGGGTCCGTGCCCTGCAGAGCCACCAGGAGTCGCTGCCCGCCCTGGGCCCGGGTCGACGGGTGGCGGTCAACCTGGTCGGGGTCGGCCACGACGCCGTGGACAGAGGCGACGCCCTGGTCCGCCCGGGGCAGTGGCACGCCACCCGGCGCGTCGACGCCAGCCTGGCCGTGCTGCCGTCGCTGGACCACGAGGTGTCCCGTCGGGGCGCCTACGTCGCCTACGTCGGCTCCGGTGAGCGTCCGGTGCGCCTGCGGGTGCTCGGCGGCTCGGCGCTCCAGCCTGGCGACGAGGGACTGGTGCGCCTCCACCTCGTCGAAGCCCTACCGCTCGTGCCCGGTGACCGGTTCGTGCTACGGGAGACCGGACGGGCCGAGACGGTGGGGGGCGGCGAGGTGCTCGACGTCGACCCCGTGCTGCCGGCGGCCCGGGCCCGGCCCGATCGCTCAGTGTCCCGGGTGGTCGCCGAGCGAGGCTGGATCGAGGCCGAGGTGCTCGAGCGGCTCACCGGGGAGTCCCGTGCGCCCGACCTCGGGCCGTGGGTGGTGGACCCCTCCGTGCTGGCGTCCACCCGCAGTGAGGTGGAAGCGGCGGTCGACGCGGCCGGGCCGCTCGGCCTCGACGTGGCCACCCTCGACCCACGACGACGGGCGGTGCTGGCCACCCTGGATGGCGTCGAGGTCGAGGCCGGTCGGGTCCGGCGCCCCACCGAGGCCGACCCGCTGGCCGACCACCCCTACGTCGCCGCCCTGGAGGCCTCCCCCTTCGAGCCGCCGGCGCCCGAGGGCGTCGACCGCGACGAGCTGCGGGAGCTCGTGCGCCGGGGCCTCGTGCTGCAGAGCGAGGGCACGTGGTTCGCCCCCTCGGCGGTGGACACCGCGTCGAAAGCGGTCGCCCGACTGCTCGACGAGCACCCGGAGGGCGTCACCGTCGCCCAGGTGCGCGACGCGCTGGGCACCACCCGCAAGTTCCTCCTGCCCCTGCTGGCGCTGCTCGACGGCCGGGGCGTGACCCGCCGGCGGGGTGACGTGCGCATCGGCGGCCCCCGGCTCCCGCCGGCGGAGGCGTGACCGCCCGTCTGGCTGGCGCCGCCCTGGTGGTGTGACGCCCTACTGGCGGGAGGCCAGCAGGTTCTTGCGCTCGAGCTCGTTGAGCCCGCCCCAGATGCCATGGGGCTCCCGGATGCGCATGGCGTAGTCCAGGCAGGCCGAGCGGACGGAGCACTGGGCGCAGATGGCCTTGGCCCGCTCCTCACGCTCCGCCTTCTCGGCCTTGCGCTCCAGGTGGGACGGCGGGAAGAACACCGAGGCGTGCGGGCCCCGGCATGCCGCCTTGGTTTGCCACAGCTCGTCAGTGCGAAGTGTGCTCAGCACCCCTCCCCCTTCCGCAGGTCGCGACCATAACGAAGGCCGCCACGGCCTCACAAGGGTCAATCGGCGGCAGGATCGGCGGTCTCGCCCGACTTGGGGCGGCGTTCCCGGTAGTCGCGGGCGGCACCGACCTCGGGCTCGACCTCCAGCAGCGGCCCGTCGATGCCGGTGACCCGCACCCTGCCCCCCGCGGCCACGGGCGTGGCCCGGTTGGTGCGCGCCGGCCACAGCGCCTCCCGGACGCGGACGACGCCATCGGGCGCCACCTCCGCCACCGCCTCGCCCATCTCGCCCACCATCGACTCCCGGCCGACGGTGGGCGTGGAGAACCGGCTGCGAACCGTGGCCGGCAGGCCGGCCAGCATGATGAGCACCACGCCGACGCACCCGGTGACCAGCGGCAGCCAGCCCAGGCGGATCCCCTCGCCGAACAGCAGCAGCGAGCCGAGGGTGTAGGCGATCACGCCCACTGCGGTCCAGAACCGGGGCACGCCGGTCTGCACGTCGACGCTGAAGCCGAACATGCCGAGGACCAGCAGGGCGAGCCCCCACGGCGAGGTGGGCAGGACGGCCAGGCCGTAGCCGGCCAGCACCGCACAGCCGGCCCCAACGCCTCCCGCCACGCCGGCGCCGGCGGTGAACAGCTCGAACACCAGCAGCACCAGCGCAGCCGACAGCAGCAGGTAGGCGACCGGCGGGCTGGCCACGGTGTGCATCAGGCGGGGCACCACGTCGAGCTTGGCCAGGCGGGCCTGCACGGTGAGGGCCGCCTCCGGAGGAGCGTCGGGCGTCGGTTTGAAGGTGGCGGTCTCCAAGGCGTTGCCCGCCACCTCCCGCCCGTCGAGGGCGGCGATGAAGCTGCCCAGCACCGCCGACTCCTCCTCGTTGAGCTGCACCAGCCCCAGGTCGAACGCCTGCTCCGGGTCGACCGTGCCGTTGGCCACCACGGGAGGAAGTGATCCGAAGACCGGCTCGGGCAGGTGGCCCAGCCGCGACCCCGGCGCCATGCCCGCCAGCGGAGCGGCCAGCACCAGGCGGCCGGCGCCTCCGAGCGCCTCGGCCCCGCTCTCCCCGACCCACACGGCGATCGGGACCCGAGCGTGGCTGATCCGGAACGCCAGGGCGTCGAGCTCGGCGGTCGACACCACCGAGCCCGGACTGTCGAGCTGGACGACGAGCGCCTCGGCGCCGTCACGCTCGCTGGCGTCGATGGCTTGGGTCAGGAAGTCGACCAGCACCGGGTCGAGGTAACCCGAGACCTGCACCACGTCGACGAACGACGGCGGCGACTCGGCCCCGCCACCCTGCTGAGCGGCGACCCGCCGGGCGGACAGTCCGGAGAGGAGGGCCAACAGGAACAGGGACGCCAGTCCGGCCGCAAGTAGCCTGCGGACCCGTCCCGACGGGAGAGGAAACCGTGGACCCGGGCCAGTTCCTACGTGCATCGCGAGTCATCATCGTTGCCGGGAAGGGCGGCGTGGGCAAAACGACCGTCGCCGCCGCCCTGGCCCGCATGGCGGCGCGTGAGGGGCTGAGCGCCCTGCTGGTGCAGGTGGAGCAGGCGTCCGCGCTGGCTGCGCTGTTCCGCCGGCCGCAGCTCAGCTACGTCGAGTCCACGCTGGCGCCTGCGGCCGGCACCGAAGCGGAGGTGCGGGGTCGCACCATCACGCCGGACGATGCCCTGCTCGAGTACCTGGAGGACCACGGGCTGCGCCGCATCTCCCGGCGGCTCGTGTCCACCGGGGCCATGGACGTGGTGGCCACCGCCGCCCCCGGCATCAAGGACATCCTCATCCTCGGCAAGATCAAGGCCTTGGAGCGCAGCAGCGGCGCCGACGTGGTGATCGTCGACGCCCCCGCTGCCGGCCACGCCATCACCTTCCTGCTCTCGGTGCGGGGCCTGCTCGACGCCGTGCGGGTCGGTCCCATCAACGCCCAGGCCCGGGAGGTGCTCGACATGCTGAGCGACCCGGCACGGTGCTCGGTGGTGCTGGTGACGCTGCCGGAGGAGACCCCGGTCAACGAGTTGGTCGAGACCGCCTTCACCCTCGAGGACCAGGTGGGCGTGGGCTTGGGCCCGGTCGTGGTCAACAGCGTCTACCCGCCACTGTCGGGCCTGGACACGCCGCCGGAGACGGCGGCCGAGGCCGTCGGCGAGGTGCTGACGCCGGCCGAGGTGGAGGCGCTGGCCGGCGCCGCCCGCTTCCGCCGGCGCCGCCAGGACCTGCAGCGCGCCCAGATCGCCCGTCTGGCCGAGCGGCTCCCGCTCCCGCAGCTGCACCTGCCCTCCGTCTTCGCCGCCAACCTCGGGCCGGCGGAGGTCGACCTGCTGGCCGACACCCTGCGGGCCGAGGTGACCGGCCTGCCCGATGTGGTGCCGTCGTCACCGGGGCCACGATGAAGCCCATCGACGATCTCGACTCCCTGGTGGGCCACGCCCGGGTGCTGGTGTGCTGCGGGTCCGGCGGGGTGGGCAAGACGACGACGGGTGCCGCCCTCGCCCTCGAGGCCGCCAGGCGAGGTCGCCGGGCCGTGGTGGTCACCATCGACCCGGCCAAGCGCCTGGCCGACACGCTGGGCATCGGCTCGCTGACCAACACGCCCAGCCGCATCGCCGGCGAGTGGCCGGGCGAGCTGTGGGCGCTCATGCTCGACACCAAGTCGACCTTCGACGACCTGGTGCTGGCCCACGCCGCTGACGACGACCAGGCCCGGCGCATCCTCGGCAACCGCTTCTACCGCAACATCTCCGGGGCACTGTCCGGGACCCAGGAGTACATGGCGGGAGAGAAGCTCTACGAGCTGCACGAGGGAGGCGATTTCGATCTCGTCGTGGTCGACACCCCGCCCACCCGCAACGCCCTCGACTTCATCGGGGCCTCGCGCCGCCTCACCAACTTCCTCGACCACCGGCTGTACCGCATGCTGATGAGCCCGACCCGGGCCTACCTGCGGGCCGTCAACCTGGCGGCCCAGGCCTTCGTGCGCACTGTGTCGAAGGTCGTGGGCGGCGAGGTGCTCGACGACGCCCTGGCGTTCTTCCGGGCGTTCGAGGGGATGGAGGAGGGCTTCCGAGAGCGGGCCGCCCGAGTGGAGGCGCTCCTGGCCGACGAGGGGACCGCCTTCATCCTCGTCGCCGCACCACGGGTCGACGCCGTGAGCGAGGCGTCGTTCTTCACCACCAAGCTGGAGGAGTCGAAGATCTCCGTGGCGGCGCTCATCGTCAACCGGATGCACCCCCGCCTCGGCACCGGGCGGGCCGAGGCCGATCGGGAGCGGGCCCAGCGCTTCGCCGGCACCGACCTCGGCAGCCTCTACGCCAACCTGGCCGATCTGCGCACCGTCGCCGACGGTGAGAAGGCGCACCTCACCGAGCTCGCCGCCAACGTGGCCCCCGCACCGGTGGTGCGGGTGCCGTTCCTCGACCATGACGTGCACGACCTCGACTCCCTGGCTCGCATCAGCGAGCACCTGTTCCGGTCGTGACCGGCGCCTGAGGGCCCGGCGCAGAACTACTTGCCCGATCTAGTGAGGAACCTTGCAGGTGGAAGGGCCTGCGGACGCGCAAGTAGTTCTGCGTCGGGTCCTGAGGGCGACGGCTCAGGGCGAGTCGGCGAGGGCCTTGGCGGCGTCGTTCTCGTTCTCGGACACCGACGCCACCCGGTCGAAGCCGGTGGTGTGCAACAGGCGGGCCACGGCAGGCCGGGCGCCGTAGACGGCCACGTCGCCGCCGGCCTCCCGCGCCCGGCGGACGCCACCGATGAGCGCGCCCAGGCCGGCGGAGTCGAGGAAGGGAACGCCCGACAGGTCGATGACGAGGCGCCGGCTGCCACCCAGCTCGGTGAGCGCCTCGCGGAACTGGCCCACCGTGAAGGCGTCGAGCTCCCCGATGGGTCGGCACACCGTGTACTCGCCGTTCTGGTCGACGTTGATCTCGAGCACGGGACCTCCAGGGAAGGCGACGAAAGCAGCAGGGCGGCAGGCTTGCCCGCAGGGGAGGAACCCTACCCCGCAGCCTCCGAGCGCCCACACGTGCCCACGCCCGGTGGTCACCACCGGAGCAACCGCTGACAGGGCTGGCTACGCTCGCGCCATGGCCGGCATCCTGGTGGCGAGCGACGCCCCCTCGGTCATCGACGAGGTGACCGCGGCGGTGGGCGGTCCCGACACCTCGGTGCGCAGCGTCGTCAATGGGCTCGACGTCATGCCGGCGGTCCAGGAGCGGTTGCCCGACCTGGCCGTGCTCGACCTGCAGATCGGCAACATGGGCGCCATGGCCGTGGCGCTCAACCTCCGCCTCGAAGAGGGCGGTGGGCGCCTCGACCACGTCCCCGTGCTCATGCTCCTCGACCGGCGGGCCGACGTGTTCCTGGCCAGGCGCTCGGCGGTCGAGGGGTGGCTGATCAAGCCCCTCGATCCCCTCCGGCTGCGCCGGGCGGTGCAGGCCATCCTCGCCGGCGGCACCTACTTCGACCCCACCGACGCCCCCGCCTCCAGCGCCGCCGCCCTCCCGCTGCGGTAGGCTCGCCCCGCCGGGAAGTAGCGCAGCTTGGTTAGCGCGCAGCGTTCGGGACGCTGAGGTCGCGGGTTCGAATCCCGCCTTCCCGACTTCGAAAGTGCTGGT
>DASZDK010000050.1:0-6521 GCA_035942035.1 Acidimicrobiales bacterium
GGCGTGGCGCATCGAGTACAACACCTACCGGCCCCACTCGTCTCTCGGCGGACTCACGCCTGCCGAGTACGCCGAGAGGTGGACCATCAACAACCAGCCAGCACTCCCATAGTGGCTGGACCACTCAATGGGGTCCCCTCACAGATCGCCGGCAGCTCGTTGACAACCGGAGCCGGGTGCTCGGGAACGGGGAGCGTCGACAGCACGGCCGCGGCCAGAACGAGCACCACCAGTCGGTGTCCATCCCATCAGGGTGTCGGTCGCGGACGTTGCTGGCACCGACAACGTGAACCCCGCCATGACCCTGACGGCGACCCGCCGACCACCACTCTCCGGAGGCCGCCCTCGGCAGTGTCAGCGCCGAGCGGACGAACGGGAAGAACATGAACTGGGAGTCGGCGAGCAGCCAGTACGTCTACGTGCTTTCTTCCCAGAAGAGCAGTTCACTGGTGCGGCGGTGAGTGAAGGGACCTACCGGGTCGCCGTCAGCGACCGGACGATCGTCACCCCTGCCACGGAGAAGGTCGACATGGAGAAGTAGACGACCGAGCTTCGGGACAGGAGGGCCGCCTTGGCGCCCCCTGTTGCGCGTCTCGTGGCGTACCGGCCGATCAGTTGCGATCGGGGGCAGCCACCGACATCCCGCCGACCGTACGCGGGCTGCTGCGGGCAGCAGGATGCACTCCACCTCTCCCGGGTAGCACGCGGCGGTGTGCGGCATCACCACGGTCGGTCACGGCACCCTCGCCGCCGGCGACTTCGCCCGACTGATGGACCACGCCGGGCCCGAAGTGCTCGTCGACGTCCGGCGCTACCCCGGCAGCCGGCGCCACCCGCACTTTGCCGCCGACGAGATGGCGGCGTGGTTGCCCGAGAGCGGCCTGGGCTACCGGTGGCTTCCCTCGCTCGGAGGCCGGCGCACGCCGGCGGCCGGTTCGGCCAACCTCGGTCTGCGCAACGAGCAGTTCCGGGCCTACGCCGACCACATGGCCTCCGAGGAGTTCGCCGGCGGGGTGGCGGAGCTGGTCGCGCTGGCACAGGATCAGCCGGTGGCGATCCTGTGCGCCGAGTCGGTGTGGTGGCGCTGCCACCGGCGCCTCCTCGCCGACCATCTCGTGCTGGTGGCCGAGGTATCGGTCGAGCACCTGTTCCACGACGGCCGCCTCGCCGAGCACCCGCCCACCGCCGAGGCCCGCCGGGCCGGCGACCACCTCGTGTACGACGTCGGCGTGGACCGACCGCTGCTCGCCGACGGCTGAGCCGGGGCGGGCCCCGCCGGGCCTCAACGAGTGTCGAGCGGCAGTGCGACCTCGATCGTGGTTCCGCTTCCGGGAGTTGAGGTCACGTGCAGCTCGCCTCCGAGCGCCTCTACTCGCTGGCGCATGCTCCGCAGCCCGAAGCCGGCCCGCACCTGTGCCGGGTCGAAGCCCCGGCCGTCGTCGGTCACCGTGAGGCGGACGTCGCCGTCGCTGGTCGCCACCCGGACCACCACGCACCTGGCTTCGCCGTGGCGCACGGCATTGGTTGTGGCCTCACGCACCACTCGCACCAGGGCGTCGCGAGCGGTCATCGGCACCGACGCCGCGGGCTCGAGGTCGAGGTCGACGACGGCGCCGGCCCGGGTGACGACGTCTTGGGCCGCCTCTCGGAGTTTGTCCGCCAGCGGCAGCTCGAAATCGTCGGAGAGGGCTTCGATGGCGTGGCGTGACTCGTCGAGGGCCCGCTCGGCGGCCGCCGCCACGTGGCCGGCCATGCCCGGGATGACCGTGCCGCCGGCCATGGCCGCGGTCTGGGAGCGGATGAAGGCCAGCTCCTGGGTGAGCCCGTCGTGGAGGTCGCGGGCCAGGCGCCGGCGCTCCTCGACCGCCGACAACCGTGCCTGGTCGCTCCAGTAGGCGCTGATCTCTCTGGTTCCTCCCACCAGGAAGAACAGGTAGGAGCCCAACCGCAGCAGGTCCCCGGTGTAGACCCAGTTGGAGTACAGCGAGGGGAACAGGAAGTAGTGGACGCGGGCGAAGGCGGCCAGTGCAGCTCCGGCACCGAGCCACCGCAGCAGCTCGTCCCCCTCCTTGCGGCTCTGGCGGGTGAACCCCGCGGCTGCGGCGGCGTAGAGCCCGAGCGCCACGACCTGGACGGCGGTGACCACCCCGTGGGCTCCGGCACCGGCTTGGTCACCGGTCGGCGGTCGTGTCGGGTCGATGGCATCCTGCAGCCAGGCGTCGGCCACCACCGCCGCCAGCGCGACGGTGAGTGCCACCGCTCCTGTCATCACCAGCAGGGTCTTCATCAGCGGCCGTCCTCGAGGGGCCAGCCGCGTCCTGGTGAGTGACGCCACGCACAGGAAGGCGATGGCCACCAGGCGGAGGCCGATCGCCACCCATGTCACCGCCCCGACCGGCCTCGAGCCGAGGATGGTGATGGGACCGGCCGACAGGAACAGGTTGACGACAGCCATGACGGAGAAAGCCCACGCCATGACCAGATGCTGGACGCGCCCGGTGGAGCGGAAGCGTCCGGCGGCCAGGTAGGCGAGGAGCGCGGCGATCAATCCCTCCGCCGTCTCCAGCGTCAGGTGAAGTGCCGGGTTGTCGTAAGCCAGCCGCAGGCTGGGCAGAAGGCTGACGACCACGGTGTGGATTCCGCCGATGGCGAGCGCTGCCACCAGCGGCGGGTCGGCCGTCACCCAGCGCACCGGCCGGCGTCGCCCGGGCGTGGAGCGGTCAGAGGTGATCCGGGCGCTGTCCACCTGACCTCCCATCCGCCGCCTTCCCTGTTCCATTCGTCCCGTTGGTGACGGCCCGGGAGGTTACCGGTGCGCGGGGATCCCCGAGTGGAGTCCCGCGCACGGCCAGATGGTCCACGGCATCCGCGATCAGCTCCGCTTGTCACCACCGTGGTCAGCGTCACGAGCGCCCGGAGTGGGAAGATGTCCGAGGTGAGGCCGCTGACCGAGTCAGACGTCGTCGCCGGGCGCTACCGCCTCGGCGCCGTCGTCGGCCGGGGCGGGATGGCCGAGGTGCGCACGGCAGAAGACCTGCGTCTCGGACGAAGCGTGGCGGTCAAGCTGCTGCGCACCGACCTAGCCGAGCAGGACGGCGTCCGCGAGCGGTTCGAGGACGAGGCCCGCGCCGCTGCCCGGCTGTCCCATCCGAACGTGGTGGCGGTGTTCGACACCGGCGAGCACGAAGGCATCCCCTACATCGTCATGGAGCTGCTGCCGGGCTCCAGCCTCGCCGACCTCATCGCCAAGGGGCCGCTCGACGTCGAAACGGTTCGGCGGATCGGCATGCAAGTCCTTGCCGCCCTCGACGCCGCCCACGCTGCCGGCCTCATTCATCGTGACATCAAGCCGGCGAACGTGCTGCTGGCCGCCGACGGGACGGCCAAGGTAGCGGACTTCGGCATCGCCAAGAGCGCCGAGGCCCAGACCCACACCGCCACCGGGATGCTGTTGGGGACCGCTGCCTACGTGCCACCGGAGCGGCTCGCCGGCCACCCGGCCACCGCTGAGAGCGACCTGTACTCGGTCGGCGTGCTCCTCTACGAAACAGTGACCGGGCACCGTCCCTTTGGCGGCGAGACACCGATCGTGATCGCCAGCGCCATCCAGCGAGGTCGGCCACGCCCGATCACCGAGCTACGCCCCGACCTCGATCCCGACCTGGTGGCCGTGATCCAGCAAGCCATGCTGGCCAATCCCTATGACCGCTTTCGGTCGGCCGGTGAGATGGCCGAGGCGCTGGCCGGTGGGACGGTCCCGATGGCGGCGTCGCCATCCGCACGGACCACCCGGGTCGGCGCCGAGAGCCCGACGACGCAACGGAGAGCGACGGAGGTGCTTGGTTCCACGCGGGCGGACCGGTCACGACCGGCCACCACACCGCCGGCCATGCGCCCCAGAGCGGCGCTGGCCCTGGCGGTGGTGCTCCTGGCGGTGGTGCTGGTGGTCGGGCTGGCCCTGGTGGCACGGGACGGCAGCGACTCGGCGGCACCCGATGGCGGCGATGTGCCGGCCGCTCGTGACGAGCGCATCCCCGAGCCGCTCGACCGGGCGCTGAACAACCTGGAGGAGGCGGTTCGCCCGTGAGACTGGCCCGGTTCGGTGCCGTGGCTCTGCTCCTCCTCCTTCCCGCCTGCGGCGGGGACAGCCAGGTGAGCGAGGCCGCTGCCACCCGTCTCCAGCCCAAGGTGCAGGCCCTGAGGGAAGCAGCGGCCACCGGCAGCCCCGACGCCGCCCAGCGCGAGCTCGCCGAGCTGCGGGCCCTGGTCGAGGAGCTGTCCGCCACCGACGAGCTCAGCGACGGAGTCGCACGCCGGGTCCTCGCCGCCGCCGAGCGGGTGGAGGCCAACCTGGCGCTCCTCGCCACCACCACCACGGTCGCGCCCACCACCACGACGGCTCCGCCGCCTCCTCCTCCGCCCCCGGTTCCGGACGAGGACGACGAGGAGGAAAAGGAGAAGGAGAAGGAGAAGGACAAGGAGCAGCAGAAGGAACTGGAGCGGCTGGAGGAACAGCTGGAGGAGCTGCGCGACGGCGAAGACAGCACGCCCGGCAATGGCAATGGAGGCAAGGGCAAGGACTGATCGCCGGCGAGGAACGATGGTGCCCGGTCGTTAGTCTGCACACCGGTGCGCCCCGTTGACGCTGTCGTGGTGGGAGCCGGCCACAACGGTCTGATCGCCGCCTGCTATCTGGCCCGCGCCGGTCGCCACGTCGTGGTCCTGGAGCAGCTCGATCGTGCCGGTGGGGGAGCGCGCACCGAGGAGACGGTTCCCGGTTATCGCTTCGACCTCCACTCCGTCGCTCACAACATGATCAACATGACCGACATCCCCGCCGAGCTGGACCTGGCGGGGGCCGGTCTCGTCTACCAGGAGATGGACCCGTTCTCCGTGGCGGTGCACGCGGACGGGCGTCGCGTCCGGTTCTTCCGGTCGTTGGAGGCCACCGTCGACTCCATCGCCGAGGTGGATCCCGCCGAGGCCCGGGCCTACCAGGCGTTCGTCGAGCGGGCCGCGCCCCTCGTGAGGGCCATGCTGCCCGCGGTACGGGGTGACGTCTCGGTTCGACAGCTCCCCCGCCGGCTGGCCAACGTCGGCGCGTTCCTGAGGGGGAACGTCTCAGGGTCGCTGCGTGACCTGGTCGCGCCCTACCAGTCGCTGTTGGCACGGTCGCTGCCCTCCGACCTGACTCGGGGACCGGTGGCCGCCTTCGCCGCCCACGCCGGGGTGGGACCGAGCGTGCCCGGGGGCGCTGCCTTCGCCTTGTGGCAGGCCGCCTACCACCTGTTCGGCCAGTGGCACGCACGGGGAGGGGCCCAGGGTCTCACCGACGCGTTGCTGCGCCGAGCCGCCACCTTGGGCGTGGAGGTCCGGTGCTCGTCGCCGGTGGCCCGCATCGAGGCTCCGGGTGGCCGGGTGGCCGCGGTGGTCACCGAGGGCGGGGAGCGCTTCCCGACGCCGGTGGTCGTCACCGCCGTCGACCCGAAGACCGCCCTGCTCGAGCTCCTCGATCCCCCGCTCGGCGGGCAAGACGGCGCCGATCTGGCCGCCGCTCGGCGGGGGAACGTGGTGCAGGCACTGGTGCACGTGGCCACCGATCGGCTCCCGGCCTACCCCGACGCCCGCCCCGGCGACTGGAACGGCCTGCAGAGCTACGTCGACCGGACCGACGACCTCGTCGCCGCCTGGAGCCGGTCGGAAGCCGGCCTGCTGCCCGACCCACTGCCGCTCTATTCGTTCACCACCTCCGCGCTCGACGACACGCTCGCCCCTGCCGGGCACCACACCGTCTACGTCGCCTGCCCGGCGGCCCCGGCGATCGTGGAGGGCGGGTGGCCGGCGCGGCAGGCGGAGTTCGTCGACCGCTGCCTGGAAGAGCTCGAGGTGCGCGCTCCAGGCTTCGGTCAGAGCATCAAAGGAGTGGCGACGCACACGCCCGACGTGATGGAGACGGTGGAACGCTGGCCGGGCGGACACCCCATGGTCCTCGACATCACCCTCGATCAGCTGGGCCCGTTCCGGCCCACGCGGCGTCTCGGCCGACATCGGACGCCGGTGGAGGGCCTGTACGTGTCGGGCGCGGGCACCAACCCGTCCGGGGGCATCTCCGGCACCCCCGGACGGTTGGCAGCCCGCGCCGTTCTCAACGACTCCTGAGCCAGCGGGGAGCTGTCCCCGTGGCCGTGATCAGCCGAGCGGCTCGCCGGGCCCGCCCGCTTCCGACTCCTCGCCGGGGCTGACATCCGGGCCGAGTGCGGTGGTCTCGGGGTCCCCGGCGTTCTTCTTGGCCTCCTCGGTGGTGGCGCCCGTGCCCTCGGTCAGATAGCCGTCGCCGCCTTCGGCGATGACGTGCTTGATGGGGTTGCCGGCACCGTCCCAGGTCGTCATCTGCGTGGGCTCGGTCTGGCCGCGCGGCGTGTTCCCAGCAGGGGCACGCATCTCATCGGGGCTGAGGTGCTCCTTCGCCTCCTGCGGCGGCATCTCGCCCTTGTCGTCGACTTGGTCCTGGTGCGATGGCT
>DASZDK010000051.1:0-48378 GCA_035942035.1 Acidimicrobiales bacterium
TCGCCGGCCCCGCGGCGAAGGTCTGGAACCGCGCCCTCGACGGCATCTTGTGGCTGCGCAACGCCGAGCTCCTGCGTCGGCTCAAGAAGCTGGCCGAGCAGCGACAAGCGCAACGAGCGGAGCTATGAGGGGACGGGCGACGAACCTGTGTCCCCCTGGGCAGGACAGGTCCGGCCACCGTGCCTGACACGCAAGTGGTGGTGGTGGGCGGCGGCCTGGCCGGGTTGAGTTGCGCGTACGAGCTGACCTCCAAGGGCGTGGAAGTGGTGCTGCTCGAGGCCCGGGATGTGGTCGGTGGACGCACCTCGTCGTGGATGGAGGACGGGATGCCCGTGGAATCGGGCCTCCACCGCTTCCTCGGGTACTTCGGCGCGCTGTCCCGTCTCCTCGACCGAGCGGGCGTCGACGTGAGCGACATCGTGTGCTGGGAGGACGAGATCGAGATCCGGGTGCCCGACGGCGGCCCTCGCGCCGTACTGGGGCTGGCGCCGTTCCGGCGACCCCTGAAGACGGCGGGCGGCGTCCTCGCCAACAACGACTTCCTCGGGCCCAGGGACAAGCTCTCGTTGGTGCCGTTCCTCCTCGCCGGCGTCCGTGACTACGCCCGACATCGCCAGCGCCTCGACACCTCCAGCGTGGCCGACTACGCCCGGGCCCACGGCGTCAGCGACCGGGCCCTCGACCGCCTCCTGGTCCCGCTGACCGCCGGACTGTTCTTCCTGCCACCCGAGCGGTTCTCGGCGGCGGTGTTCTTCGGGCTGATGACGCCGGGCCTTCCCCGGATCCACCGCATGCGCCTCGGCGCGTTCATGGGCGGGATGACCGACGTGATGTGCGCGCCCATCGCTCGGGCCATCGAGCGGGGCGGAGGCGAGGTCCGCACCGGCGTCGGCGTCGACCGCCTGGTGATGGAGGGGAGCCGGGTCGCCGGGGTGGTGGCCGGTGGCGAGACCATCGGGGCGCGCCACGTCGTGGTCGCCACCTCGATCAGCCCGGCGCAGGAGTTGCTGCAACCCCACGTCGGGGACCACCCGTGGTTCACGCCCATGCTGGCCCTGCCGTCGACCCCGTCGGTCACGCTGCAGATGGAGCTCGACGGTCCCGTCACCGACGTCGATCGGACCACCTTCGGCCCCGGCACGCCGCTGGCATGCTTCGCCGAGCAGTCCCGCACCACGTTCCGCCACGCACCCGGTCGCTTGTCGGTGATCCTCTCACCGCCGGAGCGGTTCCTCGAGATGGACCCCGCTGACGTGCTGGCGACGGTGTGCGACGAGGGGCGCCGGGTGGGTCTCGACCTCGAAGGGCACGTGACCGGCTGTCGTCTGGTGCCGTTGCCCCGCGACTTCCACTCGCTCGAGCCCGGTCACCTGTCCTTTCGTCCCGGCCAGGAGACGCCCGTCCCCGGCCTGGCGCTGGCTGGCGACTACACCCGCCAGCGGTTCGTCGCCACCATGGAGGGAGCGGTCGTCTCCGGACGCAAGGCGGCCGCTGCCGTCCAGTCGGGTCTGGCTGCCTCCGGAGGTGGGTGAAGCCCTTCGGCGTGCAGCCGGCGACGCGCCCCGACTCCTGGTCGTCCTACGACGAGGCCGTACCCCACACCACGGGCCTCCCGGGCGCCCGCGCCCGCCTGGCCGAGTTGCGCCGGCGCCGGCCGGGAACCGCTTCCGACCTCGGCCCCGTGCGGGAGGTCGTGGTGGTGGCGTCGAGCTCCCGCGGCGGCTCGACCCTGGTGGGGGAGCTGTTGCGTCGCTGCCCTGGACTGCTCCACCTCAGGGCCGAAGTCAACCCGCTGTTCGTCGTGGCCGGACTGGAGGAGGGCGACCGTCGGCAGGTGCTGGGCGACGAGGTGGCGGCCGACGTGGGCCGCCCCGCCGCCGGCCTGGCACCCGAGGAGGTGGACGGGTTCTCCCTGGCCGTCACCTGGCGCCTCACCGCCCAGTGGCCGCTGGTCGACATCGACGCCGGGGACGTCGACCGGTGGGTGCGGGCGACGCTCGCTGAGCTGGCCAGCGGCGATCGGGCATGGGCGCCACCCGCCTTCCCGACCCGCAGACGTTCCACCTCCGGCTTCTGCAGCGGGTGCGGGAAGCACATCCGCAGGTGGATCCCTGGTATTACGACCTGCCCGCAGAGGCCGTGCGTGCCGCCTTTCCCGATGTGCCCCCGGCCGAGGGACCACCAGGCGAGGTGCTGGTGGAGATGCCGCCGTTCGTGCTCGTCAGTCCGTGGCGGCGTCCCTCGCCGGCCGAGCTGGCAACCCTGCCCCTCGTGCTGGCGACACCGCGCAACTCGTTCCGCCTGGACTTCCTGCGCTCCTTCTTCCCCGCTGCCCGTCTGCGCGTGGTGCACCTCACCCGCAACCCGGCCGCTTCGATCAACGGCCTGGTCGACGGGTGGCACCACCGCGGTTTCTTCAACTGCCGGGTCGGGCGCCGCCTGGCCATCCCCGACTACAGCGATCGGTACCCGGAGTGGGGCCGCTCGTGGTGGTGCTACGACTTCTGGCCGGGGTGGCACGAGTGGGCCCACGCCCCGCTCACCGACGTGTGCGCGGAGCAATGGCGTGCTCCCCACGAAGCGACGCTCGACTGCCTCGCCCGGGCCGACGGCGAGGTGCCCTCGTACCGCTTGCGGTGAGAGGACGTCACCGGGGATGACGACGGCCGGGCCCGGGCGTTCGCCGACCTGGCTCGGTGGCTCGGCCACCCTGAAGGCGTCTCCGAGCTCGGGCGGGTTCGACTGCCTCCGCTGATGGCCACAACCGCGCCCCGCCCCGGCCGATGGGAAGCCCGGGCGGGCGCGCTCGCCCCGGCGCTGTCCCGGCGCCGGGTCATCGAGATGGCCGAGCACCTCGGGTACCGCGATCCTTCGACGTGGCGCTGAGCTCCATCGCCGTTGTTCTCTGCGGCGCCTCACCGGGCACAACAGCGGGGATGCCCGAGCTCGACGCCCGAGACGCCCCCGCTGGCGAGGACATGACCGACGACGATCTGCCGTGCCTTGGCCGGCTGGACGAGCTGGTCCGGCTGGTGCGGGCTCGTCCCGGGCTGTTCGTGCGGTACTCGAAGGGACCCGATGACGACCGCCGACAGAGCAGCTTCGACTACGAATCCGGCCTGGAGCTGCCCGGGCTGTCGACGAACCCTCTCGACCCGGAGGAGTGGTGGAGCCGGCCCCTCGAGGACTGGCTGAGCCGCCGGCTGTGCCAGTACGCCCACCTTGCCGACCAGGAGGGGAACGACCGCCAGGCGTGGGTGCTGGAGGGCACGGTCGTGGGCCACGGCCCCGACAACGAGCCCTTGGTCGAGCTCGAGCGCCCGGTGGCCCTCATCAGCAACGACGTCGTCGCCGAGGCCAAACGGCTCTACCAGGAGCGCTTCGACGTGGGGAACGACTCCAGCGACTGAGCGGCGGACGACGCTGCCCGGGCGACCGTCTCCACGGCTCGCCGTACGGCCGACCCGAACCGCTCCGGGCGCACCAACGGGGCGTCGTGGTCGGCGTCGACTGTCACCACCGGTGCGCCCAGCGCCTCGGCCAGGGCCAGTTGCGCCCGGGGCCGAACCAAGCGGTCGCGCTCGGTGACGACCACGCAGCACGGCGCGTCGATGGAGCCGACGAACGAGCGGGCGTCGAAGCGGGACAGGTCCCGGCCCGCTTCGGCGATGTCCCGCGGGTAGCCCCGCTTCAACTCGCCGCTGACCCAGGCCCGCAGGTCGGCGACCTCGGGTGACCGCCCCACCGCGTAGTGGAGGTAGCGCTGCACGAGGCCGTCGCCGGTCCCCAGCTGGAGGGCGTACTCGAAGACCTCGAGAGAGCGCCACATCAGCCGTTGGCGGGGCGTGGCCCGCCACTCCGACGCCGTGCCGCCCAGGACGGCACCGGCCACCAGCTCCCGGTGTCGCTGCCAGAGCAAGAGGGCAACGGCCCCTCCCATCGAGTAACCGGCCACGATCACCTGGCGGACGCCGAGCACCTCCAGCAGGGCGGCGGCGTCGTCGGCGCAGGCCTCGAGGGAGAAGGGCTCCTCGGCCCGGATGCCCCGGCCATGCCCCCGGTGGTCGATGGCGATCACCGGGTGCCTGCCGGCCAGCGCCCCGTAGACCGAGAACCAGTTGATGTCAGCCGAGACGGTCCACCCGTGGAGGAGCAGCACAGGGAGCGTTCCCCCAGGTCCCTCCTGTTGGCGGACGAACATCTCGCCCCTGCCCGGCACCCACCGGACGCGTGCCGGTGGCAGGTCGGGCGGTGGCACCGAGGGCTCGGGCCCGTGAGGGCCGCGCCGCAGCAGGCGCAGCGCCGATTGCAGTCCCTGCCTCACCGCCAGCTCTTCCCGGGCGCCCGATCAGCGACGCGCCTGGAAGCCGCGTCGTTCATCGACGACGGCGCTGGCCCAGGGCGAACCACAGCGACGAGGCAAGGAGCCACGAGCCGTTGAGGGCCACGCCCACGCCCCGGCGCCGGAGCGCCCAGCCGGCGATGATGGCCAGGACACCGGCATGGTGGACCACCAGCCAGCGCCAGCGGCGCTCGCGCACCACGGCGGTGAAGCGGGCGATCACGGCGATCGACGCCGGGTAGCCCAGGCCGAACAGCACCGCCGGCAGCACCTTCACGGGCCCGCCTCCTCCGCCGTCATCGCGGCGAGGCTACCGGGGCGGGGAGAAGGGTCCTGCGCAGCCGGCGCCCCCGTACCGAATGGAACCGGTCACCTAGCACCGATACGCAAGTGTTACTCCCGTGGAACTACCCGCCGACGCCGTCTTCCGGCTGAAGGGCAGCTACCAGGACCCGAGCGCCTGATCCCGTAGCACTCCGTTCGACGGGCGGTCCGTTGCGGGGCCGCCCGTCGTCGCGCGTGACCGCATGACGCCGAACGACCCCTGGACGCCGGCGAGGTGACGTGTAGCGTTCCCCGTGGTGTGGCCGAGGGATGGGCTGTCGAGTCACAGCGTTTTCACCGTCGTGGCGCCGGTGAGCGCCGATGCGGTGAGCCGTCTCCGTGACGTGCTCTCGGACATGGCGACCGACGTTGCCGGGAACCCGCATCTTCCCTTCGGTCAGCTGCCCGCACTCCACTTCGCCAGCCTGGCGCTGTTCCCGGCGCGGGGGCGGTTCCCCGCGACGCTGGTGTTCGAGAGCAACGTCGACGGCACGATCTCCGACTATCTCGCCGAGGTGGTCGCGGTTGCCGGCACCGGCGCCGACGTGATCTGGGGTGGGTGTCCCGGGTACCCGAGCGCCTCCGACAACCCCGGCCGGGCGGAACGGTGGCTCCGGGACCACGTGGTGCTCCCCGGCGCCTACCACGTGGGGGCCACCGGGCGCAGCCGGGGCCAGATCGCCGCCGAGGCCGGCCTCCGTGAGGTGCTCGAGATCGAGCTCGACGAGCGCCAGGACGCCGGTCGGCTCCCGGCCGATCCCGTCGCCATCCGCTCCGGCCTGCACGACCGCGTGCGCTACGACCCGGCGCTGGCATGGGCGGTCGATCCCCCGCCGTCCCCGACCGTGCTCGACCAGCTGCGCCACCTCCGCCACGTCGCCGGCTCGGCCGACACCACCGTGGTCGTGCCCGCCGGCGCGGCGCTGGCCCTCCTGGCCGCGGTCGCCCGCCGCCGGCCGGCGGTCGCTCTGGGCGTGGTGACCTCCGGCGTTGCCTGGCTGTGGTGGGTGGAGGGTCGGGATCCCCCTGACGACCGCACCGTCGATCCCGCTGCCCTCACCGCCATCGAGACGTATGAGGACCGCGTTGGGGCGGTGCAGAACCACCTGGCCAGCCTCACTGACGTCAAGCCCAGCGCCGGCCGGGTGACGCTGTTGCGAGCCGTTTTGTTCGTCATCAATCTCGCCGCCCGGGTGAAGTACACAAAGGGTGAGCTCGGTGGCATTCCCAGCATCCACTTCGCCCACTGGTCGCTGATCGACGGCGGGCGCCGCCTGCTCTTCGTGAGCAACTACGACGGCAGCTGGGAGAGCTACCTCGACGACTTCATCGAGAAGGCAGCGAGCGGGCTCAGCGCCGTGTGGAGCAATGCCGTCGACTTTCCTGCCTGCCGCTGGCTGGGCCTTCGTTCCGGAGGCGCCCGCCACGGCCTGCCCTTCAAGCGCATGGCCCGCCGCAGCCAGACGCCGACGACCGTCCACTACAGCGCCTATCCCGGGCAGTCGCTCGCCAATGTCCTGTCCAACAGCGACCTGCGCCGCGACCTGTTCGCCGACCTCGACGATTACGAGCTCGAGCAGTGGCTCCTGAGGCTGTAGGAGGCTCGATGGCCCTCGAGCTCGACGACATCCAGGGCCTGGTCCTCGGCGCCTATCCGAAGCTGCCGTGGGCTCGGTACCTCGTCCTGCGCATCGACGAGCCTGGCGCCACCCGGGCCTGGCTGGGCAGCTTGGCCGACGACGTCGCCACCGCCGAGACGTCCCGGCCGCCGAGCGCCCGCAACGTTGCCGTCTCGTTCGCCGGGTTGGCGCGCCTCGGTCTTCCGCCGGACGCCCTGGGGTCGTTCCCGTGGGCACTGCGCCAGGGGATGGTGACCGAGTACCGCTCCCGCCTCTTGGGTGACCGTGGGGCCAGCGCCCCGCAGCGCTGGTGCTGGGGCGCTCCGGGAGCGGAGCCCGACGTGCTGCTCGCCTCCTACGCCGCCACCGCCGGCGAGCTCCTCGACGCCTCCGCGCTCGACGGCTGCGGGCTGGCGGTGACCGCGACCATCGACAGCCTGTTGCTGCCCTACAGCCTCGAGCACTTCGGTTTCACCGACGGCGTGTCGCAGCCGGTGTTGGGAGGCACGCCGCGAGCGGCTCGCACGGAGGCGCACCGATGGGAGGTGGTAGAGCCGGGGGAGTTCGTGCTCGGGTACCCCGACGAGTCGGGGCTGCGGGCGGAGGGCCCCACGGTGGGCGCCGACCGTTCGTCCTCGGTCCTGCCTCCGGTGCCGGGGGACGCCCGTCGGCGCGATCTCGGCCGCAACGGGAGCTACCTGGTGGTGCGCCAGCTGGCCCAGGACGTGGTTGGCTTCCGCCGCTACGTCGAGGACAACCAGAGGCTGTCCGCGGAGATGGTGGGGCGCTGGCCCAACGGGGCGCCTCTCGCCCTGGCGCCGGACCAGCCTGTCGAGGCCTTCTCCAGCGCCAACGACTTCGGTTACGAGGACGACAAGCACGGCCTGCGCTGCCCGCTGGGGGCCCACATCCGCCGGGCCAACCCCCGCAACTCGACGTCCAAGGCGGACACCAAGGCAGAGGAGATCAGCCGCCGGTCGGCCAACCGGCACCGCATCCTGCGGCGAGGGCGTCCCTACGGCTCCACCGACCTCGAGGTGGCCGAGGAGCGAGGGCTGTTCTTCCTGGCCCTCAACGCCGACATCGAGCGGCAGTTCGAGTTCGTGCAGCACACCTGGTTGAACAACCCCACCTTCGCCGGCCTCTCCGGTGAGGTCGATCCACTGACCGGCGACCAGCCCGACAGCGGCGGCTCCTTCACCGAGCCCGCCCTGCCGGTGCGGAGACGCCACCGAGGGTTGCCCAGCTTCGTGACCACCCGCGGCGGCGGCTACTTCTTCCTGCCCGGGCTTCGGGCCCTGCGATGGATCGGGTCCCTGTGACTCGGGTGCAGGCTCACCGGAGGGGTTGGAGCGACGGTCAGCGCCGCGCCGCGCCCCGACGGAGCTGCTCTCGCAGAAGGCGCTTGCGCACCCGGATGGACGAGGGCGTGATCTCGACCAGCTCGTCCTCGGCGATGAGCTCGATGGCCGACTCGATGGTGAGGGGGCGGGGCGGCGTGAGCTTGATGGCCTCGTCGGAGGCGTGGGTGCGGATGTTGGTCTTCTGCTTCTCGCGGATCACGTTGACGGTCATGTCGCCCGGTCGAGCGCTCTCGCCCACGACCATGCCCTCGTAGACGGCCTCACCGGGCCCGACGAAGAGCTCGCCCCGCTCCTGGAGCTTGTCGAGGGCGTAGCCGGTGGTCACCCCGGGGCGGTCGGCGATCATGGCACCACCGCGGCGGGTGGGGAGCTCGCCCATCCACGGCGCCCATCCCCGGTGGCGGGTGTGGAGCAGGGCCGTGCCTCGGGTCAGGACCACGAGCTGGGAGCGGAAGCCGAGCAGGCCCCGTGCGGGCGCCTCGAAGGTGACCACCGTGCGGCCGGGGTCGCCGGGGTGGATCTCGAGGACCGTGCCCTTTCGGGCGGCGAGCGTCTGGGGAACCGTCCCCACGTGCTCGTCGGGCAGGTCGACGACCCCCTCCTCGATGGGCTCGTGGCGCTTCCCGCCGATCTCCCGGGTGACGACCTCGGGCCGGCTCACCTCGAGCTCGTAGCCTTCCCGCCGCATCGACTCGATGAGCACGGCCAGCTGCAGCTCGCCCCGGCCCGCCACCTGCAGCACGTCGGGTGAGTCGGTGTCCTCCACCCGGATGGCGACGTTGCCCAGCACCTCGCGGGCCAGGCGGTCGCGCAGGTGCCGAGACGTGAGGTAGCGACCCTCCCGGCCGGCGAGCGGCGACGTGTTGACGCCGAAGGTCATGCGCAGGATGGGCTCGTCGATGGTGAGCCGGGGAAGCGGGTCGGGGTCGGCGGGGTCGGCGATGGTGTCGCCGATCTCCACCTCGGGGAACCCGGCGAGCACGAACACGTCGCCGGCGCCGAGGGCCTCGACCGCCACCCGGTTCAGGCCCTCGACGGCGAGGAGCTGTGCCGGCCGGCGGGTGATCGCCGTACCGTCGCCCTTGAGCAGGGCAACCGGTCGCTCCGCCCGCAACGTGCCCCGCACGACCCGGCCCACGGCGAGGCGGCCGAGGTAGTCGGAGGCATCCAGGTTGGTCACCAGCGCCTGGAGCGGGGCGGTCGGATCGCCCATGGGTGCCGGCACCGTGCGCAGCACGGCGTCGAGCAGCGGCGCCAGGTCGGCGTCGAGGGCCGGCAGCTGCACGCCCTCGACAGCGCGCCCCTCTCGGGCGATGGTCGAGATGACCGGGAAGTCGATGTGGTGCTCGGGCACCTCCAGGTCGAAGAAGAGCTGGTAGATCTCGTCGAGCACCTCGGAGGGACGGGCGTCGTCACGGTCGACCTTGTTGAGCACCACCACGGCGGGCAGGCCGGCGGCGATGGCCTTGGACAGCACGTAGCGGGTCTGGGGCAGCGGGCCCTCGGCGGCGTCAACGAGCAGCAGGATGCCGTCGACCATGGCCAGGGCCCGTTCCACCTCGCCGCCGAAGTCGGCGTGGCCGGGGGTGTCGACGAGGTTGATCTTGGTGTCCCGCCAGTGCACCGACGCCGACTTGGCGAGGATGGTGATGCCCCGTTCCCGCTCCTGGTCGTTGGAGTCGAGCACCCGCTCGACCAACGCCTGGTGCGCCCCGAACACGCCCGTCTGGCGCAGGATGGTGTCGACCAGCGTCGTCTTGCCGTGGTCGACGTGGGCCACGAGGGCGACGTTGCGGATGGACGTGGTGGTAACCGAGGTGGTCGTCATGGGAACAAACCACCCTACCGGCGCCCCGGGAGATCCCTCCCTTTGCCGCCGAGCGAAGGCTCAGAGCCGCAGGGGCTTGATCGGCGCGAACACCGCGGCAGGGTCGTCCCGCCAGACCTCCGGCTGCACGTCGATGTAGAGCTCGATCTGGTTGCCGTCGGGGTCCTCGATGTAGAGGCTGTGGGTCACGGTGTGATCAGACGCCCCCAGGATGGGCGTGCCCGCCTGCTCGAGGTGGCGCAGGGCCTCCCGCGGGTCGTCGTCGCTCTCGCCGATCTTCACGCCGAAGTGGTACATGCCCACCCGTGGCCCCGGTGGGACCGCTCGTGCCTGCGGACCCACCTCGATGAGCAACAGCTCGTGGTGGGTCCGTCCCGAGGAGAAGGCAGCGGCGCCCACCCCGAGGGGCACGTCGCCGGGAACCTCCCGCCAGCCGAGTACGTCACGGTAGAACCGCCGCGACCGCTCCAGGTCACGCACGTACAGAACCAGGTGGCCGAGCTCTCGGACCTCCATCACCGCACCTCCTCGCCGTCACCGCTGGCGAACCGGTGGCAGCCCCGCACCATTCCCTCGACGGACGCCGGCCATGACGACGACGCGGATACGCCGGCGCCCACGCCGGCGTGTCCCGGCACGGAGCTCGAAATAGGGACTTTTGCCCCTGGTCGGCGGGACATGCGGCCCTCCATGCTCCCAGCAAGTGCACCCGCGTGCAGCACCGGCCGGCACATCCGATTCCGGACATGAGAGGAGACCATGATGAGGACCACCGAGGCGGAGGCCTCACCGAGCGAGTTCCCCGAAGGTCCGCCGATCCCGCCGGCAGACGGGATGTCCCCGATCGCCACCGGGCGCCGGCCCCGCAAGCGTCTCGTCCTGGTCATCGTGGCGCTCGTCAGCCTGGCTCTCGCCGGCCTCGCCCTGCGCGGGGGCGCCAGCTTCGAGCTGAGCATCGGCACCGACATGCTCGACATCGAGCGGGGCGAGGCGATGATCGAGCAGGAGCTGACCGACGCCGGCGTGCCGGTGGACGGCGTGACCTGCCCGGAGCGCGAGATCCAGCAGGGGGACGTTTTCGAGTGCACGGCGGAGGTCGACGGCCAGGAGCTGCGCATCGAGGTGACCCAGCTCGACGCCGAGGGCACCATCGATTTCCGCCCGCTCCAAGCGCTGCTCGACGCCAGGGAGGTCGAGAAGGCCGGCGCCGAGCTCCTGCGAGGCGATTCGAGCACGTCGCTCCGGCTCGACTGCGGAACCGCGGTGGTGCTGGTGAAGGACCCGGGCGACACCTTCGAATGCCCGGCGACCACCAGCGACGGCGAGCGGGGGACGGTCGTGGTCACGGTGGAAGACGTCGACGGCACCGTCAGCTTCGAGGGGCGGTGATGAGCCGCCTGCGGACCTCACCACCGGCGTACCCCTCGGGCAGGGGAGCGGTCGGGACAGGCGACGAGCGAGTGGTGGGCGGCGGGAGTGTTCCGGCGCTGACCTCCGCACCTCTCTGGCGACGGGCGGTGGCGGCGGTGGCCGATGCCGTGGTGCTGCTCCTGCTGGGTTGGCTGGTGGCGGTGGGCACGGGGAGCACCACCGGAACGGGCTACGAGCTCTCCGGGCCGCCGGCCCTGCTCGTGTTCGCCCTGTGGCTCGCTTACTACGCCGGGACGGAGGCCAGGTGGGGGGCGACGCTCGGCAAGCGCCTCACCGGCATCCGGGTCGTGGGCGAGGACGGCTCGTCCGTCGACCTGGGCGCTGCCGTGGTGCGCAACGTGCTGCGGGTGGTGGACGCCCTGTTGTTCTATCTCGTCGGCTTCCTCGTGGCGCTGGCCTCGCCCCGCCGGCAGCGGCTCGGCGACCAGCTGGCGAGGACCGTCGTGGTCCGCACCCGCGCCCCCGCCCGCTCGGAATCGCAGGAGGCGACACTGGTGTAGTCGTCGTGGTCGGTACCGGCCACCGCCGGATGGTCGTCCACCGGCGCGGTTGCTTACCCTTCCTCCTCCATGGAGCGCCGCACCAAGATCGTCGCCACTGTCGGACCGGCGTGCGAGGACCCGGAGACCCTTCGGGGCATGGTCATCGCCGGCATGGACTTCGCCCGCCTGTCCCTCGCCCACGCCAATCTGGAAGAGACGCTGGAACGCCTGCGGAGGATTCGGGCGGCGGCGGAGCGTGAGGGCACGGTGGTGGGCGTGCTCGCCGACCTGCCCGGGCCCAAGGTGCGGGCGGCGCCGTTCCCGGGCGACGGCGTGCACCTGGACGAGGGCACGGTGCTCGACCTGGTGGCGGCGGGGGTGGCCGACGGCAGCGATCAGCAGCGGATCGCCGTGGACGACGCCTCGGTGCTGGTCGAGCTGCGGACCGACGACCGGGTGGCGCTGGGCGACGGCGCCATCGAGCTTTTGGTCCGTGAGGTGGACGGTGACCGCGCCCGCGCCGAGGTCGTCTCACCCGGATGGGCGCAGGGCCGGCCCGGGGTGGTGCTGCCCGCGGGGCGGCAGACGACCGCTTCGCCCACCGCCGAGGACCTGCGACTCCTGGGTGCCCTGTGCGAGGCCGGGATCGATGCGGTGGCCATCTCCTTCGTCCGTTCGGCCGCCGACGTCGAGCGCGCCCGGGAGGCGGTGGGGCGCCAGGGCCCGATGCTCATCGCCAAGATCGAGACCCAAGAGGCGGTCGACGTCCTGGACGACATCATCGCCGCCGCCGACGGCGTCATGGTGGCCCGTGGCGACCTCGGCATCCGCTGCACCCTCGAGGACGTGCCCCACCACCAGAAGCGCATCATCCGCACGGGCGTGGCCTACGGGCGCCCGGTCATCACCGCCACCCAGATGCTCGAGTCGATGGTCCGGGCGCCGGCGCCGACCCGGGCCGAGGTGAGCGACGTCGCCAACGCCGTGTTCGACGGGACGAGCGCGCTGATGCTCTCGGGCGAGACGGCGGTGGGCCACGACCCCGTGGGCGCCGTGGCCACCATGGCCCGCATCGCCCGGCGGGCCGAAGAGGAGTTCGACTACCTCGGCTGGGGGCGGGCCCTCGGTCGCCAGCAGGCGGTGGAGGCCCAGGGCGCGCCGGCACAGGTGCGCATCACCGCTGCCATCTCGGCTGCCGCCTGGAGGGCGGCGAACGACGCCGACGTGGCCGCCATCATCGCCTGCACCAACAGCGGTGACACCGCCCGCGCCATCTCGCGGTTCCGCCCGACCGTCCCGGTGCTGGGGGCCACCCCCTCGCTGCGCACGTTCCGCCAGCTGGCGCTGGCGTGGGGGGTCACCCCCGTCCTCACCGACCGGCACGGCACCACCGACGACATCGTGTGGTTCGCGGTGCAGGGCGCCGCTCGGCGCGGGGTGGTGAAGGCGGGCGACCTTGTGGGCGTCCTCGTGGGGGCCCCGTCCGACCCCGACCCGGCGACCGACACGCTGCGGTTGGTGCGGGTGTCCTGACCGGCGCTGGCGCGGCGGCTCAGCGAGCCGGCGCTCCGGCCGGTTCCGTGGCCGGCGGCACGAGCTCGACCCTCAGCCCCGAAACGTCCACGTCCAGGGCGGGGGCCGGCCCGGTGGCGAGGTGGACCACGGCCGCTCCCGTGCCGGCGTGGTCTCGCAACATCCGTCCCACCTGCGCCGCGTCGCCGCCGGCGCCGCTCCCGGCGCTCGCCGGCAGGCGCAGGGCGCCCACCGGGGCCAGGTCGAGCAATGTTGCCGGTACTCCGGGCTCGTAGACGACCACGTCGGCCTCGGCCAACACCTCTGTGGCACGCTCGCCCAGCGGGCGGTCGTCGCCGGCGCCGGCCACCAAGCTGATCCCGCCCGGCCGCAGCGGGGAGGGAGCGTCGAAGCCGGCCACCAGCCGGCGGGCCAGCTCCTCGAGCACGCCCGGGCCCCGGCCGGCGGCGATGGCCTCCACCGCCGGCTCGAAGAAGCGCTGCTTCCAGGCGTAGTAGTCGTAGCGGTACCGGCCCTGCCGGCGCAGCCGGGCCCGGGCCGACGCTGCCTGGGCCACCATCTCGCCCATCTCGGCCGGTAGCGCGGCCGACAGGTGCTCCCGGAGGAACCGTGCGGCGGCAGGGCTCTGGCCGTCGGTGGTCACGGCCACGGTGGCCGGGCCCCGGCGCACCACGGCGGGCACGGTCACGTCGCAACGCCGGGGGTCGTCGACGGCGTTGACCAGGGCGCCGGCCCGGTGGGCGTGGCGGCACACCCAGGCATTGGTGCGCTCGGTCCCCGTGGCCACCACGACCAGCGCCGCCCGGCGCAGGTGGCGCCGGCGCACCCGTCGGGCCACCCAGGTGACCGCTCCGGCGGCAGCGAGCTCCTCCAGGCGAGCCTCCACCTCAGGCGCCACCACCACGATCTCCGCCCCGGTGCCGAGGAGGCCGGTCACCTTGGCCTCGGCGGCAGGACCGCCGCCGACCACGACGACGCGCCGGCCGGCCAGGCGCCAGGACACCACGTAGCCCCGATGCGGCTCCGCCTCGCGCGACGCCGCCTCGTTCAGCGTGCCGCCCGCGCTCGCCGGTTCCATGTCTCGTTGCCGAGCTCGGCTCTCAGGTGGTCGACGCCCAAGCGGTGGCAGAAGTCGCCGAAGCGCTCGTCGTCGCCGCGGTGCTCGCGGTAGTGCACCAGCACCGGTCGCAGGACGTTGACCAGCTCGTCGCGGGGCACGTTCTCGGCGAAGATGGTGTTGAGGCGGACCCCGACCGGCTCGCCACCCAGGTGGACGTCGTAGTTGACCTTGCCCCGGCCCACCAGCCCGATCTCGGCGGTGTACGGACGGGCACAGCCGTTGGGGCAGCCGGTCATGCGCACGTGGGCGTCGAGGTCACTCAGCCCCAGGGTGTCGAGCTCGGCGGTCAGCTCGTCGAGCACCCCGGGCAGCGCCCGCTCCGACTCGGTCAGGGCCAGGCCGCAGGTCGGCAGGGCCACGCAGGAGAACGAGTTGCGCTTCACCGGGACCCACTGGGCCGGAGGGACCACGCCGTGGTCGGCCAGCAGGGCATCGACCCCCTCCCGGTCGTTCTCCGCCACATCGGTCAGGATCAGGTCCTCCCTGGGCGTGAAGCGCACGTTCAATCCGAAGCGCTCCACCGCGGCACGCACGCCGGCACGGACACGCTCGTCACCCCGGTCGGCGATGCGGCCGTTCTCGACCTTCACCCCGTAGAACCAGCGGCCGTCGCCCTGGGGATGCCAGCCCAGGTGGTCGTCGGCGGCGTCCAGCACGAACGGCTGGGGCTCGGGCAGGGCCCGGCCCAGACGGTTCTCGACCTCGGTCTTGAACCGGGGGAGCCCCCAGTCGTGCACCAGGTACTTCATCCGGGCGTGCTCGCGGTTGGCCCGGTCGCCGTTGTCCCGCTGGGTCGCCACGATGGCCTCCAGCACCTCCATCAGCTCCGCGGGCGCCACCGTGGTCAGCGGGTCGGCGAGGCGGGGGAAGGTCTCCGGCTTGTTGTGGCTCTTGCCCATGCCCCCGCCCACCAGCAGGGTGAAGGCCGCCACCTGCTCGCCGTCGAACGTGGGGATGATGCCCACGTCCTGGGTGTAGGCGTCGATGCAGTTGTCGCCGGGGGAGGCGAAGCCCATCTTGAACTTCCGGGGCAGGTAGGTGGCGCCGTAGAGCGGCTCCTCGTCGGCCTCGGCGCTCACTGCCCGCTCGCCGTCGACCCACAGCTGCCAGTACGCCTGGGTCCGCGGGCGGAACCGGCGTGCCACCTCGGCGGTCCAGCGCTCGAGCTCGGCTTTGCGGGGGTCGGCCAGCGGAGCCGGGCAGCACATGGTGTTGCGTACGACGTCGCCACAGGCGCCGAAGGTGGTGAGCAGCTGGTCGTTGAGGGCGGCCAGCAGGGGCTGGAGCTCGCCCTTGCGCACGAAGTGGTACTGCACGCCCTGACGGGTGGTGATGCGCAGCGTGCCGTCACCGATGGTGTCGGCCAGCTTGTCCACCACCAGGTACTGGTCGCCGGTGAGGGTGCCGCCGGGGATGCTCACCCGGACCATGCAGATGTGGTCGCGGTCGAGGCCCTGGCGGGCACGCTCCTTGCGGACGTCGCGGTTGTCCTGCTGGTAGATCCCGTGGAACTTCAGCAGCTGGTAGTTGTCGTGGGTGAACGGACCCTCGGTGGCCAGCTCCTCGGCCACGGTCCCGCGCAGGTAGGCGCTCTCGCCCTTGATCGTCTCCACCTTGGAGCGGGTGTCCGCCATAGGTGCTCCTCGAGTTGGTCAGCGGTGCAGGCCGCACTCGGTCTTGCCCATCCCGGGCCAGCGACCGGCACGAGCGTCGTCCCCGTCACCGACCGGGCGGGTGCAGGGCCAGCAACCGATGGAGGCGTACCCCTCGGAGGTCAGCGGGTGCACCGGGAGCTCGCGCCGGCGCACGTAGTCGGCGACGTCGTCGTCGCTCCAGGTGGCGAGCGGGTTGACCTTGACGGTACCGGTCTTGGCGTCGTGGCCCACCACGGGGATCGACGCACGGGTGGGCCCGTCGGCCCGCCGCAGCCCGGTCACCCACGCCGACCTCCCGGCCAGCGCACGGCGCAGCGGCTCGACCTTGCGCACCCGGCAGCAACCGTCCGGGTCGTCGCGCCAGCGATCGTCGGCGTCGACCTGGGGACGGACCACCCGGAGGTTGAGCCCGTAACGGTCCTGGACCTGCTCGACATACGCCAGGGTCTCGGGGAAGTGGTACTGGGTGTCGAGGAAGACCACCTGGGCCCGGGGCGCGGCGGAGGCGACCACGTCGAGCAGAACGCAGTCCTGGAACGACGACGTCACCACCATGCCGGAGCCGTAGCGGTCCCAGGCCCACCGCACCACGTCGGCGGCGCTGGCCGATTCGAGTGACTCCGAGGCCGCGGCGAGGTCGCTGCGATCGGGCGCCGGCGCCGGCTGCGGGCGCTGCACGATGGTGACGGGGGTGGGCATCGGGTCGGACCTCGCTCGTCGGTCGGCGAACGGAGGCAGCCTACCCCAAATCTGACTAACCGGATCAGGTTTGTCAGGTTTCGTGGCGGAGGTGCGAGCGGGTGACGGGAATCGAACCCGCGTCGCCAGCTTGGAAGGCTGGAGCTCTACCGTTGAGCTACACCCGCGGGGCGTGGTCACGCTACCCCCGTGGTCCTGGGCTCCACCAGCGGGGGACGCGCCGGATGATGGGTGCGCACCAGGGGCCGGTAGGAGGAGTCGGGGAGGCGGGATTTGAACCCGCGGCCTCCTGCCCCCAAAGCAGGTGCGCTTCCGCTGCGCTACTCCCCGTGCTCGCACACAGTACCGCCCTCCCCGGGCACCGCTTCGGGCTCGCCGGTCGGTCGGACGGTGGTGCCCCGTTACACTCCGCCGTGGTGCGCACCAATGTCGAACCTCTCGAGGGCAACCGAGTCAAGCTCGTCGTCGAGGTCGACGAGGAGGAGTTCGAGCAGGCGATCGACGCAGCCTTCAAGCGCATCGCCCGCGAGGCCCGCATTCCCGGCTTCCGACCGGGCAAAGCGCCCCGGCGCCTGCTCGAGGCCCGTATCGGCACCGAGGTGGCCCGCCAGGAGGCGCTGCGTGAGGCCCTCCCTGACTACTACGAGCGGGCGGTGGTCGAGGCCGACGTCGACGCCATCGCTCCGCCCGAGATCGACATCACCGCCGGCCAGGACAGCGGGCCCGTCGCCTTCGACGCCGTAGTCGAGGTTCGCCCCAAGGTGCAGGTCCCGGGCTACGACCACCTTCGGGTCACCGTGCCCAACCCCAAGGTGACCGAGGCCGAGGTCGACGCCCAGGTCGAGCGCCTGCGGGCCCAGTTCGGTGAGCTCCAGGTCGTGAGTCGACCCGCACGCGACGGCGACCACGTCACCATCGACATCGCCGGCTCCATCGCCGACGAGCCGGTCGAGGGCCTCACCGCCGACGACTACCTCTACGAGGTGGGCAGCGAGGCCATCCTGCCCGAGCTCGACGCCGAGCTCCGGGGCGCCAAGGTCGGCGACATCCTGGTGTTCAACGCCGAGCACCCCGATCCTGAGCAGGAGCACCCCATCCGCCTGCGCGTCCTGGTCAAGGACGTCAAGGAGAAGGTCCTCCCGGACATCGACGACGAGTGGGCCAATGAGGCGTCGGAGTTCGAGACCGTGGCCGAGCTGCGAGAGCATCTTCGCCAGCGGCTGGCCGAGATCAAGCCGGCGCAGAGCAAGGCTGCCCTGGACGACGGCACGCTGGCAGCCCTGGTCCAGCTGGTCGACGACGACCCGCCGGCGCCGCTGGTCGACGCCGAGGTCGAGCGACAGGCGTCGCAGCTCGTGTCCCGGCTGCGCACCCAGAACGTCTCCATCGAGGACTACCTGCAGGCCACCGGGCGCACCGGTGAGGAGCTGGGTGAGGAGCTGCGCCGGCGAGCCACCGACGCCGTCAAGGCCGACCTGGCTCTGCGGGCCGTCGCCGAGGCCGAGGGCATCGAGGGAGACGACGACGCCGTCGATGCCCAGATCCATCGCATGGCCCATCAGATCCACGAGGACCCCTCCGAGGTTCGCCGCCGGCTCGAGCGCGCTGACCAGCTGCAGGCGATACGCTCGGACGTGGCGAAGAGCAAGGCCCTGGAGTGGCTGGTCGACCACGCCGAGATCGTCGACGAGGACGGTCGCCCGGTTGATCGTGGCGACCTGGAACCACCTCGAACAGCGTCGGACGAAGTGACCGCCGACACCACCCAGGAACCCGCCGCCGAACCCGGCACCGTCGAGGAGCAGCCTGCATGACCGATCCCATCCGCAACCTCGAGGTCCTGGCCGGCGGTGAGGAGCGGCTGCGGGCCTTCAACTACCTGGTCCCCACCGTGGTCGAGCAGACCAACCGAGGCGAGCGGGCATTCGACCTCTACTCGAGGTTGCTGAAGGAGAACATCATCTTCATCGGCACCCCGATCGACGACACCATCGCCAACCTGGTCGTGGCCCAGCTGCTGCACCTGGAGTCCGAGAACGCCGACCGCGACGTCAACGTGTACATCAACTCGCCCGGCGGCGACATCACGGCGCTGTTCGCGATCTACGACACCATGCAGTACGTCAAGCCCGACATCACCACGATCTGCTTCGGACAGGCGGCGTCGGCGGCGGCGGTCCTGTTGGCGGCCGGGACCAAGGGCAAGCGGCTGGCGCTGCCCCGGGCTCGGATCATCATCCACCAGCCCTACGGTCAGGCCATGGGCCAGGCGGCCGACATCGAGCTGGCGGCCAAGGAGATCGAGCGGATGCGCACGGCGCTCGAGGAGCTGCTCTCGGAGCACACCGGACAGCCCATCGAGAAGATCCACCGAGACACTGACCGCGACTTCGTGATGTCCGCCGCAGAGGCGAAGGAGTACGGCATCATCGACGAGGTCGTCAGCATGCGAGAGCTGGCTCCGGCCGACTCCGCAGCGACGGCGTAGCAACCCAGCATCACACCCGGGGGGACACATGGCGAGGATCGGTGACGGCGGCGGCGACCTGCTGAAGTGCTCGTTCTGCGGCAAGTCGCAGAAGCAGGTCAAGAAGCTGATCGCCGGCCCCGGCGTCTACATCTGCGACGAGTGCATCGACCTGTGCAACGAGATCATCGAGGAAGAGCTCTCCGAGACGGCCGAGCTCCGTTTCGACGAGCTCCCGAAGCCCCGGGACATCCACGAGTTCCTCGACGACTACATCGTCGGCCAGGAGCACGCCAAGAAGATCCTCGCGGTGGCGGTCTACAACCACTACAAGCGGGTGCAGGTCGGCAACACCGGTGACGCCGACGTCGAGCTGGCCAAGTCCAACATCCTTCTCCTGGGCCCGACCGGCTGCGGCAAGACGCTGCTGGCCCAGACCCTCGCCCGGATGCTCAACGTCCCCTTCGCCATCGCCGACGCCACCGCTCTGACCGAGGCCGGCTACGTCGGCGAGGACGTCGAGAACATCCTGCTCAAGCTGATCCAGGCCGCCGACTACGACGTCAAGAAGGCGGAGACAGGGATCATCTACATCGACGAGATCGACAAGATCGCTCGCAAGTCCGAGAACCCGTCGATCACGCGGGACGTCTCCGGTGAGGGCGTGCAGCAGGCACTGCTCAAGATCCTGGAGGGCACCACCGCCTCGGTGCCGCCCCAGGGCGGGCGCAAGCACCCGCACCAGGAGTTCATCCAGATCGACACGACCAACATCCTCTTCGTCTGTGGTGGTGCCTTCGCCGGGCTCGAGAAGATCATCGAGGCACGCATCGGCAAGAAGGGCGTGGGCTTCGGGGCCGACATCCGCCGCTCTGGAGAGAAGGAGCTGGGTCAGCTCCTGGCCAAGGTGCTCCCCGAGGACCTGCTCAAGTTCGGGCTGATTCCCGAGTTCATCGGCCGCCTCCCGGTCATCGGCGCCGTGTCGAGCCTCGACGCCGGCGCCCTGGTGAGCATCCTGGTGGAGCCCAAGAACGCGCTGGTGAAGCAGTACAAGCGCATGTTCGACTTCGAGGACGTCCAGCTCGACTTCTCGAGCGACGCGCTCGAGGCCGTGGCCGAGCAGGCCCTGCTCCGGGGCACCGGCGCCCGAGGGCTGCGGGCCATCCTCGAAGAGGTCCTCCTCCATGTGATGTACGACCTGCCAAGCTCGACCGATGTCGGCCGGTGCGTCATCGATCGTCAGGTCGTGCAGGAGAAGGTGAACCCCACGCTCGTACCCCGGACCGAGGCGCCCCGGACCCAACGTCCTCGCCGCGCCGCAAGCTGATCGCCCGGGGGGACCCCGGAGGCCGGTTCGCCAGGAGAGGAGACGAAATGCGCAAGGTTGTGCAAGGCGCGCTGTTCGGCGGGATGGCCGGAGCGGCCATCGCCTTCGTGCAAGCGAGGGGCGACGACGAGGTGTCCGACGATATGGCGGCCAGGGTGGCGAAGGCGGCCGCCGAAGGCGCCGTCGTCGGAGCCCTCCTGGGATGGCTGCTCGACCGTCGTAGCCGCAGGCGGGCGGCCCAGGCGCGCCGTCGCCGACCGGCCCAGCGGGTGACCGAAGGCGCCTCCGCGGCCGCCGAAGCTGCCCGGGAGCGGGCCCTGCGCGCCGCCGAGGCGCTCCGGTCGTACGACGGCACCCGGGCGGCGGTGCCGACCGTGGACACCGGCGAGACCGTCGTGACCCCGCCCGTCGTCGTGAAGGTCTGAGGGCCGCGGTCCCCGCCTTCTTGGCTTCCTCGCTCCCTGGCGCCGGCCGGGCCCCACGCCGTCCGCCTCCCGCCGGCGACTGGTCGTACGACGACGCCCTCGCCTACCTGGGCGCGTCGGTCAACCTCGAGGCGCTGGTCGCCGGGCGGTTCGAGCCCCCCACGCTCGAGCGCATGACGACCTTGTGCGGGCTCATGGCCGACCCGCAGCACGCCCAGCCGGCGGTGCACGTCACCGGCACCAACGGCAAGGGCTCGACGGCCAGGATGGTCACCGCCCTGCTCGCCACCCACGGCCTGACCGTGGGGACCTACACCAGCCCCCACCTGGTCCGGGTCAACGAGCGCATCGCCCGCAACGGCGAGGTCATCGACGACGCCGACCTCGCCGAGTGCGTGGCCGCCGTGGCCCAACTCGAGGACCTGAGCGGGGTCCGCCCGTCGCACTTCGAGATCCTCACCCTGGCTGCCTACCGGTGGTTCGCCGACCTGGCCGTCGACGCCGCCGTGGTCGAGGTCGGGATGGGGGGCCGGTGGGACGCCACCAACGTGGTCGACGCCGTGGTCTCGGTGGTGACCAACGTCGGCCTCGACCACATCGGCGTGCTCGGTCCCACCCGGTCCGACATCGCCCGGGAGAAGGCTGGCATCGTCAGGCCGGAGGGCACCCTCGTGCTCGGGGAGACCGACCCCGAGCTGGCGTCGATCTTCGTCGGCGCCGGCCCGCGGGCGATCCTGGCCCGTGACCGCGAGTTCGGCTGCACCGCCAACCGGCTGGCGGTGGGTGGGCGGCTGCTCGACCTCCAGACCCCGGGGGCGTCGTACCGAGACGTCTTCCTGCCGCTGCACGGGGCCCACCAGGGCGACAACGCCGCCGTGGCGGTGGCCACCGCCGAGGCCTTCTTCGGCCGCCCGGTGGAGGAGGAGGCCCGGCGGGAGGCCTTGGCCAGCGGCGCCGTTCTGGGGCGCTGCGAGGTCGTCGGGCGCAATCCCCTCCTGGTGCTCGACGGCGCCCACAACCCCGACGGCTGCCGAGCGGTTGCCGCCACCTTGCGGGACTTCTCGGTGGGGGGCGAGCGCGTGCTGGTGGTCGGGATGAACCGGGGACGGTCGCCGGCGGCCATGTTCGAGGCCCTGGCCGCCACCGAGCCCCGCCTCGTGGTGGCGTGCGCCGCCGACTGGCCCCGGGCCCTGCCGGCCGAAGAGGTCGCCGCCGCCGCCCGAGCGACCGGCGTCGAGGTCGAGGTGGTGCCACCGGTGGCCGAAGCCGTCCGGCAGGCGCTGGCCATCGCCTCCGCCGACGACGCCGTGCTGGTCACCGGCTCGTTGCATGCCGTCGGCGCGGCGAGGGCCGCACTCGTCGGCGCCGGGAACCGGACCGCCGGTGGCGATGGCGGCGGTGGCGGCCCGGCAGGGCCGGACGGCCGTGATGGCTAACGTGCCCGCCGTGAACCGCACGCTGGTCATCTGCAAGCCCGATGCCGTCGAACGGGGGCTGGCCGGGGAGGTGGTGGCTCGCCTCGAGCGCAAGGGCCTGCGCCTCGCCGCCGCCGAGCTCCGGCGCATCGACCGGGAGACGGCCGGGCGCCACTACGCCGAGCATGCCGAGCGCCCCTTTTTCGGTGACCTGGTCCAGTTCATCACCCGCTCGCCGTCTCTGGTCCTCGTCGTCGAGGGGCCAGAGGAGACGTGGCGGATCGTGCGCACCCTCATGGGACCGACCAATCCGGCCGAGGCGCCGCCGGGGACCATTCGGGGCGACCTGGGCACCGTGCTGACCGAGAACCTGGTTCACGGCTCCGATTCGGCGGCCTCCGCCCAGCGGGAGATCGAGCTCTTTTTCCCTGCCCTGGCCTGAAGCCATCGCCTGGCGCGCTTGTGGGGCCAGGGCACGACACCTAGCCTGGCGATGTCGCCCTCCCCCTTGACGGAGGCTCGCCCGCAAAATGTCCGAAAATCCCTTCGCCAACGTCATGGGCCGCGACATGGCGGTCGATCTCGGAACGGCCAACACCCTCGTCTACGTGCGCGGCCGGGGCATCGTCCTCAATGAGCCGTCGGTCGTGGCCATCAACGTCAAGGACGGCCGCCCGGTGGCGGTGGGCACCGAGGCCAAGCGGATGCTGGGCCGCACGCCCAGCCACATTCAGGCGATCCGGCCGCTGAAGGACGGCGTCATCGCCGACTTCGAGATCTGCGAGAAGATGCTCCGCTACTTCATCCACAAGGTGCACCAGCGCCGGTGGGTGAAGCCCCGGATGGTGATCTGCGTCCCGTCGGGCATCACCGGCGTCGAGCAACGGGCCGTGCAGGAGGCGGCCGAGTACGCCGGTGCCCGCAAGCCCGCCTACATCATCGAGGAGCCCATGGCGGCGGCCATCGGGGCCGGCCTGCCGGTGCAGGAGCCGACTGGCAACATGATCGTCGACATCGGCGGCGGCACCACCGAGGTGGCGGTGATCTCCCTCGGGGGCATCGTCGCCAGCCAGTCGGTCCGGGTGGGGGGTGACGAGCTCGACGACGCCATCCTGCAGTTCATCAAGAAGGAGTACAGCGTCGCCCTCGGTGAGCGCACCGCCGAGGAGGTCAAGATCACCCTGGGGTCGGCGTGGCCGCTCGAGGAGGAGCTCACCGCCGAGATTCGTGGCCGCGACCTGGTCACGGGCCTGCCCAAGACCATCATCACCTCCACCGAGGAGATCCGGGAGGCGCTGGAGGAACCGGTGTCGGCCGTGGTCGACGCCGTGAAGGTCACCCTCGACAAGACCCCGCCGGAGTTGGCGGCCGACATCATGGAGTCGGGCATCGTCATCACGGGGGGCGGCGCGCTCCTGCTCGGCCTGACCGAGCGGCTGCAAGCCGAGACGGGCATGCCCATCACCGTGGCCAGGAACCCGCTGCAGTCGGTAGCCATCGGCTCCGGTCAGTCCCTGGAGGAGTTCGAGGCGCTCAAGGGCGTCCTCTTCTCGTCGAGTGCGCACTGACCCGGGGCCTGCCTCGTGGCTGTCTCCCGGCGCGGTGGGCGCACCCGCGTCACCCTGCTGCTGCTCGTGCTCACCTCCGTCACCATCATCACCCTCGACTTCCGGGGCGGAGGCGCAGGTCTGATCGGGACGCTGCGCGATGGCGCGGCCGACGCCCTCGCGCCGGTGCGCTCGGCCGCCGCCGGCGTGCTGGCCCCGGTGCGGGACGCCTTCGCCGGGTTGACGAGCTATGGCGACCTCGAGGAGGAGAACGCCGAGCTCCGAGCCCGCATCGCCGAGCTGGAAGGGCGGCTCGGCAGGGACGAGGGGGCGGAGCGGGAACTGGCCGAGGCGCTCGCACTGCTCGACGCCCCCTTTACCGGCGACCTTCCCAAGGTGGCGGCACGGGTGGTCTCCACTCCGATCTCCAACTTCGAGCAGACCATCGAGCTCGACAAGGGCAGCGACCACGGCATCGCCGCCGACCTGCCCGTGGTCACCGGCGCCGGGCTCGTCGGCCGGGTGGCCTCCGTGTCGGGGACTCGCTCGAGGGTGCGGCTCATCACCGATGCGGAATCGTCGGTGGGCGTACGGCTGGCCCGGTCCGGCGAGATGGCGGTGGCCGAGGGAGAGGGCCCCAACCGCCTCATGTCCTTGTCGTTCGTCGACCTCTCGGCCGACGTCAGCGTCCTCGAGCTGGTGGTCACCAGCGGGCTCGACAACAGCGTGTTCCCTCCTGGCATCCCGGTGGGCCGGGTGGCCAGCGTCAACGCACCCCCCGGCCAGCTCCAACAAGACGTCGAGGTCCGCCCAGCCGCCGACCTCACCCGGCTGAGCCTCGTCCACGTCGTGCAGACGGAGCCCCGATGACGGCGGCGACCCGTCTGCCGCCCGTGCTGCTGATCGCCGTTGTGCTCCACACTGCCGTGTTCCCTCAACTGCGGTTCTTCGGCGTGGCCCCCGACGTGTTGCTGCTCCTGGGCATCGCCACCGCCATCACCGCCGGCGCCGACCGGGGTGCGGCGGTGGCGTTCGGAGCCGGGTTGCTGGCCGACTGCTTCCTGGAGACGCCCTTCGGGCTGTCGGCGCTGGCCTACAGCCTGGCCGCCTACGCGGTGGGGGCCGTCCAGGAGACCATCCTGCACGCCGACTGGTGGATCCCGGTCCTGACCGTGTTCATGGGCAGCCTGCTCGGGGTGCTCCTCTTCGCCGGCGCCGGTGCCGTGCTGGGTCACGAGCAGTTCATCTCCGTGCGGCTGCTGACCGTGGCCTTGGTGGTGGGCGTCGCCAATGCCGTTCTCGGCCTAGCGGCGGTACGGATCATGCGGTGGGCCGCCGTGCCCGATCTCGGGCCGCGGCCGGTGCTGCGGTGAGCGCCGAGGCCCGGCCATGACCGTCGACAGCCCCCGCCTGCGGCTGGGGATCGTCGGCGTGGTGACGCTGTCGCTGTTCGCCGCCCTCTTCGCCCGGCTCTGGTTCCTCCAGGTGCTCAACGCCGGCGAGTACGAGGTCGCCGCCGAACGCAACCAGCAGCGGGTGATCCCCCTTCCCGCACCCAGGGGCCGGATCCTTGACCGCAACGGCGCCATCCTGGTCGGCAACCGGGCGTCCAACGTGGTGACCGTCAACCGGGCGGAGCTCAACCGGCAGAGCGAGCCCGAGCGCCGAGACGTCATCGAACGCCTGGCGGTCGTGGTGGAACGGCCGGTGGCGGCGCTGACGGGCCGGCTCGGCGACCAGCGCTTCGGCCCTTTCACCCCCGTTCCGGTGGCGGAGGACGTCCCGGAGCAGGCCCTCATCGAGCTGCGGGAGCGCAGGCACGAGTTCCCGGGTGTCGACGCCGAACAGGTGGCGGTGCGCTCCTATCCCCACGGCACCCTGGCGGCCCACCTGCTGGGCTACGTGGGCCAGATCAACCCCGAGGAGCTGGAAGCCGCCCCGGACCGGTACCGGCTCGACTCTCGCCTGGGCAAGGACGGTGTCGAGCGGGCGTTCGAGGCCGATCTGGCGGGAATCGACGGCGAGGTCGTCCTGGAGGTCAACGCCAAGGGGGTGCCGGTCCGAGAGCTCGAGCGGCGCCCGCCGGTGCAGGGCAAGGACCTCGTGCTGTCCATCGACCTGGAGGTGCAACGAGCGGCGGAGGCGGCACTCGCCTCGGGCATGGCCAAGACCCAGCGCCACAAGGACCCGGTGACGGGCGCGCCGGTGATCTTCGGCGGCTCCACCGTGGTCCTCGACGTCAAGGAGGGCACGGTGGCGGCCATGGCCTCGTGGCCGACCTTCAACCCGGCGGACTTCGTGTACCAGATCACGCCGGAACAGTTCGCGGCGCTGACCGACCCCTCGCAGGGGACACCCTTCGTCAACCGGGCGGTGCTGGGCCAGTACGCCCCGGGGTCGACGTGGAAGCTGGTGACCGCCCTCGCCGGCCTGAAGGCGGGGCTCATCACGCCGGCGACGGTCATCTTCGACCCGGGCATCTACACCATCCCCGACTGCGCCCAGGGATGTCGCCGCCAGAACGCCGGGCGGGCCGCCTACGGGGACGTCGACCTGCGCAAGGCGCTCACCGTGTCGAGTGACACCTACTTCTACGATCTGGGCGCCCGCTTCTGGCAGGACCGCCAGCGACTGGACGACATCCCCATGCAGGACATGGCCGCCCTGCTCGGCTTCGGCGAGAAGACGGGGGTTCGTCTGCCGGTGGAAGCGGCCGGACGACTGGCCACGCCGGCCGCCCGGGCCGAGGCCTACGCTGCCAACCCTGACCTGTTCATCACCGGCGACTGGTTCATCGGTGACAACGTCAACGTGTCCATCGGCCAGGGCGACATCGCCGTGACCCCCATCCAGTTGGCCAACGCCTACGCCACCTTCGCCTCGGGGGGCACCCGCTACCAGCCCAACCTGGCGCTGCGGGTCCAGGACCAGGACGGCACCGTGGTCCGGGAGATCGAGCCGCGGGTGGACGCCCAGGTCGAACTGCCGCCGGGCGCCTACGACCCCATCGTCGACGGGCTGCTCGGAGCCACCCGGTCGGAGGATCCCCGCGGCACGGCGTTCAACGCCTTCGCCGGCTTCCCCCACGACGCCTACCCGGTGGCCGGCAAGACCGGGACCGCCCAGACCGGCGGTGACCGCAAGGACGACGCCCTCTTCGTGGCCTTCGCCCCGGCCCACGACCCCCGCCACTCGGTCAGCGTGGTCATGGAGCGGGCCGGCTTTGGTTCGACCTGGGCCGCACCGGTCGCGCGTGCCATCCTGGCTTCCTTGTCCGGTCTGGAAGAGCCTCCTGAGGTCAAGCCCGTCTCCGGCAGCAGCGCATGATGCAGACCACCTCTGCTCCCCGGGGCATCGGTGCCGTGCTGCGGCGCGACCCTGCCGCGCCGTGGCGTCATCTCGACTGGCCGCTGCTCTGCGCCACCTTCGCCATCGCCGGCCTCGGCTGCCTCATGGTGTTCAGCGCCACCCGGGTCGGCATGGCCGACGCTGGCCTCGACCCCTACACCTACCTGAAGCGCCAGCTGCTGTTCCTGGCGCTGGGAGCGATCGTGATGGCGGCGGTGACGGCCATCGACTACCGCAACTTCCGCGACCTCGCCCCCCTCGGGCACCTGGCGTCGCTGTCCCTGTTGGTCCTGGTCCTCACGCCGCTCGGCACCAGGGTCAACGGCGCCCAGTCGTGGTTCGCCCTCGGCGCCTTCCAGTTCCAGCCGGCCGAGTTCACCAAGCTGGCGTTGATCTGCGTGCTGGCGGCGGTGTGCGCATCGGCCCGGGGCCACCTCAACCGCCATCGGTTGGGGGTGTGCCTCGCCCTGGTCGGTCTGCCTGCAGCACTCATCCTCCTGCAGCCCGACATGGGCAGCATGCTGGTCCTGGTGGCCATCTTCCTCGCCGTGGTGGTGGTCGCCGGGGCCCGGGCCCGCGAGCTGGCCGCCCTCGCCGCCGTCGGGATCATCGCCGTGGTCGCCCTGTTCCAGCTGGACATGGTCGACGCCTACCAGCGGGACCGGCTCACCGAGTTCGCCAGGGACGGCAGGGGCGCGAACAGCGGCGCCGGCTTCCAGGCCAGCCAGGCCAAGACCGCCATCGGCGCCGGCGGCCTGTTCGGTGCCGGCCTCTATGACGGCACCCAGACCAAGCTGGGGTTCGTGCCCGAGCAGCAGACCGACTTCATCTTCACCGTCGTCGGGGAGGAGCTCGGGTTCGTGGGCTCGGCCACGCTGCTCGCCCTCTACGCCGTCGTCACCTGGCGGGTGTGGCGGGCCGCCCAGGTGGCGCGGGACCTGTTCGGGACCCTCGTGTGCGTCGGTGTGCTCGGCATGCTCGTGTTCCAGGTGTTCGAGAACCTGGGCATGAGCATGGGCATCATGCCCATCACCGGGTTGCCGCTCCCGCTGCTCTCGTACGGCGGCTCTTCGCTGCTGACCAGCCTGGCCGCCATCGGACTGGTGCTCAACGTCCACATGCGGCGTTTCAGCTAGCTCGTCACTCGCTCCCCTCGTGCTCTTCGGGAGGCGGAAGTGGGCGGCACGCCCACTCCAGGGCACCCAGCTGGACCACGAGCTGGTCGATCATGTCAATGGCGCCGGCCAGCCCCCGCTCCAGTGCCTCGGTGCGGGCGGTTGAGCGCTCCACGTCGGCCAGGCGTCGGGGGACGCCGTCGACCGCAGTCGCCACCACCTCGACCTGGGACCCGAGGGCGTCGAGGTCGGCAACGATCGAGCGGGAGCGATGGTGGACCGGCCCCCCGCCGAAGGCCGCCCGCTCGAGTGCGTCGACCCGGTGCGGCAGCGCCTCCACCGCGTCGGCCCGCTGGCCGAGCTGCTCCACCCGGGTGTGCACGGCGTCGAGCGCTTCGGCGGTTACGGGGTCGTCGGCCCGCTCCAGCGCCTCCACCCGCCCGGGGAGCGCACCCAGGCGGACGACAACGGCGCTCAGGTCCTCGAGCCCCTGGCCGAGGTCGGCCACGGCTTTCTCCAGCCCACCCACCCGCTGGTCGAGGGCGTCGATGGCTTCGCCCGCCGTGCGCTCCAAAGCCTCGATGGCCTCGCCCGCCGTCCGCTCGAGGGCCTCGACCCGGTCCGGTAGCCCCCGCAGCCGCTGGATGTCGTCCCAGACCCGGTCCATGCCCCGGCCGAGCTGGTCCACGGTCTTCTCGACGGCAGTCGTGCGATCGAGTGACCGCTCCAAGGCGGCCACGCGCTCGGGGACGGCCGACAGCCGGTCGGCTTCGGCCGAGAGCCGGTCGAGGCCCCGGCCCAGTTCGGTCAGGGCTTCCTGCACGGCGGTGGTGCCGTCGGCCACCCACTCGAGGGCGCCCACCCGCTCGGGAAGGTGGCCAAGGGCGGTGACCGACCCCGCCAGCTCGTCGAGGCGCTCGATGGTGCGGCCCCGGTGCTGATCGAGCTCGTCCACGGTCCGCTGCGCCAGCTCCTCGAGCGACCGGAGCTCGACGCCCGTGTGGGCGGTGGCGGTGTGCGGGGCGGCGGTCACGGAGCGCTGCTCCAGCACCTCGACCCGCCGGCCAAGGGCATCCAGATCTGCCAGGCGGGCGGTCAGGTGCTCCAACTGCGTGGCAATGGCGGCCATGGCCTCGGTGTCAGCCCCGGTGCCGGCGCCGGCGCCGAGCCCCGCACCGGCGTCCTCCAGGGCCGCCATCCGGGCCGGGACCGTCTCCAGCGCCTCCACCCGTTCGAACAGGTGGGCCAGCACCACGCTCACGCCCGTGCCGTTGACCAGGTCGCTGGCCATGTCGCCAGATGAGGCTGGCAGGTCGCCGGCCGCCGGGGGCTCCCCGTCCGGGTGGTCGGCCGCCGGCGGGGTGTCCGGGTGGTCCGAGCCCGCGGGGCCCCTCGCCACGACGTGGCGGGGCCCGCTGTCCCACACGTCGGCGCAGCCCCCGAACCGGCCGGTGCAGACGGTGCCGCACCGCTCGCACGAGCACGACGACGGCCCGGCGGTCATGGGATGGTCACATCCCTCGGCGATCTGCGGACCGAACTCGTGGCACCACCCCATGCCCGGATGCTATCGATGGCGCCCGGTCTCCGACGGGCCGAGCCCGCCCCGGGAGCGGCCGGCGCCAATCCCGAAGCCGTCGAGGGCGCCTCCGGTAGCATCGGATGGAAGATGTCCTCTCTGTGGCCCCAGCTCGAGCCCTTGTTGGCCAAGGTGCAGAAGCCGGCTCGCTACATCGGCTGCGAGGACGGCGCCCAGGTGCCGGACTTCACGCCGAGCAAGGTGGCGTGGCTGCTCACCTACCCCGACACCTACGAGATCGGGCTGCCCAACCAGGGCCTGCAGATCCTCTACGAGATCCTGAACGAGCGCGACGACGCCGTGGCCGAGCGCGCGTACGCCCCCTGGACCGATCTCGAGGGCCTGCTGCGGGCCCGGGGCCTGCCGTTGTTCTCGGTGGACACCCACCGGCCGGCGGACGAGTTCGACGTGCTGGCGTTCAACCTGTCGGCTGAGCTGATCTACACCAACGTCCTCAACTGCATCGATCTGGCGGGCGTGCCCGTCCGGGGTGCCGATCGGGGACCGGAACACCCGCTGATCGCCGCCGGGGGCCACTGCACCTACAACCCCGAACCCCTCGCCGACTTCGTCGACCTGTTCGTGCTGGGCGACGGTGAAGAGGTGGTGTCGGAGATCACCGAGGTCCTGCGGGAGTGGAAGGCCGGCGGCCGCACGCCCGGTTCGCGGGAGCGGGTCCTGCGCCACCTCGCCACCGTGCCGGGCGTCTACGTGCCCTCCATGTACGAGGTCGCCTACGACGGTGACCGCCTGGTCGCCGTCACCCCCCGGTACCCCGAGGTCCCCGATCGGGTGGAGAAGCGGACCATCGCCGACCTCGGGGAGTGGCCCTATCCCAAGCGCCAACTCGTCCCCCTGACCGAGGTCGTCCACGACCGCTTGAACGTCGAGGTGTTCCGGGGCTGCACGCGGGGCTGTCGCTTCTGCCAGGCCGGCATGATCACCCGACCGGTGCGGGAGCGGCCCGGGGACCAGGTGCGCCGGATGGTCGACGAGGGACTGCGCCGGACCGGCTACGACGAGGTGGCGCTGACGTCGTTGTCCACCGCCGACTTCAGCGGCATCGAGCGGGTGGTCGCCGACACGGTGAACGATCCGGGCAACTGCGGCCAGGTGTCGGTCTCCCTGCCGTCGCTGCGGGTCGACGCCTTCACCGTGGGCATCGCCGCCGAGATCCAGCGGGCCCGCCGCACCGGGCTCACCTTCGCCCCCGAGGCCGGCACCTGGCGGCTGCGCCAGGTGATCAACAAGCTGATCCGGGAGGAGGACCTCTACGGCGCGGTCGAGTCGGCCTATTCCCAGGGTTGGCGGCGCATGAAGCTGTACTTCATGACCGGGCTCCCCACGGAGACCGACGACGACACGCTGGGGATCGCCGAGCTGGCCCGCAACTGCGCCCGGATCGGTTCGCAGCACACCCGGGGCGCCTCGGTGACGGTCTCGGTGGGCGGCTTCGTCCCCAAGCCCTTCACCCCCTTCCAGTGGTTCGGGCAGAACACCGCCCAGGAGCTCCAGCGGAAGATGTGGCTGCTGCGCGACGCCCTCCGCCGCGAACGGGGGGTGCAGTTCAAGTGGCACGACCCCAAGGCCACGCTGGTGGAGGGCATCGCCAGCCGCGGCGACCGCCGCCTGGGGCCGGTCATCGAGCAGGTGTGGCGCAACGGCGGCGTGTTCCAGGAGTGGTCGGAGCACTTCGACCTCGGCCTGTGGGAGGACGCCATGGCCGCCTCCGGCCTCGACATCGACCAGGTCGTCTACCGCCACCGTCACCGCGACGAGGTCTTGCCCTGGGACCACATCTCCGCCGGCCTGCACAAGGACTTCCTGTGGCAGGACTGGCGCGACGCACTCGACGAGGTGGGCCTGGAGGACTGCCGCTGGACCCCGTGCTACGACTGCGGTGCCTGCACCGGCTACAGCATCGAGCACGTGGTGGCCTCTGCCACCCCGCCGGCGGGAGGCAGCCAGGGCACCGGTCAGGACCTTGGCGCCGGCGCCACCGTGCCCGTTCGCCTCCTCTCCAAGTCATGAACGGAGGGGCTGGCAACGCTGCGGAGTCCGCCAGGCGGAGCAGCGACGCTCGCCGGTCCAGCTCCGTGCCAACGAGCGCCGGCGACGGCTCCGCCGGAGCTGGCGCGAAGCGATATCGCCTGCGGTTCGCCAAGCTGGGCAAGGTCCGCTTCACCAGCCACCGCGACGTGGCCCGGATGTGGGAGCGGGCGCTGCGCCGGGCCCGGCTGCCGGTGGCCTACACCCAGGGCTTCTCGCCCCGCCCCAAGCTCTCCTTCGGCCTGGCTCTGCCCACCGGCCACGAGTCGCTGGCTGAGTACGTCGACGTGGAGCTGGCCGAGGGCGCCAGTGACGCCCCCGAGCCGGCCGAGCTGCCCTCCCGGCTGTCTCCCGAGCTCCCCGTCGGCGTCGACGTCCTCGTCGCCGCTCCGGTCGAGCCCGGCGGTGACTCCCTGCAACAGATCGTCCGTAGCTGCAGCTGGCGCATCGAGGTCCCCGACCTCGTGCCCGAGGCTGCCCGTTCGCTCGTCGACGCCGCCCTGGCCGCCGACGAGATCGTCGTCACCCGTCAACGCAAGGGCCGGGACGTCACCGACGACCTCCGGCCGGCCGTCCTGTCCGTCGCCGTGGTGGGCCCCACGCCCACCGGCGTCGAGCTGGACGCCGAGCTCGCCGTCCACCCCCGCAGCGTGCGCCCCGGCGAGCTGCTGAGGGCGCTCGCTCCCGACCTCTCCGAGGGTCGGGTCATCAGGACGGCCCAGTGGACCTGGCGCGATGGCGCGCGGGTCGAGCCGCTCACCGCAGCGGTCGACCTCGACGCGACACGCCACCCGCACGCCTCGCCGTGCGTCATCAGAAGGGACTCCCCCGATGCCCGAACCGGACGGACCGAGCACGCGGTCCTCGACCGACGCCAACCCCGAACGCCCCTCTCCTCCGGCGCCCGAGCGCCCGGCGCCGGCTGACGCCTCTGCCCATGGCGGCGACGGCACCGGCGGTCGTCGCCGGCGAGGGTCGCGGGGCGGCCGCAACCGCAACCGCTCAGGCCGGGGCGGCGCCGACCAAGGCCGGGACGAGGAGGCCGGCGCCGATCTCCCCGACGAGCTGCCTGAGCGGCTGAGGGAGAACATGCCGTCGGCGGCGGCCGCCGAGAAGGCGCTGGTGCCGCACAAGCCGAAGATCGGTGATACCCGTCCGGCGCCGCCCCCGGCGGCCGAGGGGTCCCGTCCCGGTACCGGGTCGGGCGGCTCGGCGGACGGCGCACCGGGTGGAGCCGGCGAGGGTGAGACCCGCCGGCGTCGCCGTCGCCGGGGCCGGGGCGGCGGCGGGGAAGCGCCGGCCGATGTCGCCGACACCGCGCTCGCCGCCGACGCCGTGGAGCGCCGCCGGGGCCGTCAGCGCAACGGCCGGCCGGTGGGCCGCTATCTCATGTGTGTCCACGTCGGCGACGGGACGACCCAGATCGCCGTCCTCGAGGGCAGGATGCTCATCGAGCACTACGTGGCCCGGGAGGACGACTCGCAGATCCACGGGAACGTCTACCTCGGCCGGGTCCAGAACGTGTTGCCCGGAATGGAGGCGGCCTTCCTGGACATCGGCACGCCCAAGAACGCGGTGCTCTACCGGGGGGACGTGCAATACGACGCCGAGGACGTGGAGGAGGGAGGGCCCGCTCGGATCGAAGACATCCTCCGGGCCCGCCAGTCGCTGATCTGCCAGGTCACCAAGAACCCCATCGGGCACAAGGGGGCCCGGCTCACCCAGGAGGTCTCCCTGCCGGGGCGATTCGTGGTCCTCATCCCCAACTCCTCGACCTACGGGATCTCCAAGCGGTTGCCCGACGACCAGCGCAAGCGCCTCCGTGCGGTACTCGACCAGGTGAAGCCCGAGAACCACGGGCTCATCGTGCGCACCGCGGCGGCGGAGGCCACCACCGGGGAGCTGCAGCGCGACGTGGGCAACCTGGTGCGGAGGTGGGAGCAGATCGAGGCCCTCGCCCGCCGCTCGCAGGCGCCGGCTCTGCTGTACCGGGAGCCCACCATGGCCGTCCGGGTCATCCGTGAGGAGTTCAACCCCTCCTACCGCGGCGTCGTCATCGACGACCGTCCCATGTACGAGGAGGTGCGCGACTACGTGGGCTCCATCGCTCCCGAGTTGAGCGAGCGGGTCGAGTTCTACGATCCCGACAGCGAGCCTCTGCCCCTCCTCGAGCGCCACCACGTGGCCGAGCAGCTCCACAAGGCGCTCGACCGCAAGGTGTGGCTGCCATCGGGGGGTTCCCTCATCATCGAGCGGACCGAGGCGCTCACCGTCATCGACGTGAACACCGGGCGCAACGTGGGCCGGTCGAGCCTGGAGGAGACGGTCTACCGCAACAACCTCGAGGCCGCCGAGGAGATCGCCCACCAGCTCCGCCTGCGCGACATCGGCGGCATCATCGTCATCGACTTCATCGACATGGAGCTCAAGCGCAACCGCGACGACCTCATGAGGGTGTTCCGCGATGCCTTGGCTCGCGACAAGACCCGCACGCAGGTGTTCGAGGTCTCCGAGCTGGGCTTGGTCCAGATGACCCGCAAGCGCATCGGCGAGGGCCTGCTCGAGTCGATGTCGTCGGTGTGCCCCACCTGTGACGGGCGCGGGGTCCTCCTCGACAGCCGTGCCCAGGAAGCCGAGGAGCGGGGGTAGGCCGGGGCGTCAGCCGGCGTGCTCGTCCGGAACCCGCACCCGCACCCGCACCCGGTGCCGGCTTGGCCTCCGTCGGAGCCGAGGGCCAGCGCCACCAGGTGCCGCGCCACGTGCTCGGGGTGACCGGGGGCCTTGCGGCCCCCGGTGGCGCCACCCGCCGGGCCTGTCTGTGAGCGCTAGAGCTGGCCCCGGAGCGCCCCGCGCGGGAACTCGGCGTTGTGGACGTTGACGTAGTAGTCGGAGCTGTTCTTGAGGAGGTCCTTCGCGTCCTCACGGCTCACGGCGACGCAGCCGCTGGAGGACCCGTTGGTCGGCGCCGCCAGGGCTACCAGTACGGGACCGGCCTCGCCGGCGGGAGCCTCGTGGATGTGGGCCGCGGTGGCCGGGGCGATGCCCGAGACCTTCAGCTGGTAGCAGATCTCGCCCAGGCCCGGGTTCACGGTGATCCTGGCGGTGCCGCGGCCGTCGGGGTCGCCGGGCCCGGGGGCCTCGGCCGCACCGGTGAGGTCGGCGCTGAGGGGCCGGCCTCCGGCGGCTGCCGGGGACGTGGCGAGCAGCAGGGCGAGGGCGCCCGTCGCGGGGACGAGGGCGAGGCGGTGAAGGCGCATGCTTGACTCCTTGGTGGTCGGCGGTGTGGACGCGCGGAGTGGCGTCGAGGTGACCCCGATTCTCCGCCGCCGCCATGCGCTGCGTCAATAGGTGTCATGTTCCTATAGATCGGACCGAGCCCCACACAGCGCGCTCCGCCTCCCCGCCCGGTAGGATGCCCACCGATGTACGCCGTGATCAGGACCGGAGGCAAGCAGGCGCGGGTCGCCGAGGGCGAGCAGCTCGACGTCGAGCTGTTGGGCCACGACGTGGGCGCCGAGGTGAGCTTCACCCCGGTGCTGCTCGTCGACGACGGCACGGTCGTGTCGGCACCGGGCGACCTGGCGGGGGCGTCGGTGGCCGCCCGGGTCGTGGGCACGTCCAAGGGCCCCAAGATCCGTGGCTTCACCTACAAGAACAAGTCCAACCAGCGCCGGCACTGGGGACACCGCCAGAAGTACTCGACCATCGAGATCACCGGCATCTCACGGGGGAGCTGACATGTCGAAGACCAAGGGCGGGGGTTCCACCCGCAACGGCCGCGACTCTCCCGGGCAGCGCTTGGGGGTCAAGGTCTACGACGGCCACCTGGTCAAGGCCGGGGCCATCATCGTCCGCCAGCGCGGGACCCGCTTCCACCCTGGTGAGAACGTCGGTCGCGGCAACGACGACACGCTGTTCGCCAAGGCACCCGGGCACGTGAAGTTCGCCGCCCGCAAGGGCCGCAAGCTGATCGACGTCCTTCCTGCCGAGGCAGCTCCTTCCTCGAGCTGACCGGCCGGCACCCGCCGGCCCGGACGACCGCCCTACACCCCGCGGGGGAGAGCGGCGCGGTCCCAGCCCAGGTGCTCGACGGCGAGGTCGAGGGCGTAGCGGTCGGTCATGCCGCTCACGTAGCGCACGGCGGCGGCCACCGCTTCGGGGCTGGCGGGTGCCGGCGTCGGTCGGCCGTCCTCGCGGTCGCGCGGGTGAGCCACGAACCACTCGGTGAGCGATCGCAGGAGGGCGATGACCCGCCGGGCCTGCTCGGCGGCCGCCGGGCGCAGGTAGATGCGCTCGTAGTTGAACGCCCGCAGCGCCGCCAGGGCGCTGGCTTCGGGCTGGCGCAGGGCCACGGTGCCGGTCTCGGCGATGGTTTCCAGCACGGCGGTGACGAACGCGCCGAGTTGGCCCGAGCGGCTGACCCCCACGACGTCGGCAACCTCGGCCGGCAGGTCGTCGGGATGGACCACGCCGGCGTCGACGGCGTCCTCGAAGTCGTGGCAGACGTAGGCGATGCGGTCGGCCCACGCCACCACCTCGCCTTCGGGCGTGGCCGGTGCCGGGCGGTTCCAGGAGTGGTTGCGCACCGCGTCGAGCGTCTCGGCGCACAGGTTGAGCGGCGCCAGCACCACGTCGGCGCCGTAGACGGCGTGGTGGTAGCCACCTTCGACGAAGGGTGACAGTGCGTCCTCGCTGGCGTGGCCGGCGGGGCCGTGGCCGCAGTCGTGGCCCACGGCGGCGGCCGCGGCCAGGTCGACGTTGAGGCCGGCGCCGCGGGCGATCGAGGTCGCCACCTGGGCCACCTCGATGGCGTGGGTCAGCCGGGTGCGGAGGTGGTCGTCGTCGGGAGCGATGAAGACCTGGCACTTGCCGGCCAGCCGCCGGAACGGACGGCTGTGCTGGATCCGGTCGAGATCGCGCTGGAAGCAGGTGCGGAAGCGGTCGGGGACCTCCGGCCTGGCCCGTCGCCCCGCCCCTTCGGCGCGGGTCGCGCCCGGAGCCAGGCGCAGCGCCTCGGCGTCCTCGCGCTCGGTGCGCTCGACCAGGCCGGTGGGTGCTGGGCCGACCTGGGCCGCCCGGTGGGCCACCGCCGGCAGCTGTCGGAGCTCGGCCACGTCCATGCCGGCGAGCGTAGCGACGGCGAGTGACCGAAGGGCGAAGACGCCGCCCGACCGTCACGGAGGAGCCACCGATCACTCGGCTTGGCATCGACCAGAGCGCAGACGAGGGTCCACTCGGTTGGCACCGACACCGTTAAATGCCCTGGGCGACGCCCGCAGTGGACTACGTCACCACGTGGAGCTTTCGATGGCCACCACTAGGAGTTTCCGCACATGGTCACGGACGAATGGTCTGTCCTTGCGCCCCCTTGAGCCATGCCTACGTCGCCGTTCCCCAGGCGACACGTCCTCACGGACGACTCCAGTGATGCCCGATGTGTTTGCCCCCATCGACTGCTCAAGCAGAGGACGCTCGCCACCGAAAGACATGCCATGAACCGTTCAGTCCTCACCACAGTGACGGTGGCTGCTTCCCTCATCGCCTCCCTGCTGGTTACGACCGGCCTGTCAGCCTCGGCCACCACCGCGGAGCCGGCTCTGTCGGTCCGGGTGTCGGGGCCGTCACTCGTCGATTCGTCAGGGCAGCCAATCAAGATTCTCGGCGTCAACCGCTCGGGCACGGAGTACCCGTGCGTGCACGGCTGGGGCATCTTCGACAGCCCCAACGACGACGCCGCCCTGGCGAGCGTAGCCACCTGGAAGGGCAACGCCGTGCGGGTGCCTCTCAACGAGAGTTGCTGGCTGGGCATCAATGGTGTCTCCGAGCACTGGGGCGGGGTGAACTATCGGACGGCGATCAAGGACTACGTGGATCGGCTCCACAGGGCCGGGTTCCTGGTTGTGCTCGACTTGCACTGGTCCGCCCCCGGTACGACGCTCGCGACGAAGCAGACGGTAATGCCCAACGCTGATCACTCTCCGGACTTCTGGCGCTCGGTCGCCACGACGTTCAAAAGCGACCCGGCGGTCATCTTCGACGCCTTCAACGAGCCCCACCTCATCGACTGGACTTGCTGGCGAGACGGGTGCACAACGAGTGAGGGTTGGAAGGCCGCGGGCATGCAGACGCTCGTCAACGCGATTCGCTCCACCGGCGCCATGCAACCGATCATGCTTTCGGGTCGCCACTGGGGTGGGGACCTGTCCAAGTGGCTCGAGTACGCGCCAGCGGATCCTGCTGGACAGCTCGTTGCCGGGGCTCACATCTACAACTTCAGTTCGTGTAACACCGTCGCATGCTGGGACGCCACGATCGCCCCGGTCGCCGCCAAGGTCCCCGTCGTGACGGGCGAGCTCGGCACCACCGAATGCTCGGCTGCGTTCGTCGACAGCTACATGGACTGGGCGGACGCCCGCGGCGTCTCCTACATCCCGTGGACCTGGAACACCTGGGACTGCAAGCTTGGCCCCTCCCTGATCACCGCTTACGACGGCACCCCAACCGCCTACGGGAGTGCGGTCAAGCAGCGATTCGAGGCGTGGGCCGCTGCCTCGACCGCGGGCGTCGCGACCGCACCGGATGCGCCTCGGTCCGTCACCGCCGAGGCCGGCAAACGCTCTGCCACTGTGTCCTGGACGCACGGCGCGGATGGCGGCTCACCGCTGACCGGACAGACGGTGCGGGTCTACCGAGGCACCAGTGTCGTCGATTCCGTGGCGGCCTCCCCGACGGTCACCTCCGTACGCATTCGCCCCCTGACCTCGGGCGTGGAGTACAGGTTCTCCGTGCTGGCGACCAACTCGGTCGGCACCAGCCCAGAGTCGGCGACGACCAACGTCGTCAAGCCCCGCTGATCGCGATGCCAGTTCCCACGGGCATGGTTTCATTGCCCTCCCTGGTCCTCAAGGGCTTCGACGCCCGACTTCTATGACGGGTTCAGCGATCGAATCCCTTGTCCAAGCGACACGTCTTCGGGCGCGCTGACCGTCCACCCGGCGCCGGCCGCCGGGGGGAGGGTGGCCGCACCGTATCCTCGGGCCGATGCCGGGATTCGTCGACGAGAGTGGCCTGCACGTCAAGGCCGGTGACGGCGGCGCCGGCGCCGTGTCGTTCCGCCGGGAGGCCCACGTGGCGCGGGGCGGTCCCGACGGCGGCGACGGCGGCGACGGCGGTGACGTCTGGCTGGTCGCTGACCGCAACGTGCCCTCGCTGCTGGGGTTCCGGGACCATCCCCACCGCCGGGGTGGTGACGGGACTCACGGCCGTGGCAAGCGGGCACGGGGCCGCAACGGCGAGGACCTGTTCGTGCCCGTCCCCGAGGGGACGGTGGTGCGCGACCAGGAGGGACGGGTGCTGGCCGACCTGGTGCACGAGGGCGACCGCTGGCGGGCTGGCGCCGGCGGGCGGGGTGGCCGGGGCAACGCCAGCTTCCTCTCCAACCGCCGGCGGGCACCCTCGTTCGCCGAGCAGGGGGAGCACGGCGAGGAGCGGTGGCTGCGGCTCGAGCTCAAGCTCATGGCCGACGTGGCCCTGGTCGGCCTGCCCAACGCCGGCAAGAGCACGCTCATCTCCGTGATCTCGGCGGCCAAGCCCAAGATCGCCGACTACCCCTTCACCACCCTTCAGCCCAACCTTGGCGTGGTCCGCTTCGACGACGTGGAGATGGTGGTCGCCGACGTGCCGGGGCTCATCGAGGGCGCCAGCGAGGGCAAGGGCCTGGGCCATCGCTTCCTCCGCCACATCGAGCGGGCCCGGGTCCTCGTGGTGCTGCTCGACCTGGCTCCTGCCGAGGGGACCGATCCCGCCCGCCAGGAGGAGATCCTGTTGACCGAGTTGGGCCGCTATCGGCCCGAGCTGCTGGAGCGCCCCCGCCTCACGGTCGGCTCCAAGGCCGACGTGGCCACCGTGGCATGGGACGGCCCCTGCCTCTCCGCGGTCACCCGCCAGGGCGTGCCCGAGCTGCTGGGGCAACTGGCCGAGGTGGTGTCGAGCGCTCGTGCCGCGCTGCCCGAGCCCGAGGCGTACGTGGTCCACCGGCCCATCGGCGAGGGCTTCCGAGTGAAGCGGGAGGACGACGGCTTCGTGGTGGTCGGCCGCCAGGCCGAGCGGGCGGTGGCGGTCAGCGACCTCACCAACGCCGACGCGCTGGCCTATGTGCACGACCGTCTCCGGCGGCTCGGGGTCGACCGAGCGCTGGCCCGGGCGGGCGCCCGCCCCGGTGACACCGTCCGGGTGGGGTCGATGACCTTCGAGTACGACGAGTAGCCCGATGACCTGGACGGGGCAGGCGTTCTCGGCGAGCACGGTCGTGGCCAAGATCGGCTCCTCGTCGGTCACCGGCGAGCACGGGGTCGACGTGGCGGCCATCGCCAAGTTCTGCGCCGAGGTGGCCCAGCTGCGGGCCGACGGTCACCGGGTGGTCATGGTTACGAGCGGTGCCATCGCCGCCGGCCTGCCTGCCCTGGGGATGAGCTATGCCGATGCTCCCGACGTGGTCACCCTCCAGGCGGCGTCCGCCGTGGGCCAGAGCCGGCTCATGCGGGTCTACGACGACGTGCTGGCCAGCCACGACCTGGTCGGCGGCCAGGTGCTCATTGCCCCGCTCGACTTCATGGTGCGCCACCAGTACCTGCATGCCCGCACCACCTTGGCCCGGCTGCTGAGCCTGGGCGTGGTGCCGGTGGTGAACGAGAACGACGTCATCGCCGACGACGAGATCCGCTTCGGCGACAACGACCGCATCGCCGCCCTGGTCGCCCACCTGGTCCGGGCCGACGTGCTGGTGCTGCTGACCGACGCCCCGGGCCTGCTGACCGCCGACCCCCGCCTCGACACCGGCGCCAGCCTGATCGAGGAGATCGTCGAGGTCGACGCCGAGCTGGAGGCGGCGGCCGGTGGGACGGGCACGCTGCTCGGCAGCGGCGGCATGGCCTCCAAGCTGGCGGCGGCCAAGATCGCCGCCTGGTCGGGCGTCCGGGCCGTCATCGCCGCCGCTGACCGTCCCGGCGTGCTCACCGACGCGGTGGCCGGCACGCCGGGAGTGGGCACCGTCGTGCGTCCCCGGGTCAAGCGCCTGGCCGCCCGCAAGCTCTGGATCGCCTTCGCCGTAGGCGCCGCCGGCACCGTGGTGGTCGACGAGGGCGCTCGCCGGGCCCTGCTCGAGCGCAACGTGTCGCTGCTGGCGGCAGGAGTGCAGGAGGTGCGGGGCAGCTTCGCCGCCGAGGAGGCGGTGGAGGTGGCCGGTCCTGACGGACGGGTGTTCGCCAAGGGTCTGGTCCGGGTGGGCTCGGCGACGCTGGCCGGGCTGGCCGGCCGGCGCACCGCCGAGCTGCCCGAGGGCGTGCCGCACGAGGTCGTCCACCGGGACGACCTGGTGGTGCTGCCCTGACCGTCCCGTCCTTTGTCGGCTGATCCCCGCTGACGGGGGCGATCCGACAAAGAACGGGGGGAGCGGCTAGCTGGGGTTGCCCTCGGCGGCGGCCTCGCCGGCAGCTGCCTCGGTGCTGTCGGCCGGGCTCGTGGGGCGGGGTGCCTCGATGCCGAGCTGGCCGCGGATCTGCGACAGGCGGGCCTGGGCCTCGCTGTGCATGGTGGCCTGCTCGACCTCGAGCATACGGCTCTCGACCGAATCACCACTCAGCTCGGCCATGCCTCGGGCCCGGGCGTACCGGGTCTCGATCTTGTCGCGGACCTCGGCCAGGCTGGGCACGTCCTGGCCCACCGACTCGCTCAACGAAGCCATGGCGGTGTTCACCTGCTCCTGCATCTTGGCCTGGTCGAGCTGGGAGAGCAGCTTCTGGCGCTCGGACAGGCGCTTCTGCAGGACGGTGGCGTTCTGGGCCACCGCCGCCTTGGCCTGATCGGCAGCCTGGGCCGCTTGCAGGTGCAGCTCCTTGAGGCTGTCGACGTCCTGCTCGAGTGCGATGAGCCGGTTGGCGAACGACTCCGCCGCCGAGGTGTACTCGGTGAGCTTCTTGGTGTCGCCCGCCTGCTCAGCCTCGGCGGCCATGACCACTGCCTGGCGGGCGGAGCGGTTGACCTTCTCCAGCTCGTCCATGGTCCGGTTGAGCCGCAGCTCGGTCTGCTTCTGGTTGGCGATGACGTTGGCCGCCTGCTCCTTGAGCCGGCGGTGCTGGTCCTGGCTGTCGGCGATCGCCTGCTCGAGCTGCACCTTGGGGTCGGCGACCTCGTCGAACTTCCCGGTGAGCGCCGCGGTCAGGTACTTCCACGCCCGGCTGAGGAGTTTGAACATGGGCCGAGCCTATTGGCCGGCGGCCTCGGCCTCGTCGAGACCGGCGCGCAGCGCCTCCAGGTCGTCGACCAGGTGCTCGATGTCGCCGCCCAGGGCGCCGGCGTCGAGACCGGTCCCGCGCTGGGCCAGGGCCAGCTCGGTGGCTCTCGCCACCGCCTCGTCGAGTCGGGCCTGCAGCACCCGAAGGCGCTCCCGAGCGTCGCTCGCCACCCCGCCCAGCCGCTCGGCGGTGGCCAGCCGGGCCCGCAGCGACCGGGCCACCGACTCGTCGGCGCCGCCGCCGGTGCCCTCCTCGACGCGGGCCAGCCGAGCCCGGGTGCCGGCGGCGTCGAGGGCCGACACGGCGTCGTCGAGCTCATGCCCCCTGCGGGCCACGCGCCAGCACTCCCGGACGCCGCTGTCGACCATGGCGCCGATCTCCTCCAGCCGCTCTCGCAGCGGGCCGGGATCGACGCCCTCGACGGTCCGCCGGTAGCGGGCCGAGGCCTGCAGGGCGCCCTGCACGAAGGGGCGCCAACGTTCGCCCACGGTGAACGGGTCGATCCGCTCACGACGGGGCCGGCGCCGGAGGTGGGCCACGGCCAGGCCGGCGGCGTAGGCGAGGGGGGCGGTGACCAGGGCCAACGGCGCCTCGATGGCGAGCCCGAGCACGGCGCCGGCGGCGCCGGCGGCCACCACCAGCGGCGAGGTGGCGGCGCGGGCGAGGGAGCGGCCACCGGGGAGGGGCTGGAGCGCCACCGCTGCGATCCTAGAAGGCGGGGAGACGCGCCACCCTCACTGGTCTGTCCCGAGGGGAGCCCCATCAACCATGGCGGGGCACGCTGGAGCGGAACGAGGCGCCAGCGGCTGCGTCCGCGAGCCTGGTCGTGTGCTGAGCCATGAAAAGACGGCTCGGCGACTCGGCGGGGACCGGCGATTCAGGCCACAAGGAGGAGAGCGTGGGGCCGACGTAGAAGAGAGGTCCCAGAAGCTTGCTAGGCCGTCGGCTGAAGCCTCCCGGCGAATGCCCCTAGTATGGTCGAAACCTGGCACATCGGTCGGCGGTTGACCGCGTAGCCGAGTACGAGCGCACGAGGCGGGAGCGAGGATGGAGTGTCCCTGACGGTCACGGCCGACGGCGGGCGGCGGACGGGCGATGGGCTCGTGATGCCGTCCTGGCCCGTGGCGTTGCTTCTACTCGCCGGGACAGCGTTGGCCGTGGTGCTCCTGGCTGTCCTGGCGGCGGCCTTCCCGCAGCCGAGCTCGCCATGGCCGCTCCCCCTGGCGCTCGGCCCAGCGTGCCTGCTCCTCACTGCCGCCGCAGTCGCCACGGTACCCGTGACCACGCGCCCGGTCGACCGAGCCGAGAAGGCACTACGGGGCCTGGTCGCGGCGGCAGTGCCGGTCGTGGCCTCGCTGGTGCTCGCCGAGGTGTCGACGGTCTCCGCCTCGGCCCTCGTCATTGTGCCGGTGCTCATCGTCGCTGGTGGTGTCGTCGTGGCCCGGCGCAGCGGCGGTCAGCAGGCGGCTCTCTCGGAAACCGGCGGCGCAACAGAGCTCGGCGGCCTCGGCATCCCTGCGCAACCGTTGCCCCTACTGTGCCGATGGCTCAAGCGCTCCGTCGACGTGGTGGTGGCCGGCACCGTCTTGGTACTCGGTCTGCCCGTGCTGGCGTTCGCCGCAGTGGCCATCGCCGTCGAGGGCCGTGGGGGCGTGCTGTTCAGCCAGACCCGCGTCGGGTGCAACGGGCGCCGCTTCCGTATGTACAAGCTCCGAACGATGCGGCCGGCCAACGACGAGGGCCAGCACCGGGCCTACGTCGCCGAGTTGATCCGCGGAGAGGGCCGGGCCCAGGACGGCATGTACAAGCTCGTCGCCGACGACCGCCGCACGCGGGTGGGGCGGGTTCTACGCAGCTTCAGCATCGACGAGCTGCCGCAACTCTGGAACGTCTTGCGCGGTGACATGAGCGTCGTCGGCCCTCGACCGCCACTTCCGGCTGAGGTGGCGCTGTACGACGAGGCGGCGTGGGCTCGCATGGCCGTCAACCCCGGCCTCACCGGTTTGTGGCAGGTCAGCGGCCGCAGTCGTCTGTCATTTCAGGAGATGGTGGAGCTCGACGTCCGCTACTGGCAGGAGTGGAGCCCCCTACTCGACCTGCGCATCCTGCTGCGGACCCCCAAGGCGGTGCTGTGGGGCCGGGAGACGGCGTGACCGCTGCTCTCGACACTGACCGTCGCATTCCTCTGGTCGACCTGGCAGTCGTGCACCGGCCGATGGCCGACGACCTCCGGGCCGCCTTCGAGCGGGTACTGAGTTCGTCGTCGTTCGTGGACGGTGTCGAGGTGGCGGGCTTCGAGGCGGCGCTGGCCGAGCTGGTCGGCGTGCCCCACGCCATCGGGGTCGCTTCGGGCACGGCCGCCCTGCACCTGGCCCTCCTGGCTGCCGGCGTCGGGCCCGGCCAGGAGGTGGTGGTGCCGGCCAACACCTTCTTCGCCACTGTCGAAGCGGTCATGGCCACCGGGGCGGCTCCGGTGCTGGCCGACGTCGACGAGGCCACCGGTCTGCTCGACCCCGAGGCGGTGGAGGCGGCGGTGACACCACGGACAGCGGCGGTGGCGGCGGTGCACCTCTACGGGCAGCCGGTCGACGCCGACCGCTTCGGGGCCCTCGCCCGGCGCCACGGGCTGTTCTTGCTGGAGGACGCCGCTCAGGCCATCGGAGCGGCATGGAACAACCGGCCCGCCGGTTCGCTGGGCGACGCCGCGGGGTTCAGCTTCTACCCGGGGAAGAACCTCGGTGCCCTCGGCGACGGGGGCGCCGTCACCACTGCCGATGCCGACCTGGCTCGCAGGGTGCGGTTGCTGCGTAACCACGGCGAGGAGCGCAAGGGTGTCCACGCGGTTGCCGGGTTCTGCGAGCGGCTCGACGAGCTCCAGGCGGCGTTCCTCCTGGCCAAGCTGCCGCACCTTCCCGCCGCCCAGGCGGCACGGCAGCGGGCGGTCGACCGCTACCGTCGGCGTTTGGTGGAGCTCCATCCGGTCCAGGTCCTGGAGACGGCGGCGGGTGCGGGCCACGCCCATCACCTGCTCGTGGTGCGCGTGCCCCGACGCGACGCAGTACTGGCATCGCTGCACGCCGCTGGGGTGGGGGCATCGGTGCACTACCGCACTCCGATCCACCTCCAGCCCGCCGGTCGGCACCTCGGCGGCCGGGGCCAGTTCCCCGCCGCCGAGTCCCTCGCCGGCTCGATCCTGTCCCTGCCCCTGTACCCGGGGATGAGCGAGGTCCTCGTCGACCGTTGCGTAGCGGCATTGGCCACCGCCCTGGAGGAGACGACGTGAAGATCGCCGTTGTCGGTCTCGGCTACTGGGGCCCCAACCTTCTCCGCAACCTCGTGGCCCTGGTCGGTGCCGACTCGGTGGTGATGGTGGAGCAGTCCCTCGACCGGATCGCTGCCATGGCGGCGCTCTATCCGAGCGTGGGGTGGTCGACCTCCCTCGACGACACGCTGAACGACGACGAGGTCGAGGCGGTGATCCTCGCCACCCCCGTCAGCACCCACGCCCGCCTGGCCCGGGCCGCTCTGGAGGCGGGCCGCCATGTGCTGGTCGAGAAGCCGCTGGCCGGGTCGGTGGTCGATGCCGCCGAACTGGTGATGTGCGCCGAGGAGAGCGATCGCATCCTGATGGTCGGCCACACCTTCCTCTTCAGCCCCCGGGTGGAGCGCATGGCGGAGTACCTAGCCGAAGGACGCCTGGGTGGAATCCACTACGCCACGTCGTCGCGACTCAACCTGGGGCTGCACCAGCGGGACATCGGGGTGATCTGGGACCTGGCCGCCCACGACTTCTCCATCCTGTTCCACCTGCTGAACGAGTTTCCCGTGTCGGTCCAGACCTCCGGCCGCGGCATGGTCCGCGCTGACAGCCTGGACGTGGCGTTCATCAACCTTTGCTTCGCCTCCGGGATCGTGGCTTCGGTCGATGTGTCCTGGCTCGCCCCCAAGAAGGTCCGTAACACCGTTCTCGTCGGTGACCGGCAGATGATGGTGTACGACGACCTCGACAACGAGGGGCCGGTGAAGATCTACGACAAGGGGGTGGTCAAGCCGGACCCCGAGAACTTCGGCGAGCACCAACTGACCTACCGCCAAGGTGACGTGCTGGCGCCGTACGTCGCATCCCGCGAGCCGCTCGCCCAGGAGCTGGCCCACTTCGTGGGATGCATCGAGAGCAAAGTTCCGACTCCGTGTTTGTCAAACGGCCGCTTCGGGCTTCGCGTGGTCGAGGCGCTGGAGGCGGCCGAGCGCTCGTGGTTCGAAGGCGGCCTACCCGTCATCATCGAGGCGGCGTTGCCGGGACCAGATGCAGCTGCCCGGGACGGGCAGGTGCGAAAGCTGGCCGGCAGCGACCGCTTGTCCTGGTGAACGGGGTCGAGGTCCTCGGCCCCGTCGTGGGCCTGGAGGGGGCGCGCATCCTGGGACCGTGTGTGCTAGGCCATCCCGGCCCTGAGCCCGACCAGGAGCCCCTCGTCCTCGGCCCCGGGGTGACGGTGCGTGCATACGCGGTGCTGTACCAGGGGGCGAGGCTGGGGGCGGGCGCGCACGTCGGTCACGGCGCCCTCGTCCGGGAGGGGAACGTCGTCGGGGAGCGGTCGTCGATCGGCTCCGGGGTCCACCTGGAGCCCGGGAACTGCATCGGGGCCCGATCCAGGATTCACTCTGGGAGCTTCTTGTCATCCGGGACGGTGGGCGATGACGTCTTCATGGGCCCGAGGGTGGTCTTCACCGACGATCCCCACCCCCCCTGCCCCCGCTACCTCGACTGTGTGCGGGGGCCGCGCGTCGAGGACGGAGCGAGCATTGGAGGCGGGGCCACGCTTCTTCCCGGGGTGGTGATCGGCGCCGGAGCCCTCGTCGGGGCCGGCGCCGTCGTCACCCGCTCGGTGGAGCCCGGCGACGTCGTCGTGGGGAATCCCGCACAGGTGATCGGCCGGCGCGGTGAGATGAACTGCTTCGCCGGGCATTTCGGGCGTGCCTACGAGTGGGAGAACAGCCCCTCTCGTTAGTCTTCGGCGAACGGGAACCACCCTCCCGTGATGGTCCGCCCGCCCTCGTCACCTTCCTCCGGACCGGGTTCTGCGTCGCGAGCGGTGGACCCGGACGTCATCATGGATGCCACAGCGCTGTCCTGCTCCGCCTTTGCCGACAGTTCGTGGGAGCTGCGACGCTCTTCCTCCGCTGCTGCCAGGACTCTCGCTGACTCTTGGCACGCCCAGTCGGCCGCTTCGTGCAGCGCGTCTGCCTCTCGCTGGGCCGCGGTTCGCAGCGCGTCCACCTCCCGCTGGGCTTCGGTGCGCAGGGTCGTCGCCCGCCACTCGGCGGCCTGGCGCAGCTCGTTCGCCTTGCGCTCGGCTTCACTCCGCAGGGCGGCCGCCTCCCGCTCGGCGACCTGGCGCAGCTCCTTCACCTCCCGCTCGGCTCCGGCCCGCAGGTCGGCCGCCTCACGCTTGGCAGCCTGGCGCAGCTCGTTCGCCTCCCCCTCGGCGGCCTGGCGCAGCTCCTTCACCTCCCGCTCCGCTCCGGCCCGCAGGGTCGCCGCGTCCTGCTCAGCCGCGCTTAGCACCCGCGCTGCCTCATCCAGAGCCCGCTGCGCCTCCTGCCGTATCCTCGGGATCTCGGCCGCCTGGGCGGCGACGATGTCGGATTGATGGGCGGCGTTCGCCATTGCTTGGCGCCCGGCCTCGAGCTCTCGGCGGGCCTCTTCCCTGAGGCGGGTCAGCTCCTCTTCGGCCGAAGCCCGGATGTCCCTGGCACTGGCGGCAGCCGCTTGCAGCACCTTCTCGATGTGCTCGCCGAGACCTTGCAGCTGCTTGCTGTCTGTCTGGTCCCCGGGCGGCTGTTGGGTCCTCAGGAGCCTTATCTTTTGGATCAGCATGCGGTAGTCCTCGGCGACCTCGGCGAGGAAGGCGTCGACCTGCTCCCTGTCGTAGCCCCGTAGGGCGGCAAGGAACTGCCTGCGCTCAATGTCATCGGGTGTAAGCGGCATCGCCTCGCTCCTGGCCGGCGGTTCGGTCGGTCCGGCACACACGCTACCGGCGCCAAGAGGACCGACTTCCACCCAGGGCGCCGAAGCCGTCCTGCTGGACGCCGGCTGCTACGGACCCGTATCGGCTTTGGCGCCTCCACCGAGGGCTCGGCTGTCGAGTCACCGCGCCGTGCCTTCGAGCGGGCGAGCCCCGTGCTGGTCGGTACCGGTAGCTCCGCGACACTTCTCGTCCCTGAGACCAGCACGAACCGACATGGCTGCCGTCGTGGCCCGACCCCCTGAGACCGGTCCACCTGATCTTGGACCCAAGTTGCGAGAGTCAAGCAGCGTTGGTGTTGTCAGCGTGGAGCTTCTCATAGGCCACGGGCGCGAGCATCCCAAGGCTGCTGTGCCGCCTGGTCCGGTTGTAGAACACCTCGATCCAGTCG
>DASZDK010000052.1:0-58601 GCA_035942035.1 Acidimicrobiales bacterium
TTCCCCACTGCTGCCTCCCGTAGGAGTCTGGGCCGTGTCTCAGTCCCAGTGTGGCTGATCGTCCTCTCAGACCAGCTACCCGTCGACGCCTTGGTGAGCCGTTACCTCACCAACAAGCTGATAGGCCGCGAGACCCTCCCGAAGCAGAATTAACCTTTCCTCGCCTGATCATGCGATCTGGAGAGGGCATCCGGTATTAGCTCCGGTTTCCCGGAGTTATCCCAGTCTTCGGGGCAGGTTTCTCACGTGTTACTCACCCGTTCGCCGCTAGGTCTTCCCCAGTGTTGCCACTGGTTGGACCCCGCTCGACTTGCATGTGTTAGGCACGCCGCCAGCGTTCGTCCTGAGCCAGGATCAAACTCTCCGTCGAGATCTTGCAGGTCGACCGGCGTACCGGCCTTCCCGTCGATCATGGAGAGTCGGTGACGAGCAGTTGCTCGCCACTGACTGGCATCAAAACGGACGATGTCCGTGTTTTGATGCAAAGGTAATTTGAACGCTCACGTACCGGGACCGAAAGCCCCGATGCGGGAACGCCCGCACTCGCTTTGAACCTTCCTCTGTTCCGTTTTCAAGGAGCGCTTGGCTCGTCCGCACACGCCCAGAAAGCGGGTGTTGGTGCGTCTTCTCGGCGGCCAGGCTATCGGCCGGTGATCCGATCAGTTCCGGATCTTCTTGCTCCGAGGCGAACAGTTACCCTACCGCCGGAACCTCGGAACGTCAACCCCGTCGTCGGCTGGAGGCTGAGCGCATCCCGCTCGCCGGCGAGGTCGCCAGTGTACAAGGCCTCGCCGGCGAGTTCATTCCCGCCCGACCCGGAGGAGGTGGTGGTGGCGCCGGCCTCGACGGAGCAGTATCCAGCGCCCGTGGCGGAGGTCAGCGGTTGACAGCAGCGGGCTCTCGACGGCCACCCGCTGGTCGTTGACGTAGACCGCCCCCTGCCCGACGCTGCGGCGGGCGTCGCTGCGGGAGCTGCTGAGGCCGGTCTCCGCCAGCACGACCACGAGGTCGAGGCCTTCGGCCAGGCGGTCCGGGTCCACCACCGTGGACGGGACCTCCTGCTGGAGGGTCCGGTATGCCGCTTCGGGCACCTCCTCGGGCCCGGCGCCGAAGAGGATGTCGGAGGCGGCCTGGGCCGCCGACGTCTCGGCCTCCCCGTGGACCAGGGCGGTGACCTCCGAGGCGAGACGCCGCTGGGCCTCTCGGCGAGCTGGTGCGGTGGCGTGGAGCGCCGTCACCCGCGCCACCTCGTCGACCTCGAGGAGTGTCAGTTGCAGCAGGAATCGCTCGACGTCGGCGTCGTCGACCTGCATCCAGTGCTGGTAGAAGGCGTACGGGCTCGTGCGCCGGGGATCGAGCCAGACGTTTCCCTCGACGCTCTTGCCGAACTTGGTGCCGTCGGCCCGGGTGAGCAACGGCCAGGTGAGGCCGTGGACCACATCACCGGTGCGGCGGCGGACCAAGTCGATGCCGGCGGTGATGTTGCCCCACTGGTCCGATCCGCCAATTTGGAGGTCGCAGCCCTCGTGCTGATGGAGCCACAGGTAGTCGTGGGCCTGGATGAGCATGTAGCTGAACTCGGTGAAGGAGATGCCCTCGGTGCTCTCCAGGCGGGACCGTACCGACTCCTTGGCCATCATCTGGTTGACCGTGGCGTGCTTGCCCACGTCCCGGAGGAACTCGAGCAGACCCAGACCGGCGGTCCACGAGGCGTTGTCGACGAGGATGGCGGCCTGACCGGCGGTGGCGTCGCCGAGCTCCCCGTATCCGTCGGCCTCGAACGCCAGCAGGCGCCGCAGTTGGGCCTCGATGCCCCGCAGGTTGGCGGCCAGCGTGGCCGGGTCGAGGAGTGCCCGCTCCCCGGTGCGGCCGCCGGGATCACCGATCATCCCCGTGGCTCCACCGGCAAGGGCGACCGGGCGGTGTCCGGCAGCCTGGAACCGGCGCAGGGCGAGCACTCCCACCAGGTTGCCAACGTGCAGGCTGTCGGCCGTGGGGTCGATGCCGTGGTACACGGTGACGGGGGACGACAGACGTCTGGCCAGCGCGGCGCGGTCGGTGGTGTCGTACACGAGACCCCGCGCCTCGAAGTCGGCCAGGACAGAAGAAGGTGGTCGCGACACGCGGCCATGCTCGCCCCCAGCGCCCTGGCTGGTCCAATGGGGAACGCCCCCCTTCGCCGGCGGATCACCGTCGGTGCAACGCTGCGGAGTCCGCCAGGCGCAGCAGCACACGCAGCCACCACGGCTCCGTGCAACGGGCGCCGGCGGATTATCGCCGGCGCAACGGAGCAGAGACGTGGGGGTCACCCTCGACGTACCAGCGCCAGGGCTCGTCCACTGCCACCCGGATGCCCACCCGGGTGGCGGCCACCACGCCGGCGGGCGGCGGCACGCCCTGGTCGACGATGGTGATGCCCCCTCCGCCACCCACCAGGTCGGAGCCATCGGAGGTGCCGTCGATGCCGTAGGCCTGGCACAACCGCGCCGGGCCCCGGCACAGGTCGCGCTCCCGGCGGCAGGCGGGGCGGCGGGCCCACATCTCCTCGAGTCCGGACAGTGGCCGCAGGGCCCGGAGCAGCACCGCCACCCCCTCTCCCTCGTCCCCGCACACGGCGTTGGCGCACCAGTGCATGCCGTAGGTGAAGTAGACGTAAAGATGGCCCGGGGGGCCAAACATGGTGGCGTTGCGCGCTGTACGACCGCGGTAGGTGTGGGAGGCCGGGTCCAACCGACCGCAGTAGGCCTCGGTCTCCACGATCAGCGCCCGGCAGGGCCCCCTGACCAGCACCTTGTGCAGCAGGTCCGGCGCCACCTCCCTGGGGTCGCGCCGGTAGAACTCACGGGGAAGCGGCAGCACCGAGGCGCTCCCGGTCCGACGACAGGCGGGCACGAAAGCGCTCCAGCTGCACGGCCACCGCCTCGGGGCCGGCGCCGCCGGCGGTGGTGCGGCGGGACACGGCCGTGCCCGGCTCGAGCAACCGGACCGCCTCGGGCCCCAGCTCGGGAGCGGCCGCCACCAGCCGAGCCAGGGCACCACCGTCGTCGTCTGCCGCCGCCTGGCGAACCAGCCGCCCGACCACGGCATGGGCGTCGCGGAACGGCATTCCCCTGGCCACCAGGTGCTCGGCCAGGTCGACGGCCGCCGCCGCCGGGCCGTCGGCGGCTGCCGCCATGCGGTCGGTGCGGAACGTGGCGCTGGCCAGCAGTCCCGCGAGGGCGAGCAGCGCCCCCCGGACCTGGTCGACGGCGTCGAACAGCGGCTCCTTGTCCTCCTGGAGGTCGCGGTTGTAGGCCAGCGGCAGGCCCTTCAGCGTCGTGAGCATGCCGGTGAGGTGCCCGATCAGCCGGCCCGCCTTGCCCCGGGCCAGCTCGGCCACGTCGGGGTTCTTCTTCTGGGGAAGCATCGAGGAGCCGGTGGCCCAGGCGTCGTCGAGCAGGAGGAAGCCGAACTCGTCGCTGTTCCACAGCACGAGCTCCTCGCCGATGCGTGACAGGTGCACGCCCAGCAGGGCGAGGTCGAACAGGGCCTCGGCCACGAAGTCGCGGTCGGAGACGGCGTCGAGGCTGTTCTCGAAGCGCCCGGCGAAGCCCAGGTCGGCGGCCACGGCGTCGGCATCCAGGCGCAGCGACGAACCCGCCAGGGCGCCGGCGCCGAGCGGCGACACGTCGAGGCGCGCTCGGGTGGCGAGCAACCGGTCGACGTCGCGGGCCAGGGCCCATCCGTGGGCCAGGAGGTGGTGAGCCAGGAGCACTGGCTGGGCCCGCTGGAGGTGGGTGTAGCCGGGCAGGTAGGCACCCCCGGCCGCCAGGGCCCGGTCGAGCAGCACCTGCTGGAGCTCGATGCCGAGCACGGCAACCGACGCCAGCTCCCGCTTGCACCACAGGCGCAGGTCGGTGGCCACCTGGTCGTTGCGGCTGCGCCCGGTGTGCAGCTTGGCGCCGGCGGGGCCGGCCAGCTCGGTGACCCGGCGCTCGACGGCGGTGTGGATGTCCTCGTCCCCAGGTGCGAAGTCGAAGCTCCCCGACGCCAGCTCCTCGTCCACCGCGTCGAGGGCGGCGAGCACGGTCTCGACCTCCCCCTCGTCGAGCACCCCCGCCCGGCCCAGACCCCGGACATGCGCCCGGGAGCCGGCGATGTCGTCGGTTGCCAGCCGGCGGTCGACGGCCAGGCTCACGGTGAAGTCGAGCAGCTCGGGAGCCGGTCCTCCCGAGAAGCGCCCCTGCCAGAGGGTCACCGGGGCATGCCCCCCTCGTCCTTCCTGCCCTGGCGGGCGGCCCAGGTGCGGATCCCCAGCCCCCAGAGGCGGACGAACCCTTCGGCGTCCTGGTGGCGGAAGCTGTCGGCGGCCTCGTAGGTGGCCAGGTCGTAGTCGTAGAGGCCCACCGGGCTGCGCCGGCCGGCCACGATGCAACGGCCGGGCATCTCGCAGCGCAGCCGGACCTGGCCGGTGACATGGCGCTGGCTCTCCTCCACGAAGGCGTCGAGGGCCGACTTCAGCGGCGAGAACCACAACCCGTCGTAGACCAGCTCGGCGTAGCGGGGCTCGAGGCGGGCCTTCTCGTGGGCCAGGTCGCGCTCCATGGTCAGGTCCTCCAGGTCCGAATGCGCCATGAGCAGGGCGAGCGAGCCGGGGCACTCGTAGATCTCCCGGCTTTTGATGCCGACCCGCCGGTTCTCGACCATGTCGATGCGCCCCCAGCCGTACGAGCCCACCACCCGGGTGACCTCGTCCACCAGCTCGTGAAGGGGCAGGCTGCGCCCGTCCAGGGCCACGGGCACGCCCTGCTCGAAGTCGATCACCAGGTCGCAGGACCCGGTGGCCGTGGGCGTGGTCGTCTCGTACACCTCCTCCGGTGGCGACTGCCACGGGTCCTCGAGCACACCGCACTCGATGGTGCGGCCCCACAGGTTCTGGTCGATGGAGTACGGGCTGGCCTTGGTCACGGTCACGGGGATGGCGTGGCGCTCGGCGTACTCGATGGACTCCTCCCGGGTCAGGCCCCAACCCCGGACCGGCGCCAGGATGTCGAGATCGGGCGCCAGGGCGGCGGTGGAGACCTCGAAGCGGACCTGGTCGTTGCCCTTCCCGGTGCAGCCGTGGGCCACTGCGTCGGCCCGGTGCTCACGTGCGGCAGCCACCAGGTGCTTGACGATCACCGGGCGGGACAGGGACGACACGAGCGGGTACTTGCCCTCGTAGCGGGCGTTGGCCCGCAGCGCAGGGGCGACGTAGTCCTCGGCGAACTCCCGACGGGCGTCGACCACCACGGCTTCGACCGCCCCCGCCGCCAGCGCCCGCTCCCGGATGATCTCGAAGTCGCCACCCTGACCGACGTCGACGGCCACGGCGATCACCTCGGTGCCCATCTCCTCGATCATCCACCGCACCGCCACGGAGGTGTCGAGTCCCCCGCTGTAGGCCAGCACCGCTCGTGTCGCCATGATCAGCCCTCCTCGTTCCGCGGCCCGCCGGCATCTCCGCCCGGGCCGTCTTCTGTCGTGTGGTCGAGGCCGGCCAGGCCCCGGAGGCGATCGGCCACCGCGGCACCGCCGGCCCGCTCGGCCACGACCACCAGGACGGTGTCGTCACCGGCCACCGTGCCCACGATCTCGGACAGGCCGGCCCGGTCGAGGGCCGAGCCCACCACGTGGGCCGAGCCCGGTGGCGTGCGCAGGACCACGAGGTTGGCCGACCACGCCACCTGGACCACCCAGTCGGAGAACACCCGCCGGAGGTGGTCGCCCGGCGCCACCTGCTCGAAGGCGAGCTCGGGGATGGCGTACACGGTCTCGCCTCCCGGGACCCGCACCTTCACCGCGCCCAGCTCGTCGAGGTCGCGCGACACCGTCGCCTGGGTGGCGCTGACGCCCTCGGCGGCCAGCAGCTCGACCAGGCGGGCCTGGCTGGTGACGGGATGGGCCCCGAGGAGCCCGGCGATCCGGTGCTGGCGCTGGGGCTTGCCCAACTGGCCCTCGGCCCCCGGGGTCAAGGCGAACCCTCGGCCACGGAGCCGCCCAGCGGCGGATCCGCCAGCACGAAGGCCAGTAGGCCCCGGGCGGCATGCATCCGGTTGGCCGCCTCCTGCCAGACCAGGCTGCGGGGCCCGTCGACCACGCCGGCGGAGACCTCCTCGCCCCGATGGGCGGGCAGGCAGTGGAGGAACACCGCCTCCGGCGCGGCCAGTCCCATGAGGTGCTCGTCGACCATGAAGCCGGCGAAGGCCCGCCGGCGCTCGTCGGCCTCTTCTTCCTGGCCCATGGAGGCCCACACGTCGGTGACCACCACGTCGGCACCACGCACCGCCTGCCCCGGATCGGTCGTGGCCAGGACCTCCCCGCCCCGCGACCGCACCCGGTCGAGGTGGTCGGGCTGGGGCCCGAACCCCGTCGGGCACGCCGCCCGCACGCTCATCCCGGCCATGGTGGCGGCGAGCGAGAGGGACCGGAAGACGTTGTTGGCGTCGCCCACCCAGGCCAGCTGGTGACCGGCCAGGTCACCGAAGTGCTGGCGCAGGGTCAGCACGTCGGCCAGCGCCTGGGTGGGGTGGGCGCGATCGCTGAGCAGGTTGACCACCGGGACCGAGGCGGCGGCGGCCATGCGCTCGAGCACGCCGTGGTCGGCCACCCGGGCGCCGATGAGCGCGTGGTACGACGACAGCGTCCGGGCCAGGTCCTCGGCCGTCTCCCGGACGTCGATCCCGACCTCCTCGCCCCGCAGGGACACGGGATGGCCGCCGAGCTGCACCACCGCCATCTCGGTGGCGTTGCGGGTGCGGGCCGACGGCTTCTCGAACAGCAGAGCGGCGCCCTTGCCGTGCAGGACCGGGGCGGGCCGGGGCGCGTCGGCCAGCTCGAGCACCGTCGCCAGCTCGGCCGGGGACAGGTCGTCGACCTCGAGCAGGTGTCGCAGCCTCACCGCAGGACCTCGGCCAGGATGCCGACGGCCTCGTCGACCTCGGCCTCGGAGACCAGCAGCGGCGGCGCCAGGCGCACGGCGGTGGACGTGACCGCGTTGACCACCAGCCCCCGCTCCAGGGCGCCGGCGGTCACCTCGGCGGCCGGGCGCTCGACCAGCTCCGCCGCCAGCAGCAGCCCCAGGCCCCGCACGAGGCGGACCCCGGGCACCTGGCCGAGCGCCTCGGCCAGCCGGGCGCCGGTCGCCGCCGCCCGGCGGGGGACGCCCTCGGCCTCCATGGTGGCCAGCACCGCCCGCGCCGCCGAGGCCGCCAGTGGCTGGCCCCCGAAGGTGCTGCCGTGGTCGCCCGGGCGGAAGGCGGCGGCCACCTCGGCGCGCGCCCAGCAGGCACCGATGGGCACGCCGTTGCCGAGGGCCTTGGCCAGGGTCACCACGTCGGGACGGACGTCGAAGTGCTCGAAGGCGAACCACCGGCCCGTGCGCCCCAGCCCGGTCTGGACCTCGTCGACCATCATCAGCAGCCCGCGCTCGTCACAGAGCCGGCGCACGCCCTGGAAGTACTCGGCGGTGGCGGGCTGCACGCCGCCCTCCCCCTGCACCGGCTCGAGCAGCACGGCGGCCACGCCCGGGTCGATGGCCGCCTCGAGGGCGTCGAGGTCGCACCAGGCGACGTGGCGGAACCCCTCGGGCAGCGGCTGGAAGGCCTCGTGCTTGGCCGGCTGGCCGGTGGCGTGCAGGGTGGCGAGCGTGCGGCCGTGGAACGACCCGTAGGCGCTCACGACCGTGTGGCGGCCACGGCCTCCCCACTTGCGGGCGAGCTTGAGGGCGCACTCGTTGGCCTCCGCGCCGGAGTTGGAGAAGAACACCTGGCCACCGCCGCCGAGCAGCCGGTCGAGGGTGCGGGCCACCTCGGGCCCCACCTCGGTGCCGAAGAGGTTGGACACGTGGACGAGGGTCCGGGCCTGGGCGGCCACGGCGTCGGCCACCGCCGGGTGGGCGTGGCCGAGGGCGGTGACGCCGAGGCCGGAGAGGAAGTCGAGGTAGCGGCGACCCTCGCCGTCCCACAGCTCGGTGCCCCGGCCCCGCACGAACGTCACCGGCGGCGGCGGGTAGGTGGGCATGAGCGGGGAACCCGGTCCGTCGCTCATGCCGAGATCATGGTGCCGATGCCGGAGTTGGTGAAGATCTCCAGCAGCAGGACGTGGGGAACGCGGCCGTCGAGGATGTGGGCGTGGCCCACGCCGGCCCGGACGGCCCGGACGCACGAGTCGATCTTGGGCACCATGCCGGCGGTGACGGTGCCGGCCTCGATCATGGCCTCGGCCTGCTCGACCGACGCCGTCGACAGCACGCTGCCGGGGTCGCCGGCCCGCCCCCACAGCCCCTCGACGTCGGTCAGGTAGACGAGCTTCTCGGCCCCGAGGGCGGTGGCGATGGCGCCGGCGGCGGTGTCGGCGTTGATGTTGAAGGCCTGCCCGGAGTCGTCGGCGCCGATGGTCGCCACCACGGGGACGATCTCCTCGTTGAGCAGGCGCTCGAGGATGGCGGGCCGCACCTCGTGGATGTCGCCCACGAATCCCAACTCGGCCGAGCGGGCACGGGCCCGGAGCAGGCCGGCGTCCTCACCTGACACCCCCACCGCCGGCGTGCCGTGCAGGTTGAGCGCGGAGACGATGTCGCGGTTCACCTTGCCCACCAGCACCATGCGGGCGATGTCGAGGGTCTCGGCGTCGGTCACCCGCAGCCCGTCGACGAACTTGGGCACCTTGCCGAGGCGGGCCATGAGGTCGCCGATCTGAGGGCCGCCGCCGTGGACCACCACCATCCCCATGCCGACGGACCGCAGCAGGGCGATGTCCTCGGCGAACAGGGCCAGGCCGTCGCCGTCGGCGTGGCCCTGCCCCACCGATGCAGTCATGGCGTTGCCGCCGTACTTGACCACGGCGACGGTGTTGCGGAAGCGGCGGATGTAGGGCAGGGCCTCGACCAGGATCTCGGTCTTGTCGGCGGCGCTCAGCCCCGCCAGCCCGTCGACAGGCTCCATCACGAGGTCCGCATGTTCTCGTCGACGTAACCGTGGGTCAGGTCGTTGGTGACGATCCACCCGCTGCCCTGCCCCAGGCCCAGGCAGACGCTGATCTCGAGGTTGCGATGTCCCATGATCTCGGCCAGGGCGGTGGCGTCGTGGGGCGCGGCCACGCCGCCGGCGCAGACGGTGACGCCGCCGTAGGCGACCGAGACGCGGTCGGGGTCGAACGCCGCGCCCGCGCTGCCCGCCTCGCTGACCACGCGCCCCCAGTACGGGTCGGCGCCGTACCACGAGCACTTGCACAGCTGGCTGTCGGCGATCCGCCGCGCCACCCGCGAAGCGTCGTCGGGCGAGGCGGCACCGGTGACCACCACCCGCACCACCTTGGTCGCGCCCTCGGCGTCGGCGGCCATCTGGCCGGCGAGGTCGGCGCAGCCCTCCACCACGGCGGCGGTGAGGTCCGCCTGGCCCGCGGGACCGGCGAGACCGCTGGCGAGCAGAAGCACGGTGTCGTTGGTGGAGCAGCACCCGTCGACGGACAGGGCGTTGAACGACTCGGCCACGCCGGCGTGCAGGGCGGCGCCCAGCTCGGCCGGCGAGGCGGCGGCGTCGGTGGTGAGCACGGCCAGCATCGTGGCCATGTGGGGGGCGAGCATGGCCGCGCCCTTGGCCATGCCCCCCACCGTGAAGCCGGCGCCGTAGACGGCGACCTCCTTGGCGGTGGTGTCGGTGGTCAGGATGGCCCGGGCGGCGTCGGCCGCTCCGCCGGCGGACAGCGCGCCCGTCACCGTGGGGACGCCGGCGCGGATGGCCGCCATGGGCAGGGGGATGCCGATGAGGCCGGTCGAGCACACCAGCACCTCCTCGGCCCGGCACCCCAACCGGTCGGCGGCAAGGGCGCACGTCTCCTCCGCATCCGCCCGGCCGGGGTCGCCCGTGGCGGCGTTGGCGTTGGCGCTGTTGAGCACCACCGCCGCCGCCTTTCCCCCAGTGGCCCGCAGGTGCGAGCGGGACACCACCACCGGAGGGGCGGTCGCCAGGTTGACGGTGAACACGCCGGCAGCGGCGACCGGCCGGCGGTCGGCGGTGGCCACCAGGGCGAGGTCGGCCCGGCCGTCGTCCTTGATCCCGCAGGCGACACCGGCAGCCTCGAACCCCCGGGCGGCGGTGACGCTCACGGCGAGATCCCGGCGAGCGGCAGCCCCGTGGTCTCGTCCAGGCCGAGCGCCAGGTTGGCGCACTGGACGGCCTGGCCGGCCGCCCCCTTGACCAGGTTGTCGAGGGCGCACAGCACCATCACCCAGCCGGTGCGGGGATCGTGGCGGGCGGTGAGGTGGGCGCAGTTGGACCCGGCGGTGGCCTTGGTCGACGGCGAGTCGGGGCCCACGACCACGAAGGGCTCGTCCCGGTAGGCCTCGGCCAGCGTCTCGATCACGGCCTCGCCCGAGGCCCCCGGCACCGGCCGGGCGTAGCAGGTGGCGAGGATGCCCCGGCTCATGGGCGCCAGGTGCGGGGTGAACAGCACCGAGGCGCCGGTGGCCTGCTCGATCTCGGGGGTGTGGCGGTGCCCGATCAGGCCGTAGGCCCGGAAGTCCTCGTCGACGGTGCAGAAGGTGGTGGTGGCCTTGGCCGGCCGCCCGGCACCGGACACGCCGGTGGCGGCGTCGACGATGACCCCGGTGGGCTCGACCAGGCCCGCCCGCAGGACCGGGGTCAGCGCCAGCGCGGCGGCCGTCGGGTAGCACCCTGGGACGGCGATGGCGGTGGCGCCGGCAAGCGTCGGCCGGAACAGCTCGGGAAGCCCGTAGGCGAAGTCGGCCAGCAGGTCCGGGGCGGGATGGGGCGCCCCGTACCACTGGTCGTACAGCGAGGCGTCCTTGAGCCGGAAGTCGGCGGAGAGATCGACCACCACACCCGCCCGCTTCACCAGGTCGGGCACCACCGAGCCGCTGGCGCCGTGGGGCAGGGCCAGGAACACGGCGTCGAGGCCCTCGGCCAGGTCGGGGTCGTAGCGGATGAACGTCAGATCACCGGCGACGGCCGCCAGGTGCGGGTACAGCTCCCGCACCAGGGTTCCGGCCGAGGTGTCGGCCGCCACCCAGGCGACGTCGAGCTCGGGGTGGGCCAGGCACAAGCGGAACAGCTCCGCGCCGGCGTAGCCGGAAGCCCCGAGGATGGCGATGCGCCGCACCGAACGAGCATACGCACGCCCGCATGATTATGCAACCAGCAGGAGGAGCCGCTCGGCCAGCCCGGGCCGGGGCCCGAGCCTACGCTGGCCGCCCATGCACGGGGACGACCTGCGCCGGCAGCTGGCCGAGGGGACGGTGCTCATGCCCGGCGTGTGGGACGCGCTGTCGGCCCGGGTGGCGGCGCAGGCCAGGTTCACGACCGTGTTCGTCTCCGGCTACGCCACCGCCGGCACGTTGCTCGGGCTCCCCGACTTCGGATACCTCACCGCCAGCGAGATGGCCGAGGTCGCTCGCCGGGTGTGCCGGGCGGCGCCCGAGGTGGCCGTGGTCGTGGACGGCGACACCGGCCACGGCAACGCCCTCAACACCCGCCGCACCGTCGAGCAGTTCGAGTCGGCGGGAGCGGCCGGGATCTTCCTGGAGGACCAGGTGTGGCCCAAGCGCTGCGGGCACCTCCGGGGCAAGCGGGTGGTCCCCGTCGAGGACTGGTTGGCCAAGCTCCGTGCCGCGCTGGATCAACGGGACCAGCTGTTCGTGGTGGCCCGCACCGACGCCCGGGCGGCGGTGAGCCTCGACGAGGCGTGCGCGCGGGCCCGGATGGCCGCCGACCTGGGCGTGGACGCCGTGTTCGTCGAGGCACCGGAGTCGGTGGCCGAGCTCGAGGCGGTGGCCACCGCCGTCCCCGGCGTGATCCGGGTCGCCAACATGATTGAGGCGGGCCGCACCCCGCTGCTCACCCCCGCCGAGCTCCACGACCTCGGCTACGACCTGGTGGTCTCCCCCCTGACCGGGCTCTTCGCCGCCACCCGGGCGCTGGTCGACGCCTACCGGGTGCTCCACCAGGAAGGGTCGCTGCGGGACCACCTGGAGCTGGTGACGGGCTTCGAGGAATTCGGGAACATCGTCGACCTCGAGGCGCACTACGACCTCGAGGCCCGCTACGGAGAGCAGGCCGGGGAACGTGAAGGATGACCCGCCGTTCTGCTACCTGACCACGGTCGGCCGTCGCAGCGGGACGCCTCACACCATCGAGATCTGGTTCGCTCCCTCCGGCCCGACGCTGTACCTCCTGGCAGGAGGTCGCCACCGAGCCGACTGGGTGCGCAACCTGGTCGCCAGCCCGGCGGTGCGGGTGCGGGTGGGCGAGGCGGACCTCTCGGGACGAGGCCGCGTCGTGCCCGCTGGCTCCGACGAGGACGCCCGCGCCCGCCAACTGCTGTTGGCCCGCTATCAGGCCCCCGGCAGCAACGACCTGGAGGCCTGGGGACGTACCGCCCTCGCCGTCGCCGTCGACCTCTCGGGCCCGCGGTGAGCCCCTGTACCGCGGCGGCCATGGGCGACGGGGTAGTGGCCGGCGCCGTGGCATGGGCCTCCAGCGGGCTGCCCTCGACGCTCCACGCCCTCGCCACCGGCAGAGACGTCCTGGCTGCGGCCCGAGCGGCGGGGACGCTGGTGGCGCCGGCCGGGAGCCGCTCGCCGGTGCTGCTGACGGGTGCGGCGATCGCCCACACCGGGGTGTCCCTGGGCTGGGCGGCGGCGCTGGCCCTCACCCTGCCCGAGCGCCACACGGTCCCCGCCGGCGCCGCCGCCGGGCTGCTGATCGCCGGGCTGGGCCTGGGCGTGGTGGGACGCCACTACCCCGCCATCGCCGCCCTGCCCACCAGTGCGCAGGTCGCCGACCACCTGGCCTTCGGTACCGTCGTGGCCCTGGTCGTCCGCCGGCGGCGGCAGCAGCGGGCCGGGGCGGCTGCCCAGCCGCCAGGCGGAGCAGCAAACGCAGCGCAACGCGGCTCCGTGCCAACGGGCGTCGGCGGGTTATCGCCGGCGCAATGACGAAGCGGGCGGGGCGAACGCCGCCTTGACCCGGTCGAGCGCGCCCTCGACGACCCACAGGTCGGTGATGGTCATGGCCAGGGCCTTGGCCCCGTCGATGACGGCCTGGTCGCCGGCCGGGGAGCCGGCGTGGCGGGCGAACTCGGCGGAGTGGATGGAGATCCCCGAGGGGCTGACCTTGATCATGGGGTGGATGGACGGCACCAGGTAGCTCACGTTGCCCATGTCGGTGCTGCCCACCACCCGATCGGCCGGACCGGGCACGCGCGACAGTGGTCGCCCCAGGTTCGCGGAGTTGGCGGCGTAGAGGTCGATCAGCACGGGGTTGTCGACCATCTCGGCGTAGTCGTGGCTCACGAAGCGGTGCCGCACCGAGCAGCCCGTGGCCAGCGCCCCGGCGTCGAAGCAGGCGAGGACCCGGGCCTTGAGCGGGTCGAGCGAGGGCGCCCGGGCGGAGCGGACCATCCAGCCCATGGCGGTGTGGTCGGGAACGATGTTGGCCTTGTCGCCACCCTTGGTGAACACGCCGTGCACCCGGTCGGTGTCGGCGATGTGCTGGCGCAGGGCGGCGACGTTCATGTACCCGAGGACGGCGGCGTCGAGGGCGTTGCGACCCCGCTGCGGGGCGGCGGCGGCGTGGGCGGCCTCGCCGAAGTACTCAACCTCGAGCATGGCGGCGGCCAGGGAGTCCATGGTGGCCAGGTCGGCGCCGGCGGGATGGACCATCATGGCGGCGTCCACGCCGTCGAGTGCCCCCCGGTTGGCGAGCTCGACCTTGCCCGCCCCGCCCTCCTCGGCCGGGGTACCGAGCACCCGGACCCGGCCACCCGCCTCCTCGGCGACGGCGGCGGCGGCCAGGCCGGCGCCCGCCGTGGCGGCGGCGATGACGTTGTGCCCGCAGGCGTGGCCGATGCCGGGCAGGGCGTCGTACTCGCAACACACGACCACCGTGGGGCCCTCGCCTCCGGCCCGGGCGTCGAACGCGGTGGCCAGGCCGTAGGCGCCGGGGGCCACCTCGGCACCCTCCCGCTCGAGCAGCGCGGTGAGCAGGTCGTGGGCGAAGTGCTCCTCGTAGCACAGCTCGGGGTGGGCGTGGATCTCGTGGGACGTGGCGATGAGCGCCGGCGCCAGCTCGTCGACGCGGGCGCACACGCGCTGCTTCAGCCGAGCCACATCCATCGCATCACCCTACGTCGCCGCCTTCCGACGCTGGCCCCTACACCACCACGGTGAGGGCGTCCGGCTCGGTCCGCAACGAGAGCCGGCGGCCGAGGGTGACCACCTCGCCGTCGAGGCGGATGGGAAGGTCGCGCCCCAGGTCGACCTGCAGGGCGCGAGTCCGCCGCTCGCAGATGGCGGGGTGGGGAAGGTGAGCACCCTGGGGCACGCGGGAGCGGGCGACGAGGAGCTGGCGGACCGGCAGGCGCCCGTCGTAGGTGTCGAGCAAGCCGTCACCCGGGTGCGCTCGGGGGCCGAGGTTCCACTCCCCCAGCCACGCCGCGTTCATGGCGGCGAAAGCCCGCCCCCACCACCACCGGCGGCGGGCGACGAGATGGGCCACGAACCAGTGCAACCGCCCGTCGACCAGCACCGAGCCCAGATCGCACTGCACGACCACCGCCGCTCCCGACCGCAGGCGGCCCTCGTCCCCCCGTCCACCCAGCGTCCGGCACAGGTCGCCGCCCAGGAGACCCAGGGGCGGCACCGGCTCGTCCACCCGCCGGGCGGCGCTCACCACGGCACGGGCCTCGGCGTCCGTGCGCACCACCACCCCGTGGTCCGGCAGGGCTCCCGGGGCGCCCCAGGCCTCGCCCTTGCGGACCGTCACCTCGACGGCGGCAGGGCCTGCTCGGCCGGTACGTCGGCGGCGGTGACCCTCGACGACGCCTCGACGACGCCTCGGAACAATGAATCGGCCGCGGATCGGGCGGCGGTGGCGGTGGCCGGCAGCGGGGCCACCTCGCCGAGCTGGCGGAGCAGGTCGATGAGCTGCTTGACGTTGCGGACGAAGTCGCCGCCCGAGAGCTCCTCCGCCTCGAGGACGTCGTCGAGGGGATCACCAGCGGCCCACGCCGCGGCCAGGCCCATGAAGCCGGGGTCGGGCTCGCGGGTGGGGGGCAGACCGGCACGGTCCTCGGCCGCGGCCAGGCGGGCCGAGAGGCGCTGGATCGTCCCCCACCGGCGTCGAACGTCGGTGGAGGGGATGTCGGGAGCCGGTGGCTCCGCCCGCCCCCGCGCCTCGAAGGTGAAGACCGACGCCACCCCCGCCAGGGCGCCAGGCGACAACCCGTCGAAGACGCCTTCGTGGAGGGACTCGGCGATGAGGAGATCGCACTCGTGGTAGATCCGCCCGAGGCGCGCCCCTCGCTCGGTCAACGACCACCCGTCGACGTAGCCGGCGTCCTCCAGGACCGACAGGACCCGGTCGAACTGCCGGGCGAGCGTGGCGGTGCGGCCCTTGACCTGGCGCTTGATCCGGGCGACCTCCCGCTCCAGTCGCTCGACCTGGCCCCACGCCCGCCGGTGGCGGGACAGGTCGGTGCAGGCGGCAGCGGGATGGCGGTCGACGGCGAGGGCCATCTCGTCGACCTCCGGGTCACGGTGCCGCTCCCGGCGGCGGGGGTTGGCCAGGCGGGCCCGCGAGAGGCTGGTCGCCACCTGGCGTTGGAACCCGTTGCTGTTGGGCTGGTAGGGCCGCGGGAGCTCCACCCGGCCGAGGCGGTCGGGGGGCTCGTCGAAGTCGCTGCTGTCCAGGGTGAGCCGCCGGCGCTTCGGTGTCAGCACCCGCAACTGGATGCCGCCACGACGGGTCGTGGCCGACAGCACCACGGCCGGTCCGGCCGACTTGCCGCCGGGGACGCGCACCACGTCACCGGGTCGCAGGTGGGCCAGGGCCTCCTCCAGGTCGTGCCGGCGGACCGGCCGCTCGGTCCGGCGTTGGTCCAGGCGCCGCTGGAGCTCGAGCAGCTCGGTGACGTCGCCCTGGTCACAGGCCAGCTCGGCCCGCGAGGCCGCCAGCCGGCGTTCCGCCCGCTCGAGCCGCGTCTCCATGGCGACCACCTCCTGGTCGGCCTGGTATTGGGCGAAGGACAGGTTCAAGAGGTGGTGTGCTTCACCAGCCGAGTACCGGTGCACCAGGTTGGCGGCCATGTTGTACGTCGGCCGGAACGATGACGAGATGGCGAAGGTGCGGGTCGACACCAGCGCTGCCACCTGGTCGAAGGACACGAAGGGCGACCACAGCACGACCGCGTAGCCCACCTCGTCGATCCCCCGCCGCCCCGCCCGCCCGGTGAGCTGGGTGTACTCACCGGGGGTGAGCATCTGGTGGCGCTCGCCGCCGAACTTGCTCAGCTTCTCGATGACCACCGCCCGTGCCGGCATGTTGATGCCCAGGGCCAGCGTCTCGGTGGCGAACACCACCTTGACCAGGCCGGCGGCGAAGCAGGCCTCGACCGCTTCCTTGAACGGCGGCACCATGCCGGCGTGGTGGGAGGCCAGCCCCGCCTCCATGCCCGCCATCCACGCCGGCCATCCCAGGACACCGAGATCGTCGTCGGACAGCCCGGCCGTGCGCTCCTCGCAGATGGAGCGGATGCGGTTCCGCTCCTCCGAGGTGGTCAGGCGCAGGCCGGCATCGAGGCACTGGCGCACCGCCTGGTCACAGCCCACCCGGCTGAAGATGAACGAGATGGCGGGCAGCATCCCCTCGTCCTCCAGCCGCTCGACCACCTCGTAGCGCTTGGGGGTGAAGAGCCGGCGGCCTGGCCGGCGGCTCTCGTGGCGTGCACCCGGCGCTCGGCCGGCGCCGCAGTCGAGCCGGGCGGCCTCCGGGTTGGGCCGCCCGTCCACCAGCGTGGGCAGCAGGTGGAGGCGCTGCGAGGTCCGGTCCCCGACGAGATAGAGGTTGTGGAGCACCACCGGGCGGCGCTCCTCGATGACCGCGGCGGTCGGCCCCCGGACGGTGGTGATCCAGTGGCTCAGCTCCTCGGCGTTCGAGACGGTGGCCGACAGGCACACCAGGCGCACCTCGGGCGCCAGGTGGATGATGACCTCCTCCCACACCGGGCCTCGGTAGGCGTTCTGGAGGTAGTGCACCTCGTCCAACACCACGTACCGCAGCCCGTCCAGCGTGGGGGAGGCGGCGTAGATCATGTTGCGCAAGACCTCGGTGGTCATGACCACGACCGGTGCCTCACCGTTGCGGTTGGTGTCACCGGTGAGCAGCCCGACCCGCTCAGAGCCGTAGCGACGGCAGAAATCGGCGTACTTCTGGTTGGACAGGGCCTTGATGGGCGTGGTGTAGAAGGCCTTGGCCCCTCGGGCCAGGGCGTCGGCCACCGCGTGCTCGGCCACCACCGTCTTCCCCGAGCCAGTCGGTGCGGCGACCAGCACCGATTGCCCTTCGTCGATGGCGGCGATGGCCCGCCGCTGGAAGTCGTCGAGCTCGAAGTCGTAGCCGGTCGGGTGGGTGGGGGCGGCCGGTCCCGTGGCGCCGGCGGCCGGCGAAGAACCGGTGCAACCGGTGGCTGTCACGCCCCGCGCTTGAGCAGGAAGCGGCCCACCAGGATGGACGACTCGTAGAACAAGTACATGGGCAGTGCCAGGGCGAACAGTGTGAAGGGGTCGCCCGACGGCGTGACCACCGCCACCATGGCGAAGATGCCAACCACGGCCCACCGGCGCCACGACGCCAGTCGTTGCCACGTCAGCACGCCGGCCATCTGGAGGAAGACCAGGACGATGGGGAACTCGAAGCCGACGCCGAAGGCCAGCATCATGAAGATCACCAGGCTCAGATACTTGTTCGGCGTGTACAGGGGCTGCAGGCTCTCGCCGCCGATCTGGACGAGGAACTCCAAGGCGTTCGGGAAGGTCCACAGGGCCAGACCGGCACCGAGCAGGAAGAGGACCACCGAGCTGAACACGAACGGGATGGCGTAGCGCTTCTCGTTGTCGTACAGCCCCGGGGTGATGAACCGCCACAGCTGCCACAGCACCACCGGTGAGGCGAGGAGCAGGCCGACGTAGGCCGACACCTTCAGCCGGATGGAGAAGCTCTCCAGCGGGTCGGTGACGATGAAGTCACACTCCTCGGAGATCGCGCAGTAGGGCGCCTGGAGGATCTCGAGCACGGGTTCGTAGAGCAGGAACCCCACCACGCCGCCGACGACCAAGGCGATGATCGCCTTGACCAACCGGCTGCGAAGCTCGTTCAGGTGCTCGACGAGCGTCATGCTGTCGTCGGCGGACGGCTGCGGCGAGGAGCCGAGCGGCTCCTCGGTGGGCCGTGAGCGCAGGGCCATCAGGCGGGAGTGCTGCCGTGTGCGCCAGCATCGGAGGCAGGCGGGGAGGCCGCCGTGCCGCCACGGCCGGTGGGCGCAGCGGCGGTCCCGCCGTCACTGCCAAGGGGCTCGTCGCCATGCTCGGTCTGGGTTGCCGGCGCCGGTGCGGGCGTCGGCGTCGGCGTCGGCGTCGGCGTCGGCATGTGCTCGTCATCGTCCTCGGTGGTGCCGGCGCCGTCGGTCACCGAAGCCAGCGTGGTCGAGGTGTCGGCACCGGCATCGGGTGCCTTGGGCGAGGACAGGGCGCCCTCGCCGTCGTCCTTGACCGGCGTGGTGGAGGTGGGGGCAGCGGGCTTGCCTTCCACCGGTTCGCGCAGGGCATCGCGCATCTCGGCCTGGAACCCGGAGCTCAGGCGGCGCAGCTCGCCGAGCGCCCTGCCGACTTGGCGGGCGGCATCAGGCAGCTTGTTGGGGCCCAGGACCAGCAGGGCAACGAGCAGGATGACCAGCAGCTCGGCCGTCCCGACGTTGAACACGAGCCAAATGCTACCGGCGGCCCGGCGAGCCGCCGATCTCTTGCGGTCGCCGTCAGTCGTCGATGCGGGACGAACGGGGAAGTGACCGGTCGTCGGCCAGTTCCCGGTGGAAGCTCAGGAGGTCGTCGTGGGTCAGCGGCGGTCCGTGGCGGGCCTCATCGAGCTCCGCCGGCAGCCGCCACATGGTGAGTGGCGCGCCCCAGGACACCAACAGGTGCACGACCCGGGCGTCGGCCGGCTTGGCCGCCGCCACCCGGCAGGTGGGGCATCGGAAGGCGTACGAACCGGCGCCGTCGTCGACGCAGACCCGAACCTGAACCTGGTCGGTGACCAGTTCCACGTCGCCGCAGTCGGGGCAGCTCGCCCGGACCTTCGCCATGGCCGTCCTCCTCCGAGTCGGACGCCCGGCGGGGGGAACCGGGCGTGTTCCCTTTCCATCGACGGTCCGGCGCCCGGTCTTGAGCGCGTCGGGCAGGATGGCGGGGTGCCTCCCCGCTATCCGTCGCTGCTCGAGCCACCGCTGGGCTTCGCTCGCCGAGGCGGCCGGGCGGTGGCGGCAGAGAGCACCACCCTCGAGGCGTTCGGTCGGGCCCTCGATCTTGGCGCCCCCGGTCTGGAGAGTGACGTGTGGCTGTGCGCCGACGGCGAGCCGGTGCTGCACCACGAGCCCGTCGTTCGCTCCGGCATCCGCCGGCGCCCGCTGAGCGAGGTGCCCCGGTCTCGGCTGCCGCCGTCGATCCCCTCCCTCGCCGAGGTCTACGACGCCTGCGGCACTGCCTTCGAGCTCTCGCTCGACGTGCACGACGACGCGGTTCCGCCCGTGGTCGTCGCTGTCGCCCGGCAGGCCGGGACCGAGGCGCCGGGTCGGCTGTGGCTGTGCTCATCCGACTGGCAGCGGGCAGCGTCGTGGCGGAAGCTGTCGACGGAGGTCCATGTCGTCGACTCGACGAGGATGCGCCGCATCGCCGAAGGCCCCGAGCGGCGGGCTTCGGCCCTGGCCGCCGCCGGCGTCGACGCCGTCAAGCTCCCCGAGCGCGACTGGAGCCCGGGTCTGACGACGCTGTTCCACCGCTTCGGCCGTCTGGCCTTCGCCTCGGGAGCCCAGCACCGGCGTCAACTCGACGCCCTCCTGGCCATGGGCGTCGACGGCGTCTACAGCGATCAGGTCGACCGCATGGTGGAAGCGCTCGGCGGCCACCCGGACTCGACGCCTCGGGAATGACCTCGAGGTCCCTAGAGGAGCTCGAGGTCGTCGAGCGGCCAGACCTTGACGAAGGCCCGGCCGATCACCAGGTCCTCCGGGAGGGGGCCGAAGAACCGGCTGTCGCGGGAATCACCCCGGTTGTCACCCATGACGAAGACGTGGCCGTCGGGCACGACCAGCGGTTCCAGGTTGGTGGTCTGCACGCCGGCCGGCAGGTACGGCTCGGGCAGGGGCTTGCCGTTGATCAGCACCCGTCCGTCCCGGGCTTCGATCCGCTCTCCTCCCAGGGCCACGACCCGCTTGATGAGGTCCTTCACCTGGCCGGGGCCGTCGTCGGAGGGGCGTTGGAAGACGATCAGGTCCCCCCGATGGATGTCGTGGAGGCGGTAGCTCAGCTTGTTCACGAGCACCCGGTCGTCCTCGTCGAGTGCCGGGAACATCGACAGCGACGGGATGAAGAAGGCCTGGACCAGGAACCGGGTGACCACCAGGGCCACCACCAGGGCACCGCCGAGGATGGTGAGCCACTCGACGACGTTGCGGGCCACGCTGGCCCCGGCGCTGCGCTCGCCACTGGCCGTGGAGCCCGTGGCGGCGAGATCCGGCGTCCCGGGGCCGTCTTCGCCCGGCACGGGCTCCGGTTCTTCTGCGGCCGGTTCGCCTGCGGCCGGTCGGTCCCCGGTCGCATCGCCGTCGGGACCGGTCATCCCCGCCTCGGGCGGGCGAGCATCACGAGCCCGCTCCTCGGGGGTCACCACGGGAGCGGCGTTGTCGACCTCCGGGGTACCGGGGGTGAGCTCGGGGGCGGCGGGGGGATCGCTCACTCCAGACCGAGGCTAACGGCTCGTCCTCGCCGATAGCGGTCCAGGACACGGGCGGCGGCGGCAGGCCCGACTCCGTCATCTCCCTGCACGATCGTCGCCGCCGGGCCCAGCCTCAGCACCAGCCGCTCCAGCCACGCCCGCTCGCTGATGGCCAGGGTCACCCGGACACGCCCGCCGTCGAGCTCGACGCACTCCTCCACCGGGTACCGCTCACACACCCAGCGGGCCCGTGGCTCGAGCTCGAGCACCACCCGCGGGTCACCCGGGGCGGGCTCGAACACCGTGCGGGGCTCGACCTCGTGGCGGCGGTCGAACGCACGGTCGAGCACGGCGATGGAGCGGACACGGTCGACCCGGAAGCGCCGTGGCGCCCGGGCGAGGTGGCAGTAGGCGCTGAGGTACCACTCTCCCTCGGCGGCGAACACGGCATGGGGGTCGATCACCCGGCGGGTGCGCTCGTCCCGGCCGTAGGCGTAGTAGTCGATCTCGACCTGGCGCCGGGCCCAGATCGCCGTGCGGAGTGCCTCCAGCACCGCCTCGGGAGCGGACCCCAGGTCGACGTCCAACGCCTCGCCGGGGTCGACGCCGAGCACGCCCGCCAGCTTGGCCAGGCCCCGGGCCAGTGGCCCCTCGGCATCGGAGCCGGGGACGGCGAGCAACGCCGTCCCCGCGGCCACCAGTGCCAGCCCCTCCTCGGGCGTCAGGCGCAGCGGGCGCTCGAGGTAGTCCGCGTACCGGATCCACACCCGCCCGTCCGCCACCAGCACGTCGATGAGCGAATCCGGCGTGAAGGGGTGCACGCCGCAGAGGAAGAGCAGGTCGAGCTCGGCCACCAGCTCGTCCTGGCTCAGCCCGAACCGCGAGCACACCTCGTCGAGGGTCGGCCCGTCGCGAGCCACCACCCACGGCACCAGGGCGAGCAGCCGGCGCAGCCTGGCGTCGGCGCTGCGGCGGGCCATCAGGCACGCTCCCCTGCCAGCTCCCGCAACCAGGCCACCATGTCGGCCCGCAGCTCCGGTGGCCCCAGCACCTCGGCGTGGTCGAGGAAGCCCAGGACGAACGACCGGAAGGCGTCACGGTTGGTGACCCTGAGGGCGACCTCGACCCCGTGGGCATCCTCGGCCACCACAGCGTCGCCTCCCAGGTGGTCGACCGCCCACCCCGCCAGGTCGGCATCGACCCGGACCCTGGCGTCGAGCGGCTCCTCGTCGCCCATCTCCCAGGGCCGGCCACCACCGGGGTCGAGGGAGCGGGGCCGCTCGAAGCCGCCCGGCTCGCCCAGCGTGACCTCGCCCTCGACGCGGTCGAGGCGGAACTGCCGCGAGGCGCCTCTCGCGTGGTCCTCGCCGTCGAGGTACCAGCGGCCCCGGGTGAAGGACAGACGGTGGGGATCGACGGTGCGCTGCTCACCGCGGTAGCCGAAGGTCACCGGCCGGCGCTCCGACACGGCGGTGAACAGGGGAACGAGCTGCGGGATGGTCGGCACGGCGGCGAGGGTGTCGGCCGCGTCGCCCCCCGCCGGCACTCCACCCAACTTCCAGATGGCCTCGGTCCCACGCAGGCCGTCGAGCTGCACGGTTGCGGCAGCCAGGTGGATGGCGGCCAGCTCGTCGGGCTGGAGCCCGGGGTCGCGCAGGGCGTACTGGTCACGGGGGATCAAGTAGCCCTCGACCGCGGGATCGGTGCCGGGGACCTCCCGCAGGACCAGGGGGATGCCCATCTCCCGCAAGGCGTCCTTGTCCCGCTCGAAGGCCCGGCGGAACGAGCCCCGGTCGTCGTCACCGGGGGGATAGCCAGGGACCCGCTCGCGGATCTCCGCCCGGGTGAGTGGACGAGTGGCGGTGAGCAGGGCGGCCGTGAGGTTGAGCAGACGCTCGACACGCGACACCACCGGCGATGGTACCGGCGGGCGGGCGACGGCCAGGACCCCGGAGACTTGTGACGGCTCGCCGTACGCCCGACGGGTACGGTCCTGGGCGTGGACCCTGTGCCGCTGATCTTCCTCGTCGTGGTCGTCGGCGCCGCCGCCGTGCTGCTGCCCTTCCTGGTGCGGCTGCAGCGCGCCGCTCGCCAGGCGCTGGAGGCGGTGCGGGGGATGGAGGCCCAGCTCGAGTCCCTGCGCGCCGAGCAGAACCCCGCCGGCCCCGACGACCACCTCCCGCCGCCCCAAGGGCCGCCCCGGGAATGAGCCGATGGCGCTGCGGCGGGCCGCCGCCCACCTCCCGCCCTCAGCGGGCGACGTGGGCGGCGGCGGTCCCGGCGGCGCCTGCCACCGCGTAGAAGCCGGGGTCGGCTGCCGGCAGCCGACCCATCGACGGGACGTGAAGGTCGTGGTCGGCCAGGAGGGCCGGGACGCCGGGGTCGGCCACCGAGAGCAGGCGGTGACGATCGGCCACGCCGCTGGCCTCTAGGTCGCGGCGGAGCCGGGCCTCGAACTGCCCACGGGGCACCCCGATGGTGGCCCGGGCCCGGGCGAGCAGGGACAGCACGGTCAGGGTGTGGTGGCTGACCCCCTGGTGACGGAGCCGGGGGTCGGCAAGCGAGAAGCGCACGGCGGCGATGGGGCGGCCGCCCAGGGATTCGGCGGCGTCGAGGGCGGGAGCCACCTCCAGCCCGCTGTACCCGAGGCGGGTCGCGGTCCCCGCCGATCCGGGGCCCATGCCCACCACCACGACGTCGGCTCCGGCCACCCGCCGGGCCACGGCGAGCGCCGACGGCACGTTGAGCGCCTCGTGGTCGCCGCCAAAGGCGTGGCCGGCGGTCACCGTGGCGTCGAGCAGGCCCCGGGCCTTCATGTCCGCCACCAGATCGGAGGTGGCCAGCGGCAGGGCGCCGGCATCGGTCATGACGTAGGCCAACCGCAGCTCCGGGCGCAGGTGCTTGAGGGCCACGGTCACGCACGGGACCTGGCTGTGGAGGCTGCAGACCACGACGGGGACGCCGTCGAGGTCGTCGGCCTCGGCGAGGCCGCCGGCGTGGAACTCCTCGGCAGCGCCGGTGTCGGCCTGGAGGCTCGTGTAGCGCAACTTCATGCTGTGGCCCGGACCGGGCGAGCGCCACTCGACCCGTGACAGGTTCCAGTGCACGACGTCCCACCCGCCGGTTCCCAGTCCCAGCTCGATTGCAGTGGTGTTCACCACGACGCGATCACCCACTGCCACCGGACCGAGGAGCTCGGTGAGCACGTAGGCCCGGCCCCCTGCCTCGCCGGCGGTGGTCCCCGCATCGCTGGAGGTGGTCTCGATGCGCTGCAGGCCCGGTCGCTCCTCGGTGATGGCGACGACGGTGGCGGTGCGGAAGGAAGGCACGGCCGTCTCAGCCGGTGTTCGACGGCTGGACGATCACAACGAGGCGATCAGCCGTTCGACTCGCTCGTCCCTGGACTTGAACGGATCCTTGCACAACACGGTCCTCTGGGCCTGGTCATTGAGCTTCAGGTGCACCCAGTCGACGGTGTAGTCGCGCTTGCGTTCCTTGGCCCGGCGGATGAACTCCCCACGCAACCGGGCACGCGTGGTCTGCGGGGGCTCGAGCGAGCCGGGCCCGGCTCGATCGACCTCCTCGTCGGTGCACATGCGGTCGACCAGGTCACGGGCCTGCAGTCGGTAGAACAGCCCCCGTTCCCGGTTCACGTCGTGGTACTGCAGGTCCATCAAGGCCACTCGGGGATGCATCAGCGGCAGGTCGTGGCGGTCGCGGTAGGCCTCGATCAGGTTGTGCTTGATGACCCAATCACACTCCCGGTCGAGCGAGAGGGGATCCTTGGCCAGGCCGGTCAGGCAGTGCTCCCACATGCGCAACGCCTGCTCCTCGAGGGGGCTCACGCCCTTGGCCTCGGCGTAGCGCAGCGCCCGGTTCAGGTATTCGCTCTGGATGTCGAGGGCGCTCACCTCTCGGCCGTGGGCCAGCCGCACCCGCTTCCGGCACGTCGTGTCGTGGCTGATCTCGCGGATGGCACGGATGGGGTTCTCCAGTGTCATGTCCCGGAGCACCACCCCTGGATCCTCGAGCATCCGCAGCAGGATGGAGGTGGCGCCCACCTTGAGGAAGGTGGCGTACTCGCTCATGTTGGAGTCACCCACGATGACGTGCAGGCGCCGGTAGCGCTCGGCGTCGGCATGGGGCTCGTCCCGCGTGTTGATGATGGGGCGACTCCGGGTCGTGGCGCTGGAGACGCCCTCCCAGATGTGTTCCGCCCGCTGGGAGACGCAGTACATGGCTCCGCGAGCGGTCTGGAGCACCTTGCCGGCGCCAGCGTAGATCTGGCGGGACACGAGGAAGGGGATGAGCACCTCGGCGTAGTGGCCGAAGTCGTCACGCCGGCTGGTGAGGTAGTTCTCGTGACATCCGTAGGAGTTGCCGGCGGAGTCGGTGTTGTTCTTGAACAAGTAGATGACCCCCCGGATGCCCTCCTCACGGAGGCGCTGCTCGGCGAAGGTCAGCAGTTGTTCGAGGATCCGTTCCCCGGCCTTGTCGTGGACCACGAGGTCATGGATGGAGTCGCACTCGGGCGTGGCGTACTCGGGATGACTGCCCACGTCGAGGTACAGACGAGCGCCGTTCTCCAGGAACACGTTGCTGCTGCGGCCCCACGACACGACGCGGCGGAAGAGGTAGCGGGCCACCTCGTCCGGGCTGAGCCGGCGCTGACCACGCAGGGTGCAGGTGACGCCGTACTCGTTCTCCAGCCCGAAGATCCTCCGGTCCATCGGCGTCACGCTATCTGCCTTGCGCCGGCGATAATCCGCCGGCGCCCGTTTGCACGGAGCTGGGACCAGTCCTCGTCGCTGCTCCGCCTGGCGGACTCCGCAGCCTCGCCAGTGCGATAATCCGCCGGCGCCCTGCCGCCGGCCACTCCCGCCGCCGCAGGCGGCCCCCCTGGATGGCGGCCAGGAGAGGGCAGCGCGGAGGGCGACGGCTCCGCCGGCGCCCGGAGCACGATCAAAGTCGCACGAGTGGAGCGAGCGCAGCGAGCGAACAAGGGCGAAACCCGCAGCGAGCGAACGACGGCGAAGCTCTCCGCAGCGTTGCCGACCCTCAGTAAGCTCACCAGGTGGCCGAGCTGAGGATGGTGCCGCTGGCCAAGGTGCCTTCGGGCTTCCATGCCCGGGTCCTGGCCGCTCGGTTGGGATCGGAGGGTGTGGTCACCCAGCTCCGTGGTGGTGGCGTCGACGGTCCCTATCCCATGGGCCCCGTGGAGGTGCTGGTGGACGAGCCCGACCTGGCGCTGGCCCGGGAGCTCCTGCTCCTCGACGAGGTGGAGTCGGCCTTCGACGACGACGGCGGCATGGACGGTCCCGGCCGTGTCGTGCAAGTGTCGCTCTGGCTGGCCCTGCTGGTGGTGGTGGCCCTGGTGGTCCAGGCCTACGTCAACACCGTCGCCTAGGGCACCCCGTCATCCCAGCAGGCGGGTGACGGTCTCGTCGTCCAGCCGCCGGAACGCCCGGCGCTGCTCGCTGCGGCTCAGCACTGCCACCTCGAGCTCGCCGGCGCCCAGGGTGCGGTCCGGCCCGGCCAGCGCCACGGTCGAGGCCCGGACCACCGCCTGCTGGTCGAGCCCGTCGGCGTAGTGCTCCCGGAGCCGCTCGGCGATGGCCTCGGCCTCGCCCCCCAGCACCGTGAACCGGCTCTCGTCGACGACCGTGCCGTCGTAGAGGAGGTGGAAGAGCCGGTCCTGTTCCGCAATGGTGCCGACCTCGGCCACGAGGATCTCGACCTCCATGGGCTTCATCTCGTGCGTGAAGATCTGCCCCAGGATCTGGGCGTAGTTGTTGGCCAGGCTGCGGGCGTCCACGTCCTCGCGGCTGTAGGCATAGCCCTTGAGGTCGGCGGCGCGGATGCCGGCGATCCGGAGCTGGTCGAACTCGTTGTACTTCCCCACCGCGGCGAAGGCGATCCGGTCGTAGATCTCGCTGATCTTGCGCAGCCGGCGGGAGGGGTTCTCGGCGCAGATCAGGATGCCGTCGTCATAGGTGGCGGCGACGAGGCTGCGGCCCCGGGCGATCCCCTTGCGGGCGTAGTCGGCCCGGTCCTTCATGACCTGCTCGGGGGAGACGTAGAACGGCATGGTCATGACGCACCTCCACCACGGATGGTGGGCGTGGCCCCGGTGCTCGCCGTGCCCTCGGGAACCGACAAGCGCTCGACCAGCTGGCGGAAGCGGGCCGCCACCTCGTCGGCGTCCACCCGCTGGAAACCGGCGGAGGTGATGGTCGCCATGGTCGGGTAGATGCCTCGGACGAGGTCAGGACCGCCGGTGGCCGAGTCCTCGTCGGCGGCCTGGAACAACGCCGAGATGGCGAGGTCGAGCGCACCGGTGCGGTCGACGCCCTCTCGGTAGCCGAGCTTGACCACCGTTCCGGCGTGCAGCCGGCCGGACCCGTTGGTGGCGAAGTCGCTCTCCTCGTAGCGACCCCCGGTCACGTCGTACTGGAAGAGGCGGCCGGCGCCGCGGCGAAGGTCGTAGCCGGCGAACAAGGGGACCACCATGAGACCCTGCATGGCCGCCGGCAGGTGGTTGCGGACCATGACGCTCAGCTGGTTGGCCTTGCCGTCGAGGCTCAGCTCGACGCCCTCGACCTTCTCGTAGTGCTCGAGCTGGAGCTGAAAGAGCCGCACCATCTCGACCGCCGGCCCTGCCGCCCCGGCGATCGCCACCCCGGAGTGCCGGTCGGCAGGAAAGATCTTCTCCATGGTGCGATGGCTGATGAGGTTCCCCGACGTCGCCCGGCGGTCGCCGGCCATGACCACGCCCTCGGAGTAGCGCAGGGCCACCACCGTGGTGCCGTGGATCACGTCGTCGATCGGGCCCGACGGCGTGGGAGGGCACCCGCCGGTACGGCGCAGCAGCTCGGCGAAGCTGGGGCCCGGGTCATCACCGGGCAGGTAGAAAGGAAAGGCCACGCTCGGGGAGGCTACCCGCTCGATGTTCTCGCCTTGGGTGGAGAACCGACCCTGCGCCTACTGCCCGCCCTTCTGGACGTAGGACCGGACGAACTCCTCGGAGTTCACCTCGAGGACCTCGTCGATCTCGTCCAGCAGGTCGTCGAGCTCGGCCTTGATCTTCTCGCCCTTGTCGGACTTCGGTGGCTGCTCGTCGACCACCTCTTCCTCGTGGCGACTCGGCGCCGCCTTCCTCCGATGTTCCCGTTCAGCCATCGCTCATCACCTCACTGTTCACGTGCCCAGCCGCTGGAGCAGCTCGCTGGGCGTGGCACATCCCTCCAACAACTCGTCGACCATGGCCGCCGTGCCCTTGAGTGGCTCGATCATGGGCACCCGGCGCAACGGGTCAGCGCCCACGTCGAAGACCAGGGAGTCCCAGTTGGCGGCGACGATCTGGGACGCCCACCGCTGCAGGCACTTGCCGCGGAACCACGCCCTGGTGGTGGTCGGGGGTTCGGTGACCGCCGCTTCGACCTCGGCGTCGTTGGTGAGTCGTTCGACGTCGAGCCGGGCGAACAGGGAGCGCTCCGGGCGCAGGTCGTGGTACTGCAGGTCCATCGCCGCCAGCCGGGCGGCGTCCCACGCCAGCCCGTGGCGTTCCCGGTAGGCGGACAGCAGCGTGTACTTCGCCACCCAGTCGAGGGAGCCGGCCAGCGACATGGGATCGGTCTCGAGGGCGGTGAGCACCGATTCCCACCGCCGGAGGATCTCGGCACCCACTCCTTCTCCGACGGCATGGAGCCCGTGGGTGTCGGCGTACTTGCGGGCCCAGGTGAGGTACTCCCACTGGATGTCGAGGGCGCTGATCCGTCCACCATCGGCGAGCTCGAGCGCCAGGCCCAGGTCGAGGTCGTAGGACACCTGCCGCAGCGCCTGGACCGGCGAAGCCAGCGCAAGGTTCCGGGGCAGCTCGTCGTCCTCGATCATGGCCAGCACCACGGCCGTCGTGCCCACCTTGAGGAAGGTGGCGAGCTCCGAGCAGTTGGCGTCACCCAGGATCACATGCAGGCGCCGGTACTTCTGGGCGTCGCAGTGGGGCTCGTCGCGGGTGTTGACGATGGGGCGCTTCAGCGTGGTCTCGAGCCCCACCTCCTCCTCGAAGAAGTCAGCCCGCTGGGACAGCTGGAAGGGAACCTCGGCCGAGGAGACGCCCCGAGCCTCGGACCCCACCTTGCCCGCCCCGGCGAACAGCTGGCGGGTGACGAAGAACGGCACGATCCCCGCCACGATGCGGTGGAACGGCACCGCCCGATCGACGAGGTAGTTCTCGTGGCAGCCGTAACTGTTGCCCTTGCGGTCGCTGTTGTTCTTGTAGACGACCAGCTCCTGCCCGGGGGGCAGCGTGGCCTGGGCGGCACGCATCGAGCGCAGGAGGATCTGCTCCCCGGCCTTGTCCCACACGACGACCTCACGGGCGTCGCGGCACTCGGGGATGGACAACTCCGGGTGGGCATGGTCGACGTAGTAACGGGCGCCGTTGGTCAGCACGGCGTTGACCAGGTGGGTCTCGACCTCGGGAGCGGCAGGGCCCTCGACCCGGTAGCCCCGGGCATCGTTGCCGGGTGACTCGTCCTCAAAATCCCAACCGACGCGAGGCTGCAGCGACGCTACGTAGGCGTTGATCAGCAGCGAAGAGGCGGCCATCGGGTTGGGCTCAGCGGCGCCCCGGACCACGATGCCGTACTCGGTCTCGATCCCGCAGACCTTGGGGATGGCCACGAGGTTGACCCTACCTCCGGTGACGCCCGAATCGGCGACAGTTGCGTGCCGTCAGCTCACAGGTACTGGCCGGTGGCCACCCGCTCGATCGAACGGCCGCCGCCGACGTCGTCGGTGCCGTGCGACACCAACGTGCGGACGTAGACGATGCGCTCGCCCTTCTTCCCGGAGATCTTGGCCCAGTCGTCGGGGTTGGTGGTGTTGGGCAGGTCTTCGTGCTCCTTGTACTCCTGGGCGATGGAAGCCTGCAGGTCGGCGGTCCGAACCCCCGGCGCACCACCGGCGATGAGCCGCTTGATGGCCAGCTTCTTGGCCCGGCGCACGATGTTCTCGATCATGGCTCCCGAGGCGAAGTCCTTGAAGTACATGACCTCTTTGTCGCCGTTTTGATAGGTGATCTCCAGGAACCGGTTGGCGTCGTCGGCCCGGTACATGATCTCGACCGTGCGCTCGATCATGACCCGCACCGCCTTCTCCGGATCGCCGCCACCGAGCTCCGTGACCTCGTCGGCGGCCAGCGGCAGGGAGGGGTGCAGGTAGCGGCTGAAGATGGAGACGGCCGCCTCCTCGTTGGGGCGCTCGATCTTGATCTTCACGTCCAGGCGGCCCGGCCGCAGGATCGCCGGGTCGATGAGATCCTCGCGGTTGGAGGCACCGATGACGATGACGTTGCGCAGGGTCTCCACCCCGTCGATCTCGGCCAGGAGCTGCGGGACGATGGTGGACTCCATGTCGGAGCTGATGCCGCTGCCGCGGGTGCGGAAGAGGCTGTCCATCTCGTCGAAGAACACGATGACGGGCACGCCCTCCTCCGACTTCTCCCGAGCTCGCTGGAACACCAGCCGGATCTGGCGCTCGGTCTCCCCCACGTACTTGTTGAGCAGCTCTGGGCCCTTGATGTTGAGGAAGTAGCTCCGGGCGGCCGGCTGCCCCGTGACCTGGCTGACCTTCTTTGACAGGGAGTTGGCCACCGCCTTGGCGATGAGGGTCTTGCCGCAGCCCGGAGGGCCGTAGAGCAGGATGCCCTTGGGGGCCGGCAGGCGGTACTCCTCGAACAGGCGCCGATGGAGGAAGGGCAGCTCGACGGCGTCGGTGATCTGCTCGATCTGGGCGTCGAGGCCTCCGACATCGGCATAGGAGATGTCCGGCACCTCCTCGAGCACCAGCTCCTCGACCTCGGGGCGGGGAAGCTTCTCGAGGACCAGGCCCGATCGCGGGTCCATCAGCACCGTGTCGCCAGCACGGAGCAAGGTGGTGACCATGGAGTCGGAGAGCTCCACCACCCGCTCCTCGTCGGCCCGGCCAAGGATGAGCGCCCGACGCCGGTCCTCCAGGACCTCCTTGACGGTGACCACCTCGCCCGAGATCTCCGGAGCCCGGGCCAGCACCACGTTGAGGGACTCGTTCAGCGCCACTTCGGCGCCGCGGGGCAGGTCGGACTCCGTCAGGTCGGGATGGACCGCCACCCGCATCTTGCGCCCGGCGGAGAAGACGTCGACCGTGCCGTCGTCGTTGTGGCCGAGGAGGGTGCCGTAGGCGGACGGGGGCTGGGTGAGCTTCTCCACCTCTTCACGCAGCGCGGCGATGTGCTCGCGGGCCTCGCGCAGCGTGTAGCTGAGCTTCTCGTTCTGGGAGACCGCCTGCGCCAGCTGGCCCTTGGTCTCCAGCAGGCGCTCCTCGAGGGTGCGGACCCGCTTGGGTGCGTCCTGCAGTCGCCGCCGGAGCAGGGCCACCTCCTCCTCCAGCGTCATCGCCTGCTCGCGCAACTCTTCGAGCTCGGCCTCGTCGTGGTCGGCCACAGGACTCCCTCCTGTCGATGCTCGGGCTCCTGTCGATCCGCGGGCGACGATACACGGGGAACTACGGGAAACGGGCGACACCCGCCGGCGCCGGAATCCCGGAATGCCGGCGCCGTGACTTTTCCTCCCGCGCACCGGGTAAATTGGGCGGGACCGCTGACCAGCGAAGTACAGGAGCGAGCGCTGATGCCGATGAAGGTCTGGATCGACCAGGATCTCTGCACGGGCGACGGCCTGTGCGAGGAGATCGCCCCCGACGTGTTCACGCTGCTCGACGACGGCCTGGCCTACGTCAAGGAGGGCGACAAGGTCCTCAGCGACCCCGGCGGCGCCGAAGGTCTGGCCAGCTTCCCCGACGAACGGCTCGACGACGTGGTGGAGTCCGCCGAGGAGTGCCCGGGCGAGTGCATCTTCATCGAGCCCGCCTGAGCGAAGCCGGGGCTCGCTTGGTGGGCAGAAGGGCAGGTGATGGCTGAGGTCGAGGAGACCCAACTGCCCGGGGTCGGCGTCCGCTACGACTTCGTCACCAAGGAGGGCGATCGAGTCGGCGTCCTCGCCCACCGGACCGGTCGGCGGGAGTTGCTGGTGTACGACAGCGTCGATCCGGACGCCTGCCGCGACGTCGTGCGCCTGGATGCCGACGACACCCAGACCCTGGCCGAGCTGCTCGGCACGTCCCATGTCAGCGAGCGGCTGGCCGACCTCCAGCAGCACATCGAGGGCCTGACCATCGACTGGCTGCCCGTGAGCGCCACCTCCGCCTGTGCGGGACGGACGCTGCGGGAATCGGCGCTGCGCACGGAGACCGGCGTCTCCATCGTCGCCGTGGTGCGGGGCAACCAGACCATCCCTGCGCCGGGCGGTGACTTCAGCCTGGCGCCGGGAGATACCGCCGTGGCCGTGGGGACGCCGGAGGGCATCAAGGAGCTGTTCCGCCTTCTCCAGCAGGGGTAGCGCCGTGAGCCGCTGCCCGGGCGCCTAGGGATGGTCGTCGCCGCCGCACCCGCCGAGGTGGCCCTCGTGCTCACCGAGCTCGGACTGGTGGTCCTCGGACTCGGGCTCCTGGCCCGGCTGGCCGACCGTCTGAGTCTCAGCCCCATCCCCTTCTACCTGGTGGCTGGCCTGGTCGTGGGCAGGGGCGGCCTCGTGACCCTCGACGTGAGCGAGACCGTCGTCGCCGTCGGGTCGGAGATCGGCGTGGTGCTGCTCCTGCTCACCCTCGGCCTCGAGTACTCCTCCGAGGAGCTGGGTGCCAACCTCCGGGTGGGTCTGCCCGCTGGAGTCCTCGACGTGGTCGCCAACGCCGCGCCGGGCGTGCTGGCCGGGTTGGCCCTGGGATGGGACGGGCGTGCGGTGGTCCTCCTCGGCGGCGTCACCTACATCTCCTCCTCCGGCGTCATCTCCAAGGTGCTGGCCGACCTCGACCGCCTGGGCAACCGGGAGACGCCGTCGGTGCTGTCGATCCTGGTCATGGAGGACCTGGCCATGGCCGTGTACCTCCCCGTGGTGGCAGCCCTGCTTACCGGTGGTTCCTTGCTGGCCGGCCTGCCGTCGGTCGGGATCGCCCTGGCCACGGTGGCGTTGGTGCTGTTCGCCGCTCTGCGCCATGGTGGCGTGCTGAGCCGGGCCCTGCTCAGCCAGTCCGACGAGGCACTGCTGCTGGGCGTGCTCGGCACAACCCTCGTGGTCGCCGGCATCGCCGCCCAACTCCAGGTCTCCGCCGCCGTGGGCGCCTTCCTGGTCGGCATCGCCCTCGGTGGGGCGGTGCAGGAGCGGGCCAGCCTGCTGGTGGGACCGCTCAGGGACCTGTTCGCCGCTGCCTTCTTCCTGTTCTTTGGGCTCCAGATCGACCCCGCCGAACTGGTTCCGGTCGCCGGGGTCGCCGTCGCCCTGGCGTTGGTCACCGCTGGCACCAAGGTGTTGACCGGCTGGTGGGCCGCCAAGCGCATGGGCATCGCCCGACCGGGCCGCCTGCGGGCGGGCACGGCCCTCATCGCCCGGGGCGAGTTCTCCATCGTCATCGCCGGACTCGGCGTCTCCGCCGGCATCGAGCCTGCCCTCGGAGCGGTGGCGGCGGCCTACGTCCTGGTCCTGGCCATCGCCGGTCCCGTCGCCGCCCGCTACGTGCCCGCCCTGGTGACCGAGGGAGTCGAACGCAGCCGGCCTGCCCCCGCGGGCCACTAGCAGGTCGGCGGCTCGTTCCGCCTACCGGCCGGAACCGGGCCGCTCGCCGTCACGGCGCGCAGCGCCAGTCCCGGCGCCTCGCTCAGCGCAGGCAGGGCCCGGTGTCGGCGGCAGCGCGGGGAGCCGCCAGCGCCTCGCGCAGCTCGTCGACGTGAAGGGCGTAGGCGGTCCCGGAACGGTCGGGAGCGATGGCGAAGGCGACGCCCACCACCGACCCCGTCCCGTCGACCAGGGCGCCACCGGAGTCGCCGGGCGCGAGTCGGGAGGAGAGGATGAGCACCTGGCGACGAGTGGGGCCGCTGCCGTAGAGGTCCCGGCCCACGGCCTGGACCTCGTCGCTCACCTGGAACGGGGACAGCTCCAGGGCCCCACCGCCGGGATAGCCGAAGACCGCCCCCTGCGCACCCACCCCGCTCTGCCCGATGGGCAGCGGCGCCGCCCCCACTCCGCTGGTCAGGACGGCGAGATCGGCCTCGGGGTCGAACATCACCACTCGGGCCGGCGTCCGGGTGCCGTCCACGGCGATGAGCTCGGTGGTGTCCTGGCCGGCGACGACGTGGGCGTTGGTCACCACCACCCCGGGCTCGGCAACGAAGCCGCTCCCGTCCTGGAGCCGGCCACACGCCTCGCCCTCGACCCGGTAGGTCGAGGCGGCCACCGACCGGGCCAGGTCGACACTCAGCCCCGAGTCGGCGGGAGGAGGCCCCACGTTGGGGGCCGGGCGAAGGGCGGCGAAGACATCAGGGAACTGGGTGTCGCCCACCAGGCGCCGCAGGACCCTGAGCGTGTCCGGCGGCTGGGGCGTGACGGCATCGAGCGTCTGGGCGACCGACGAGGTGCGGGCCTGGCGGGAGACGGTCCCGGGCACCTCGGCGAAGGTCGGCAACAGCAGCCAGACGGCCACGAGAATGCCGAGACCGCCGGCCAGCGCCCCGCCGGCACGGTCGAGGAAGCGCCCGGCGTTGGGAATGGCCAGGTGGGCCTGGGTGCCGATCAGCAAGCCGAGGCCCTGGCCGAGGAAGGCGCCGATCAACAGCACGCCGATGGCCACCAGCAGGCGGGCGTTGGCATCCGATCCTTCCGCGGGAAGAGGCACCAGCCGCACCAGGTCGGGAAGGAACCGGATGGTGACCAGGAGGCCCACGGCCAGCCCCGCCCACGACAGCGCCCGGGCGAAGAACCCCAGGCGGTAACCGCCCGCCACCCCCGCGACCACCATCGTGGCGACGAAGAGATCGAAGAAGTTCACCGGGGAGTCCTGGCCGGCTTGAGGCCACCGGGCACCGGGCCGAGAAGGCGGGCGGAGGTGAGGAAGCCGGTGTGGGCGACCATGCGGTGGTCCGGACGCACCGCCTGGCCCTCGACGTGCCAGGTCCGGACCAGGAACTCGACCGTCTCGGCCAGCTCGAAGGCGCTGGTGGCCAGCACCTCTCGCAGGTGCGCCACCTGGAGCACCGACGGCGTGTAGGCCACGAGGATGCCACCCCGGCGCAGGGCCGACTCGGCGTGCTTCACCACCTGCCACGGCTCCGGCAGGTCGAGCACGATGCTGTCGAGGCCGCGTTCGGCGATACCGGCGTAGACGTCGGTGGCCTCCACCCGGTACCGCGAGGTGACGGCCTCCTCGCCCAGGAAGGCAGACACGTTGGCTCGGGCCCGCTCGGCGAAGTCGGCCCGGACTTCGTAGCCGACGACCTCGGCGCCGGCCCGCACCAGGGCCAAGGACAGCGCACCCGAACCCACCCCCGCCTCCAGGACGCGGACGCCGGGGTGGACGTCGGCCAGCATGAGGATGGCGCCGAGGTCCTTGGGATAGATGACCTGGGCCCCACGGGGCATCTGCACCACGAAGTCGGCCAGGGTCGGGCGCATGGCGGTGTAGCGAGCGCCGGTGGTGGACCGCACGGTGACCCCGTCCTCGCCGCCCAGCACCGCCTCGTGCTCGACGATGCCCGTGTGGCTGTGGAAGCTCCCGCCCTCCGAGAGCGCCAGGAGATACCGCCGTCCCTTGCTGTCGGCCAGGACCACCCGCTCGCCCGGCCGGAAGGGGCGAGTCACCGCTGTGGCTGCCGCTCGGGTCGACGCTCGTGACGGATGACGAGCCCGTCGCCGGGTTCGAGCACCGTGCGGTGCACGACCTCGGGGTCACGTCCGGTCGCCTTCTTGAGCATGCGGGCGCCGAACAGCACCGCCCAGACGATGGTCCAGCGCCTCGAGCCCCCAAGGAGGCCTTTCATCTGTCCCGCTCGGTACAGGTACCGCAGCATCAGACCCTGCGGACCTCGACCACCGTGGTGCGCTTCTTGCCCTTGCGCCGTCCGAAGAAGTACGCCATCGCCACGACCACCACGGCCGTGGCCACGGCGGCGAGCACGGCGTAGTCGCGGTTGGACTCCACCACCTCGCCGGCCTCGCCGCGGATCTCACGGAGCTTCTGCTCGATGTCGTCGCGGGACACGGTGGCACCCTGGCCGACGCGGGCCGTTGTGGTCACGAGCGGGACCCCTTCTTTCGTACGGCGGCCAGGGCGGCGCCGATGACGCCGATACAGATGAGCACGGTGAGACCGTAGGGGACCCAGGACAGGTTGCCGTCGAAGGTGGTCCCGGTCTGGTCCTGGAGCGCCCGCAGCACGGCCAGCACGAGCAGGACCGTGCCGAGGCCCAGCAGCACCGACCCCGCCACTCCCCAGCCGACGAACCGGCCGAGGTCCCTGGCGGGCACGATGGTCTCCTGCTTGGCGTAGGCCCGCACCAGGTCCCACAGCTCGGTGGCCAGGTTGGGGATCGATTTGTCGCTCGGGCGTCGTTCGGCCACTGATGGTCCTCGCATGCTGGGAGGCGTCCTTCCTATCCCCCCTCCAGGCGGCTGGCAAGCACCGACGCCTCCTCCTCCAACAAGCGGGCCAACCGGTCGAGGCGGTCATCGGGGCTCGGAGCGGCGAGCAGGTCCAGCCGGTCGAGCTCACCGAGGGGCGCCAGCGCCGCCATCTGGTAGCTGGCGAGGACCGGGTCGTCCTCGACCGGCGTGGTGGCGTCGGCCACCCATTCACCCATCTCCGCGGCCATCGCCAGCACCCGCCGCAGCGCGGTGAGCGTCGCCGACCGCCGCTCGGCGGAACCAAGACCGGGGCTCGGGTCGTCCCAGGGCTCCACCTCGGCGCGGGGGTAGGGGGCGTCGGGAAGCCACCGCACCACCCGAAAGCGCCGAGTGCCCGCCGTGCTCAGCAACCAGCGCCCTCCGTCCAGTTGAACGGCGGAGACGATGCGGGCCACGCAGCCGACGTCGAAACGGCGATCGCCGCCGCCCACCTCGCTCCCCCGCTCGATGAGCACGACACCGAACTCGGACTCGCCGTCCAGGCAGGCCTCGACCAGGCGCCGGTACCGGAGCTCGAAGACCTGCAGGGGGAGGTGGCCGCCGGGCAGGAGCACCGTCCCCAAGGGGAACATGGGGATGTCGTCGGCCACATCGGTCACGTTACGAGCCGGCGCGGTCACCGTCCTCCCCGGTGGGCCACCCGGGGTGCTCAGGCGGCCTCGGGGTAGCTCCCGGGCCCGATCTCGTCCAGTTGTGGGATGTCCGGATGGCGCACCAGGGCCCGTGCGAGGTGCTCCTGCAGCGGGATGGCGTCGCCGAAGCGGCTGATCCCGTTGAGGATGAACGAGAAGGTCAGGTCGAAGTCGCCCCGGGTGACGGCGAAACCGGACAGCGACGCCACCCCCCGGATGGACCCCGTCTTGGCTCGGACCTGGCCGCTCAGGGTGTCGTCGAGGAGCCGCTCGGACAGGGTCCCGCTGGTCCCGGCCACCGGCAGGCCCTCGCGGAGGGGCCCGCCGTCATTGCTGGCGTGGAGGACGGCGTGCAGCAGGCGGCACGTGACCCGGTTGTCGGGGTCGAGGCCCGAGCCGTCGACCACGACGAGGCCCTCCGTGGGAAGCCCCATGCCCGCCACGGTCTCGGCCACCACCCGGGTACCGGTGGCGGTGGAGCCCTCCCCCGCCACCCGTAGCCCCAGCTCCTTGACCATCAGCTCGGCGGTGCCGTTGTCGCTCTCCCGCAGCAGCTGGGCGACCAGGTCGCCCAGGGGGGGCGAGTCGACGCCGGCAACGGTGACAGCCTCGGCGGGAGCCTGCCCCGACGCCGGATCACCGGCCACGGTCACACCCCGCTGGCGCAGCAGGTCGGTGAGCACGCCGGCGGCACCGGCTGGAGGGTCGGCAAAGGTCTCCCGCCGGCCCTCCCACACCGCGAAGCCGTCGTTGACCGAAAGGGCCGAGAGCGGTCCCACCTGGTTCTCCTGGAGGTAGCGGGCCGGCCACGACGGCACGGCGCGCACCGAGTCGTACCGGCTGTCGTCGCCCACCACCCGCCCGCGTACCTCGGCCACGCCGGCGTCGGCCACCCGGTCGGCCAGCTCCTCCAGCGAGGTGAACAGCGCCGGCTGGCGGCTGAAGTGGGCCGCCCACGCCGCCGTGCCCAGCACCGGGTCGCCGCCGCCGACCAGCCACAGGTCACCCTCCACCACGCCTCCCGCCGGCGGTGCCGCCACCTGGACGGTCGTCCGCAGCCGTTCGCCGGGATCGAGGTGGGCGAGCACGGCAGAGCCGGTGAGCAGCTTGAGGCCCGATGCCGGCGCCAGCGCCAGGTCGGCCTGGTGCTCGTAGAGCACCTGGTCTGCCTGCGTCACCACCAGGCAGGCGGCGTCGGGGCCGGTGATCGAGATCTCGTGCAGGGCCTGGACCAGGCGTGCCCTGCCGATGGGCTCGACGAGCAACGCCGGCGCCCGGCGGGGGCTCAGCAGGGGCGCGTCGACGGCGGCGGCAGCCAGCCCCACCTCCCCACCACCATCACTGATCGCCGGTGGCCCGGCGCGCAGTCCCGCCAGGGCGGACGACAGCGCGAGGGCGGCCAGGATCGCCGGTACGAGGAGACGGCGCACGGCCGGCGAGGATACGGGCCGGCACCGACGTACCGGTGGCACGCCGCCCCGACGGTGCTCCACGCCATGAGCTACAACGGAGAGGAGGCGGCGCATTGGCCCGCTCCGACGAGGAGGGACCCGTGGTGGTGACGACCGAGGACGTGGGAACCAAGACCGACCAGTACGTCGTGGTGGAGGGCCCCGTCGGGCCGCTCTTCGTGGCCTTCGGCGACCGGGGACTGACCCGGGTGGCGGCCGCCGGTCCTGGCGACCTGGCCCCGGCAGAGTTCGAGCGGCAGTACGAGCTCCGGTTCGGCCGCCGGCCATCGCCGGCTGCGGTCGCCCCGCCAGGACTGCTCGCCGCGCTGCACGACGGATCCCCACGCGGGCTCACCGTCGACCTCACCGGGCTGTCGGCGTTCGGGCGGGCGGTGCTGTCAGTGACCGCGCAGATCCCCTTCGGCCAGGTGAGGTCCTACGCCTGGGTGGCCGCGGAGGTGGGCCGGCCCGGCGCGGTACGGGCGGTGGGCTCGGCCCTCGGCCGCAACCCGCTTCCCGTGGTGATCGCGTGCCACCGGGTGATCCGCAGCGACGGACGGGTGGGCGAGTACGGCTTCGGCGCCGAGTGCAAGCGGGCGCTCCTCGCGCGGGAGGGCGTCGAGCTGGACGGCAGCGCGGTCAGGGCTCCAGCGCGGCCCTGAAGAAGCTGCGTACGTGCTGGAGGCGGCGGGCCAGCGCCTCCTCCCCCAGCGGGTCCTCCCCCAGGAGGCCTTCGAGGAAGGGGACGTCCGAGAAGTAGCTGAGCAGCGCGCCATAGCCAGTGAGGAGCAGCTGCTCGGGGTCGTGGCGCCGGAACCGCCCGGCGTCCATCTCCTGCTCGAAGAACCGCACCGCCCGCTGGAGGTGAGGACGCAGGGCGGCCCCGAGGTCGATGCCGAGGTGGTCGTCTCCCTCGATCGCCTCCCGGCGCACGAGCCGGACGAACTCGGGGTTCTCCCGGAAGAACATGAAGCCCGCCTCGATGACGTGGTCGACGAGCTTCCAACCCTCCTGTGGGCTGTCGACCGCCTCCTCCACCCGTACCGCCCAGTCGGTCAGCAGCCGGGTGAAGACCTCCCGGTACAACGCCTCCTTGGAGGCGAAGTGGTGCAGCAAGCTGGGTCGGCGGATGCCCACGGCGACCGCGATCTCGGTGAGGGCAGTACCGTCGTACCCGTGGTCGGCGAAGGCGCGAGTGGCCGCCGTGAGGATGGCGTCACGGGTGGTCGGAGCCGTCTCAGCCGTGGCCATCGCCCAGCAGGCTATTCCAGCGACCACCTCCGGCCGGCGGGATGGGCGACGGCGCTGTGGCGTGGCGTGCGGAGGCGGTGCCCACACTGCGGGGCGGGCGGGCTGTTCAGGAGGTGGTGGCGCATGGTCGAGCACTGCCCCGGGTGCGGGATGCGCTTCGAGCGAGAGGAGGGCTTCTTCCTCGGCGTCTACTTCGTCAACATCACCCTCACCCAATCCGCCTTGGTGGCCTTCGTCTCCGTCGCCTTTGCCCTCACGCTGCCCGACGCCCCCGTGGGGGCCATCCTCGCCGGCGCCCTGACCGTGGCCGTTGCCACCCCCCTCGCCTGCTACCCCATGTCGAGGACGCTGTGGGTGGCGATGCACCTGGTCATGCAACCGCTAGAGCCGGCGGAGCAGGCCGAAGCAGCCGCTCTGCGCTTCGAACGCGGCGACGCGCTGACGCCGCGGCGGTAGCGTCGGAGCGTGCCGTTCGCCGCTGCGCTGTCACAGCACCCCCTCGCCACCCACGCCGTCGGCGAGGTCACCGGCCAGGTGCTCGACAAGGTGGGTGAGGGCGCCCAGCTGGCCGTGCTGTTCGTCAGCGCGGCCCATACCGGGGCCATGGAGGACATCGCCGCCGCCGTCCGGTCCATCCTCCAGCCCGAGGTCCTCGTCGGTTGTACGGCGGCTTCGGTGGTCGGCGGCGCCCGTGAGGTCGAGGACCAGCCGGCCATCTCGCTGTGGGCAGGAACCATGAGCAGCGTGGCGCCGATCCGCCTGACCGCCGAGCAGGTGGGCGACGAGGTGGCGGTGGCGGGGTTCCCCGCCCCTGACCTGCTCCCTGCCGACGGCCGGGCCTTGCTCGTGCTGGCCGACCCCTTCAGCTTCCCGGTCGACTCCTTCCTGTCCGGACTGGCCGAGCAGGTCGGCGTCGACCTGCCGGTGGTCGGCGGGCTCGCCTCTGCCGCCAGGGGGCCCGGCGGCAACCGGCTGGTGCTTGGTGACGAGGTGCTCAGCGACGGGGCGGTGGGTGTCGTCCTCGGTGGCGTCGAGGTCTCCACCGTGGTCTCCCAGGGCTGCCGTCCCGTGGGCGATCCCATGATCGTCACCCGCGGCGAGCGCCAGGTGATCTACGAGCTGGCCGGGCGCCCCGCCCTCGACCGGGTGCAGGAGCTGATCCAGTCCCTCGACCCCGACGAGCTCCAGCTGGCCCAGCGGGGGCTGCACGTGGGGCGGGTGATCGACGAGCGAAAGGTCGACTACGGCCGGGGCGACTTCCTGATCCGCAACGTGCTCGGGGCCGACCGCGAGGTCAAGGCGGTGGCCGTGGGCGACGAGATCGACGTGGGCGACACCGTGCAGTTCCAGGTCCGTGACGCCGACACCGCCGATGAGGACCTCCGCCACCTCATGGCCACCTCCGACGGCGACGCCGCCCTGCTCTTCACCTGCAACGGCCGCGGCTCGCACCTGTTCGACGTGGCCGATCACGACGCTGCCATCGTCTCCTCCGCCATCGCCGACGGCCCGGTGGCGGGCATGTCCTGTGCCGGCGAGATCGGCCCGGTGGGAGGTCGCAGCTTCCTCCACGGATTTACGGCGTCGGTGGTGCTGTTCCGAGACGTCTGAGCAGGTGGGCGTCCCTCCCCGGACGGAGGGTAGGGTGAGCGCCATCGACGCGACGGGCGCAACGGGGGATGCCACATGACCGACCAGCAACAGTGGGAAGAGCTCGCTCAGCAGCTCCGGGTTGACTCGGTGCGGGCAGCAGCCGGGCCGAGTTCCGGCCACCCGACATCGTCGATGTCGGCTGCCGACCTGCTGGCCGTACTGATCAGCAAGTACCTCCACTACGACTTCGACGAGCCGGAGAACCCCAACAACGACCACCTCGTGTTCTCCAAGGGCCACGCCTCCCCGCTGCTGTACTCCGTGTACAAGGCGGTGGGCGTGACCAGCGACGAGGAGCTGCTCAGCTTCCGGAGCTTCGGCAGCCGCTACGAGGGCCACCCCACGCCGATCCTTCCCTGGGTCGACGTGGCCACCGGCTCCCTCGGCCAGGGCCTGCCCATCGGCGTGGGGATCGCCCTGGCGGCCAAGCGCCTCGACCGTCTCCCCTACCGGGTATGGGTCCTGTGCGGCGACAGCGAGATGGCCGAGGGGTCCATGTGGGAGGCCTTCGAGCACGGCGCCCACGCCGGCCTCGACAACCTCACCGCCATCATCGACGTCAACCGCCTCGGCCAGCGGGGCGAGACCATGCACGGCTGGGACCTCGACAGCTACGTGAACCGGGCCCGAGCCTTCGGCTGGCACGCCATCCCGGTCGACGGTCACGACCTGGCGGCCATCGACGCCGCCTACGCCGAAGCGGTGGCGACGACCGACCGCCCCACGGTGATCGTGGCCCGCACGCTCAAGGGCAAGGGCGTGGCCGCGGTCGAGGACCAAGACGACGCCCACGGCAAGGCGCTGGCCGACACCGACGACGCCATCGAGGAGCTCGGTGGCCGGCGGGACATCCGGGTCTCGGTCCCCGCCCCCCCCTCCGGCACGCCCCACACCTTCGAGACCGGAGCCCTCGAGCTGCCTCGCTACGAGGTGGGCAGCGAGATGGCCACCCGCAAGGCCTACGGCGAGGCCCTGGCGGCGTTGGGCGCGGCCCGCGGTGACGTGGTGGCACTCGACGGCGAGGTGTCGAACTCGACCCACGCCGAGATCTTCAAGAAGGCTCACCCCGAGCGCTTCTTCGAGATGTACATCGCCGAGCAGCAGATGGTGGCGGCGGCCATCGGCATGCAGGTGCGGGGCTGGGTGCCCTTCGCCTCCAGCTTCGCCGCCTTCCTCGCCCGGGCCTACGACTTCGTGCGCATGGCGGCGGTCAGCCAGGCCAGCTTCTCCCTCGTCGGCTCCCACGCCGGCGTGTCCATCGGCGAGGACGGCCCGTCGCAGATGGGCCTCGAGGACCTGGCGTCCCTACGAGCCGTGTTCGGGAGCACGATCCTCTACCCGTCCGATGCCAACCAGACCGCCCAGCTCGTCCGCCACATGGCCGATCTCTCCGGCATCTGCTACATGCGCACCACCCGGGCGGCCACGCCGGTGCTCTACGGCCCCGACGAGGAGTTCGAGGTCGGCGGCAGTCGCGTCGTTCGCCAGTCGGACGACGACCAGGTGGCCATCGTGGGCGCCGGCATCACGCTGCACGAGGCGGTCGAGGCTGCCGAGACGCTGGCCGGCGAGGGCATTGCCGCCCGCGTCGTCGACTGCTATTCGGTCAAGCCCATCGACGCCGCCGGCCTGCGGGCCGCGGCCAAGGCGGCGGGCGGGCGGCTGATCACCGTGGAGGACCACTGGCCCGAGGGCGGCCTCGGTGACGCCGTGCTCGAGGTGTTCGCCGACGTCGACGATCACCCCCGGATCGTCAAGCTGGCCGTGCGGGACATGCCCACCTCCGGCAAGCCCGCCGAGCTGCTCGCCGCCGCCGGTATCGACGCCGGCCACATCGCCGACGCCGCTCGCAAGCTCGTCTCCAGCTGACCCGAGCGATCTGAGAGGAGAAGGGCCGGGGCAACCACCCCGGCCCTTCTCGCGTGCGCCGACGCGCGTCTACGACCTCCGCATCTCGGATAGGTAGCAAGGAGCATCCCCCCGGCGCGAGGAGTTCCCTCCCATGACCAAGCTCCACGACCTGTACGCACAGCAGGGCCAGAGCCCGTGGGTCGACGACCTACGGCGAGACTGGCTGGTGGACGGCACCCTTGACCGCCTGCTCGACCGGGGCGTCCGGGGGGTGACGTCGAACCCGTCCATCTTCCAGAAGGCCATGGCCGGGGGGTCACACTACGACGACCAGTTCGCCCGACTGGTGACCGGCGGGTGCTCGGCTCCCCGCACCTACTGGGCCATGGTCAAGACCGACATCGCCGATGCGCTCGACGCCCTGCGCCCCCTGTACGACGAGAGCGACGGCAACGACGGCTTCGTCTCCCTGGAGCTGGATCCCGATCTGGCCCGCCACACCTCGGCCAGCATCGAGGCTGCCCGCCGCTTCCACACCGACCTGTCCCGGCCCAACCTGCTGGTGAAGATCCCCGGCACCGCCGAGGGCGTCCCCGCGGTGCACACGATGATCGCCGAAGGCGCTTCGGTCAACGTCACCCTGATCTTCGGGATCCCGCGGTACGCCGAGATCATGGAGGCCTACCTCTCGGGCCTGGAGGAGTTGGCCGACTCCGACACCGGGGCGGCGTCGTTGTGCCGGGTCCACAGCGTCGCCTCCTTCTTCATCAGCCGGGTGGACACCGAGGTCGACCGGCGCTTGGAGGCCATCGGCTCGCCCGAGGCGCTGGCCCTGAGGGGCCGCGCTGCGCTGGCCCAGGCGAAGTTGGCCTATCGCCTCTTCCGAGAGACCTTCTCCGGTCCCCGTTGGGAGGCGCTGGAGGCCAAGGGGGCACGGCTCCAGCGGCCCCTGTGGGCGTCGACGTCCACCAAGAACCCCGACTTCCCTCCGACGCTCTACGTCGACAACCTCATCGGTCCCGACACGGTCGACACCATGCCGTCGGCCACGCTCGAGGCGTTCGAGGAGCAAGGCACGGTCGCCGCCACCCTGGAACAGGGGCTCGACGAGGCGGAGGCGGTGTTCGACGACCTGCAGAGGGTCGGCGTCGACATCGACGACGTGGGGCGAGTGCTCGAGGAAGAGGGCGTGAGCGCCTTCTCCAAGGCCTACGCCGAGGCCGTCGCCACCCTGGAGGAGAAGGTCGCCGAGTTGGACGCCCATTGATGGGCGACTCGCCCGGGATGCTCGGTCGTGCGGACGGCGACGCGCTCGCCCATCCGCTCTTCGAGGGCCTGGGTGTGGACAGGGCCGCCCCCCCGGCGGCCGTGGTCATCTTCGGGGCCAGCGGTGACCTCACCAGCCGCAAGCTCATGCCCGCTCTCCAGGCACTCGCCTCCCGGGACCAGCTCTCGCCGGGGACGGCGGTGGTCGGCGTGGGCCGCACCGACCTGGGCGACGAGGGCTTCCGCCGCCGGATGCGCCAGGCGGTGGAGGCCGCCGCTCGCCGCGGCCCGGGAGCTGGGGTCGACGAGCAAGCGTGGTCGCAGCTGGAGGGTGGCTTGCGCTACGTGTCCGGCGGCTACGACGACCTGGCCACCTACAAGGACCTGGGCGAGACGCTCGACGACCTCGACCGCGAGCACGGAACGGCCGGCAACCGTCTGCACTACCTGTCCACGCCCCCCGGCGTGTTCTCCGCCGTGGTCCACCAGCTGGGCGCCGCCGGGCTGCACCGCCCCGCTCCGGGTGGCGAGTTCTGCCGCGTCGTCATCGAGAAGCCCTTCGGGCGGGACCTGGCCAGCGCCCACCGGCTCGACCAGCAGCTGCACGAGGTGCTCGACGAGGACCAGATCTACCGGATCGACCACTACCTCGGGAAGGAGACGGTGCAGAACGTGCTGGCCCTGCGCTTCGCCAACACCATCTTCGAGCCGGTGTGGAGCCGCCAGTACGTCGATTCGGTGCAGATCACCGTGGCCGAGTCCGAGGGCGTCGGCGACCGGGCCGGCTTCTACGAAACCGCGGGCGCCCTTCGTGACATCGTGCAGAACCACCTCCTCCAGGTGCTCGCCCTCACCGTCATGGAGCCGCCGGCGTCGATGTCGCCGACGGGGATCCGCAACGAGAAGGTGAAGGCCCTCGACGCCGTCGACGTCCTGGAACCCGAGGACGTCCTGGCCGACACCGTCCGGGGCCAGTACGCGCGTGGCTGGCTCGGGGGTGAGGAGGTGCCGGGCTACCTGGAGGAGAACGACGTCGCCCCCGACAGCCGGACCGAGACCTACGTGGCCATGCGCCTGCGGGTTGACAACTGGCGCTGGGCGGGGGTCCCGTTCTACCTGCGCACCGGCAAGCGGCTGCCCAGGCGGGTCACCGAGGTGGCGCTGGAGTTCTCCCGCGTGCCGCACCTGCCCTTCGCCCCCACGCAGGCGGCACAACTCGGGCCCAATGCCCTGGTGCTGCGCATCCAGCCCGACGAGGGGATCACCCTGCGCTTCGGCGCCAAGATCCCCGGCCAGTCCTTCGACGTGCGCACCGTCTCCATGGACTTCTCCTACGGCGCCGCCTTCCTGGAGGAGGCGGCCGAAGCGTACGAACGCCTGCTGCTCGACGCTCTGCTCGGCGACCCCACGCTGTTCATCCGGACCGACGAGGTGCACCAGGCGTGGCGCATCGTCCAGCCCCTGCTGGAGACGTGGGCCGAGGAACCCGTGCGCCCGGTGCCCTACGAAGCCGGCACCTGGGGACCGGTGGAGGGCGATCGCCTGCTGGAGGCCGACGGCCGGCGGTGGCGGCGACCGTGACCTTGAGAGGCGATCGGCGAAGGGGCCTGCCCTGAGCGCCGGCATGGTCACGGTGGGGACATGGAGCGACGACAGCGCCTCCATGGGATCGGTCCTGAAGGCCCTCGACGACCTGCGTTGTCGCGACCACCGCGGCGCGGTGCGCACCTCGTTCCTGACCCTGCTGGTGGTGGGGGACGCCGCCACAGAGGTGGACGAGGTGTTCGACACCATCCACGGCCTGGGCCAGAACCAGCCCAGCAGGGTGGTGGCCCTGCGCCTGCTCCCGGGCACCGAGCACCGCCTGGCCGCCCGGGTGGGCGTCCACCTCCTGCCCCGGGGCGACCAGTGCCTGGGCATCGACGACGTCGCCCTGGAGCTGTCGGGCGAGGTCACCTCCCACCTCGACTCGGTGGTCGAGCCCCTGACCCTGCCCGACCTTCCCGTCGTGGTGTGGTGCCGGAACGACCACCCCGACCCCGAGGATGCTTTGCTGCAGACGACCGACCACCTGATCGTCGACAGCGCGGTCGCCGGCGGCCGTGCCGGCATCGGACAGCTCGGCCGCCTGCGCCGGCGGGTGCAGGTCACCGACTTCGCCTGGCTGCGGCTCTTGCCACTGCGGCGCCACCTGGCCATGGTGCTGCGCCGGCCCGAGCTGCGCCCCTTGCTCGACCAGGTGTCGGCGGTCACGGTGACGGGAGAGGACCTCGACCGCGGCCTGCTCGCCGGCTGGATCGCCGACCGGCTCCCTGGCATCCCCCTCGAGGAGAGCGACCGAGGCGCCGGCCCCTCAGTCGTGCTGGCCGGCGGTGGCGTCGAGCTCAGCGTGGAGCAGGCGGCCGCCTCGGTCACCGCCTCGGTGGTGGAGGGCGGGGGACCGGCGTGGGAGTCGTCGATCGGGGCCCCGCCGGCCACGACCGAAGGACTCCTGGCCTCCGCCCTGGTCCAGCTGCGCCCGGACCCGGTGTTCGACGGGGCGCTGGCCACGGCCGCCCGGCGCTCCGACGGCGGGTAGTCACGACCGTACCGAGCCCACACCGGTGCCGGGGTCGCACGCGGTCGACTCGGTAGGGTCACGCCATGGACGGCGCCGAGCTCCTCGCCCTGGCCTCCGACGACCTGCTGGCCGCCGCCGTCGGCGTGCGAGCTGCGGCGCACGGCCACCGGGTGACGTGGTCGCCCAAGGTGTTCATCCCCCTGACCCGGCTGTGCCGGGACCGGTGCGGGTACTGCACGTTCGCCGAGCCGCCGGCCCACGTCACCTCCCCCTACCTCTCCCCCGACGAGGTGGCGGCCATCGCCCGGGCCGGGGCGGCCGCGGGGTGCTGCGAGGCACTGTTCACCCTGGGCGAACGGCCGGAGCTGCGCTATCCGGTCGCCCGCCGCTGGCTGGCCGAGCACGGCCACGAGAGCACGGTCGGCTACCTGGCCGCCATGTGCCGTCTGGTGCTCGAGGAGACCGGTCTGCTCCCCCACGCCAACGCCGGCGCCCTCCTCCCCGAGGAGCTCGCCTGCCTGCGCCGCGTCTCCGCCTCCCAGGGGATGATGCTCGAGTCGCTGGCGCCCGATCTCGCCGCCCACCGGCGGGCTCCCGACAAGGAACCGGAGCGGCGGTTGGCCACGCTGGAGGCGGCAGGGCGCCTGGCCATCCCCTTCACCACCGGCGTGCTGGTCGGCATCGGCGAGTCTCGGGGCGATCGTCTCGAGGCCCTCGGAGCCATCGCCGCCGCCCACCGCCGTCACGGGCACGTGCAGGAGGTGATCGTCCAGAACTTCCTGCCCAAGGACGGCACGGCCATGCAGGCGGCGCCCCCGTGCCCGACCGAGGAGCTGTTGTGGACCGTGGCCGCCGCCCGCCTGGTCCTGCCGGCCGACGTCCACCTCCAGGCGCCGCCCAACCTCAGCGACGACTTCGGCCGCCTCCTCGACGCCGGCATCGACGACTGGGGTGGCGTGTCCGCGGTGACGCCCGACCACGTCAACCCGGAGCGGCCGTGGCCGGAGGTGGAGCGGCTGCGACAGGCCACCGAGGCCCGGGGCCTGGCGCTGGCCCCCCGGTTGACCGCCTATCCCGAGTACGTGACCGAGCCCGAGCGGTGGCTGGACCCGGCGCTGCGAGCGGCCGCGCTCGACCGCAGCGACGCCGAGGGCCTGGCTCGGGACGACCGTTGGCACGCCGGCGCCGAGCAGCCCCCGCCTGTCCTGTTGCCCCGCCCCCCTCGTGGTCTGTCGGATGACCCTCCGCCGCGGGACTCCAGTCGGCGAAGAAGGTCGAAGGGAGGCGGGACGGCGGTCAGCGAGGTGCTCGCCGGCGTGGCCGCCGGACAAGAGGCGGGCGAGGACGAGCTGGTCACCCTGTTCTGCGCCCGCGGTCCGGAGGTGGAGGCGGTGGCCGAGGTGGCCGACGACCTGCGGGCCCAGACGGTGGGCGACACGGTCACGTGGGTGGCCAACCGCAACATCAACTACACCAACGTGTGCACCTTCAAGTGCCGGTTCTGCGCCTTCTCCAAGGGTCCCTTGTCGCTGAACCTGCGGGGCGCGCCCTACCTGCTGTCGATCGAGGAGATCCAGGCGCGGGCGGTGGAGGCGGTGGCCCAGGGCGCCACCGAGATCTGCCTCCAGGGCGGCATCCACCCCGACTTCGACGGTGAGTACTACTTGCGGGTGATCGAGGCCGTCTCCGAGGTCACTCCCGGGGTGCACCTCCACGGCTTCACCGCCCTGGAGGTGACCGAGGGTGCCCGGCGCCTGGGCGAGCCCCTGGCCCACTACCTCACACGCCTGGCCGGCGCCGGGCTGCGGAGCCTGCCCGGCACCGCCGCCGAGATCCTCGACGACGAGGTGCGCGCCGTGCTCTGCCCCGACAAGGTCGACACCGAGGAATGGCTCGAGGCCCACCGCACCGCCCACGGCATCGGGCTGCGGTCGAACATCACCATCATGTTCGGCTCAGTGGAGCGGCCCCGGCACTGGGCCCGCCACCTGGTGCGGACGAGGGCCCTCCAGAAGGAGACCGGCGGGTTCACCGAGTTCGTGCCGCTGCCGTTCGTGCACATGGCCGCCCCCATTCACCTCCAGGGACGGAGCCGCCGGGGCCCCACCTTTCGAGAGGCGTTGCTCATGCACGCCGTCGGCCGCATCGCCTACCACGGCTCGATCGACAACGTGCAGGTGTCGTGGGTGAAGATGGGGCGGGAGGGTTCCCGCCAAGCGCTGCGAGCCGGCGCCAACGACCTGGGCGGCACCCTGCTCGACGAGAACATCTCCCGGGCCGCCGGGGCTTCCCACGGCCAACGCATGGCCGAGGACGACTTCCGCCGCTGGATCGAGCCACTGGGCCGCCGGCTGGAGCAGCGCACGACCCTGTACGGGCGGGTGCCGGCGGCGGCCGGCGCATGACCCGGTCGCTGCCCACTCACCGCACCGGCGACGACGACCTCGATGGCCGGCTGGTGGCGTTGCTCGACCAGGTCGGAGCCACCGCCAACCGCGACCAGCTGTTCCAGATCCTGGCCTCGGCCGTGCTGCTGGCCGGCGACGGCGCCCACCGCCTGGACCTGAAGATCACCAACGCCGCCCTCAAGGAGATGCGGGCGGCGTTCCACATGTTCGCTCCCTACCGAGACGTCCCCAAGGCCACCATCTTCGGCTCGGCCCGGACCCGTCCCGACGACCCCCTCTACGCCCAGACCCACGCCCTGGCCGCCGGCCTGGCCCAGCGCCGCTGGATGGTCGTGACCGGCGCCGGGCCGGGGATCATGGCCGCCGGCATGGAGGGGGCGGGACGGGAACAGGCCATCGGCGTGCTCATCAGGCTGCCGTTCGAGGGCGGGGCCAACCAGATCATCGAGGGCGACGACAAGCTCATCGAGATGAAGTACTTCTTCACCCGCAAGCTGATGCTGATCAAGGAGTCGGCGGCCTTCGTCGCCCTGCCCGGTGGCTTCGGCACCCTCGACGAGACCTTCGAGCTGCTCACCCTGGTGCAGACGGGCAAGGCCGAGCCCGTCCCGGTGGTCCTGCTCGACACGCCGGCCGGCGGTTACTGGCGGGGATGGAGGCGCTTCGTGGAACAGGAGGTGGCCGGCAACGGGATGATCTCCCCGGAGGACCAGTCGCTCTACCGTGTGACCGACAACGTGGAGTCGGCCCTCGAGGAGATCGACGTCTTCTACCGGAACTACCACTCGCTGCGCTACGTCGGCGACCGCCTGGTCCTGCGGTTGCGGTCGGAGCCGACCAGGGCGGAGCTCCGGCGGCTGAGCGAGGAGTTCGCCGACATCCTCGTGAGTGGGCGCATCGAGCGCAGTGGGCCGTTCCCGCCCGAGGTCTCGGGCGACGACCACCTCGACCTGCCCCGGGTCGCCCTGCGCTTCGACCGCCACGGCTTCGGGCGCCTGCGATCCCTCATCGACGCCCTCAATCGACTCGACAGCGCCCCTGTCCGCTCCTCGCCTCCGCCCACGGCCGCCGACGCCGAGCGGGTGATCGAGCACGAGGATGCCGAGGCGCCCCGCCTCTGAGACCACCTCGGGGGCGGCGGGGAAGCGCACTAACGTCCCCCGGGATGGAGGCGGTGATCCTCGACGTCGACGGCACCCTCGCAGACAGCGAGCGGGACGGGCACCGGGTGGCGTTCAACCTGGCCTTCGAGGAGTTCGGCCTCGACCACCGGTGGGACGTCGACCAGTACGGCCGCCTGCTGGAGGTCACCGGTGGCCAGCGCCGGCTCCATGCCTACTTCGAGGCCGAGGGCATGGACGCCGCCGAGCGCGACGAGCTGGTTCCGCGGCTCCACGCCCGCAAGACCGAGCTGTTCCAGGAGCTGGTGGCGGAGGGGAAGGTGCAGCCCCGTCCCGGAACGACCGACCTGCTCGACCGGCTGGAGGCAGCGGGGTTCCGCCTGGCGGTGGCGACCACGGGATCTCGCGGGTGGGTGGCCCCGCTGCTCGACCGGTTCTTCGGCCTGGACCGCTTCGAGACCATCGTCGCCGGGGACGAGGCACCGGCGCGCAAGCCCGATCCCGCCGCCTACGTGATGGCCCTCGAGGCGCTCGCGCTGCCCCCGTCGGCGGCCCTGGCGGTGGAGGACTCACGCAACGGGCTGCTGGCCGCCCGGGCCGCCGACCTGGCCTGCGTCGTGGTGGTCAACGACTACACCCGCGGCCACGACCTGGAGGGCGCCGCCCTGGTGGTCGACGACTTCGACGCGCTCGACGTGGCCACCCTGCGCCGGCTCTGCGACGGCGACGGCGACGGTGCCGGCGGGCGCCAGTCGGCATGACCGAGCCCGACGACCTCCACGAGTGGGTCTCGTTCGAGGACCCCGACGAGAACCGGACGTGGGTGTTCGACCTGACGTTCCTGCTCAGCCGCTGGACCTGCATCTACGGCCGGGGCTGTCCGGGGATCGCCCCCGACGGGCCCGCCCCGGAGCTGGAGATCGGTTGCTGCTCGCACGGCGCCTACTTCTCCGACGACGCCGACCGGGCGAGGATCGAGGAGATCGCCGCCACCCTGGGTGACGAGGAGTGGCAGTTCGCCCCCGTGGGCCGGCGCAAGGGCATCGTCGCCCGGGCCGCCGGCGGGAGCTGGCGCACCCGGCTCCAGGACGGAGCGTGCATCATGCTCAACCGGGCGGGGTTCCCCGGAGGCGCCGGCTGCGCCCTGCACCAGGCCGCTCACCGGCGGGGCCGCACGATCATGGAGCTGAAGCCGGAGGTGTGCTGGCAGGTGCCGCTGCGGCGGGTGGACAGCACTGACGAGGTCGGCCACGTGACCTCGACCGTGCGGGAGTGGAAGCGCCGCGACTGGGGCGAGGGGGGCCAGGAGTTCCACTGGTGGTGCCTCGAGGAGGCCGAGGCCTTCGTCGGGCAGGAGACCGTCCTGTCGAGCATGGCCGCCGAGCTCGAGCACATGGTCGGCCCTGCCCTCCACCAGCGGCTGCTGGCGGCGGTGGCCGAACGGCGGGGCGCCACCACGGTGCTCCCCCACCCGGCGGTGCGGCCACCACGGCGACCGAGCACCTGAGTGACGGACATCGACACCGTCCTCGCCCTGCTCGACCAGCAGCGTGAGGAGGGCCTGCACCCCGGCGCCCAGCTCTACGTCAGCCTCGGCGGGGAGGTGGTGTGCGACGTGGCCGTGGGCGAGGCGAGGGCGGGAGTTCCCCTGCGGCCCGACCACATCACCATGTGGTACTCGTCCACCAAGCCGCTCACCGCGGTGGCGATCCTCCAGCTCGTCGAGCGGGGAGACCTGCGCCTGGACGACCCCGTGGGCCGCTACGTCGCCGGGTGGGGGTCGGGCAAGGAGGCGTGCACGGTGCGCCACGTGCTCACCCACATGGGCGGCTTCGCCCGGGCCGAGACCTTCGACGAGGACCTCTCGTGGGAGGCGGCCATCGCCCGCATCGCCGCCCACCCGGCTGAGTACGAGCCCGGGACCCGGGCGAGCTACCACCCCACGTCGGGATGGAAGGTGCTGGGCGAGATCGTCCGGGTGGTCGACAGCCGGCCCGTCGAGGCGTACCTGGACGACGAGGTGATGCGCCCGGCGGGCATGGTGGACTCGTGGCTGGGTATCCCTCTGGCCGACCAGGAGCGCCTGGCCGAGCGTCTGGCCCCGGTCCACTGGACGGGCCACGTCGTCCCCGTGGTCGAGGACGGCGAGCTGTCGATGCGCCCCTACCACGTCGAGGAAGTGCATGACCGGCCCTGGCACCGGGCCAAGGTGGAGCCCGGCGGAGCCGGCAGGGGTCCCGCCGCCGACCTCGGCCGCTTCTACGAGGCCCTCCTGCTCGACGACGCCCGCCGCCTGTTCCGCCGGCCCGAGACCGTCTCGCTGCTGACCGCCTGCCACCGCGTGGGCATCCCCGACACCACCTTCCTCACCGCCGTGCTCCCCTACGGGCTCGGCGTGCAGGTCGCTGGGGGCATCAGCGGCAGGGTCGGCTACCGGGCCTTCGGCCACGGCGGCATGGCGTCGAGCCGGGGCCTGTGCGACCCGGTGGAGGGCCTGGTGATGGTGCTGGTCTGCAACGGCCTACCCGGCCCGGTCGCCAACGACCGCCGGATGACCGAGGTCACCGACGCCGTCTACGCCGCGGTGTGCCCCAGGCCGCGCAGCCCCCGGATCGCCCCCGGCGCCTCCTTCGCCTGAACCTGCCGGCGACGCCTCACCGGCGGAAGCCCTGGAGGTGGGGCCAGAGCAGCTGCGGCGTGGTGCGCCAGTCGTACAGCGAACCACCGATGGCGCCACGTTCGGCGGCCGCTCGCACCATGCCGTCGACGTCGGCACCCGATACGGCGTCGGCGATGCCGCCGACGGCGTGCACCCGGGCGCTCGGGGATCCGAGGTTGGCCCGCAGCCGGTCGATGTTCTCGGCGGTGTAGCGGTAGCCGTCGCGGTAGCCGGAGGCGGTGGTGCGGAAGCTGGAGTAGCTCATCGGCATCCACACGTCGTAGTAGGTGTCCAGCGCCTGCCAGGGGAAGGCGGGCCACAGGGCGGGGTTGATCACCTCCAGGGCCACCGGCGGGTACGGGATGGCGGCCAGCGCCGTCTCCGGCAGGGCGTGGCGCAGCTCGTGGCTCAGCCACAGGAGCCGTCGGTTGCGCTCGGCCACGTCGGCCACGTCTTCGGACTCGATGTCGACGGCGACGGCGTCGACGGGGAGGGCGGCGGCGGCGAGGAGCCGGCGCAGGTCGGTCTGGGGGTCGACCAGGGTGGGGAGATACCACGCCACCACCGACATGCCCCGGACCCGGGCCCGCTGGATCAGCGGCAACAGCCGCTCCGGCTCGAGGACGTCCGCCGGGGCGTTCCAGCGCGAGGTCTGCACGTACAGCGTCTGCACCCCTACGTCGGCCATGCGGTCGATGTCGGCCACCTGGACCAGCGGGCCGTCCTTGCCGAAGGTGAAGCTCCAGTCGTAGGTATCGATCCACGTGCCCAGGCCGGCGTAGACCTCGACGGGCCGGACCGGGGGCGCCGGCGCAGGAGGCGCCGGCGTCGGCTCGGGGGCGGGAGGAGGCGCGGTGCCGGCAGGCGCCGGCGGGGCGGCCACCGCAGGAGGCACCTCGCCCGGCGGCGCCGGCACCTGCTCGCCGGCGGGCAGCGGCACGCCCAGGTCAGCCAGGTCGTCGACCGCGTCGTCGACCACAGCTCCGGGGAGGTCCGAGGCGAGGGGGACGACGGGTTCCGCCCGGCTCATGGCCTGCTCCGGCGGGCCCTGCCCACAGGCGGCGGCCACCAGCGACGCCACCACCAGGGCGGCTGCCGTCGGCGACGGGAGACGCAGGAACCGTGGCACGGCGCGCAGCACAGAGCCGCCAGGGGCGGGGTCGGATGGTCCCGCTGCCTGAGGCGAGGACGGCGGCTCAGGACGACGACGGGGACGAGAGGGGCCGCGGGGGCCGTCAGACCTCGCCGGCCACCTCCTCGTCGTCTTCGTGGAGGCACCAGGACGCGTGCTCGGACGAGGGCTCAGCCCCGCACTCGGGGCAGGGCTCGACCTCGATGAACCCCACGTCGCCGAGCTGAAGCTCGCTCGAGGCGCGCTTGACCGCACGCGCTTCCTCGTAGCGGCGATGCCGCCCTTTTTTCACCACGGTGTCTCCCGTCTCGAACGGTGACCTTGCGGGAGTTTATCGCCTGGTCGACACCGGCCAAAGGAGGGCGGGTCCCTCCTAGGCTGACGGCCGTGGCGGCGCCGTGGTGGAAGTCGGCGGTGATCTACCAGATCTACCCCCGGTCGTTCGCCGACTCGGCGCTGAGATCCGACGGCGTGGCCGTGGGAGACCTCGAGGGCATCCGCCGCCGGCTCGACCACCTGGTCTGGTTGGGTGTCGACGCCCTCTGGCTGTCACCGGTCTACCGCTCCCCCATGGCCGACTTCGGCTACGACGTCAGCGACCACTGCGACATCGATCCCCTCTTCGGAACCCTCGACGACTTCGACCGCCTGCTCGACGACGCCCACGGCCGGGGATTGCGGGTGATCCTCGACTGGGTTCCCAACCACACCTCCGACCGCCACCCCTGGTTCGTCGAGTCCCGCTCATCACGGGACGATCCCCGGCGCCACTGGTACGTCTGGCGGGATCCGGCTCCCGGCGGCGGCCCACCCAACAACTGGCGGGCGGCGTTCGCCGACGTGCCGGCGTGGACCTTCGACGAGGCCACGGGCCAGTACTACCTGCACCTCTTCCTCCCCGAGCAGCCCGATCTCAACTGGAGCGAGCCCGGCGTGGTGGAAGCCATGCACGACGTCCTGCGCTTCTGGCTCGACCGGGGCGTCGACGGCTTCCGGGCCGACGTGGTGCACGCCATCGGCAAGGACCCGGCCCTGCCCGACGACCCCCCCGAGGCCGCCCTCCTGCCCAAGTCGTCCACCAACGACCACCACACCACCCACGCTCTGCTGCGCGACATCCGGGCCGTGCTCGACGGCTACCCCGGCGACCGGATGATGGTCGGAGAGGTCTATCTGCTCGACACCGCACAGGTCGCCACCTACTACGGCGCCGGCGACGAGCTCCACCTGGCCTTCAACTTCCCACCGCTGTACACGCCCTGGGACGCCGCCCTCTGGCGCGAGCGGCTCGACGAGGTCGACCGGCACGTGGGCCCAGTGGGGGGATGGCCCACGTGGGTGCTGTCCAACCACGACAACCCCCGGCACCGCACCCGCTACGGCAGCGAGGCGCGGGCCCGGGCAGCGGCGGTGCTGCTCCTCACCCTCCGGGGCACGCCGTTCCTCTACGCCGGCGAGGAGCTGGGCCTGGAGGACGCCCAGGTGCCCCCCGAGCGGATGGTCGACCCCGGTGGCCGGGACGGGTGCCGGGCCCCCATCCCGTGGGAGCCCGGTCCCGGCCACGGTTGGCACGGGGAGCCCTGGCTGCCTTGGCCGCCTGACCCCGAGCAGCGCAACGCCGCCACGCTGGGCCACGAGGACCGCTCCATCGTGCACCTCTACCGGCGCCTGCTGGGCGCCCGCCGGGCCAGCCCCGCCCTGTCGCTCGGCCACCTCCAGCTGGTGTCCTCGCCCGACGGCGTGCTGGCGTGGACCCGGCAGGCCGACGGTGACCGGCGCACGGTGGCCGTCAACTTCACCGAGACGGGCCAGGCGCTCAGCCTCGACGGGAGCTGGCAGGTTGAGCTGTCCAGCGACGGGGCCAGCGGCGTCACCTGGTCGGGCCGGCTGGCCCCGAACCAGGCTGTCGTGCTGCGCCCGGCGTAGCCGGCTTCGCCTAGTCGCCCAACCAGGCCGCCGTCGGGCGAGGCAGGTCGATGGCGACGGCGTCGCCCGAGCGCCGCTCGAGGATCAGCCCGCCCGTCCCGTCGAAGGCCAGCGCCAGCTCGCCGCCGACCACCCGGCGGGCCAGGCGACCCACCAACTCCTGGCGCCAGCCCCGGCCCAGGCGGGCCTCGGGATCGCCGGCGAGGAAGGCGGTCAGGTCGCCACGGGTGCCGAGCAGGGCAGGCTCGATGCGCAGCTCCCGGCCCAGCTGGCTGATCCACGCCGCCAGCAGGGCCAGGGCGGGCCGCAACCGGCGATCGAGGTCGTCGCGGGGGGCTTGGCGCAGGCGCTCGTCGGGCACCGAGCGGCCCTCGTCGACGGCGGCGAGAAGCTCCTCGCCCACCCGGCCCCGCACGTTGCGGTGGTCCACCCCCCGGATGCTCCGGAGGTCGTCGACACTGCGGGGAGCGGCGTTGGCGATGGCGACCACGGCCAGGTCGGGCAGCACGAAGCGCACGGGCTGGTCGAGCGCCGCCGCCCGCCGCTCCCGCCAGGCGGCCACCGCCTGGGCGATGCCGCGCGCTCGCCCCCGCAGCGACCGGCTGTCGCGCAGGCGCAGCCAGGCGGCCTCGGGAAGGGGCGGCCCCCAGTGCCGCTGGCGCAGCTCCTCGCATTCGGCCTCCGCCCACGACAAGCGGCCGCAGCTGACGAGCTCGGCCCGGAGCATGGCATTGAGCTCCAGCAGGTAGGCGACGTCGTCGGCGGCGTAGCGCCGCTGATCGGGCTGTAACGGGCGCTGCAGCCAGTCGGTGAGCCGGCTGGTCTTGGGCAGGTGCACGTCGAGGGCCCGGTCGGCCAGAACGGCGAGCGACGGCGTGGAGAAGCCGAGGAAGCCGGCCGCGACCTGGGTGTCGAACAGCCGCGACGGCACCGTCCCACAGGCACGCTGGAGCACCTCCAGGTCCTGGCTGGCGGCGTGCATGACCGCCAGTCCCGAGCCGTCCAGCACCGTGGCCAGCGGCGTCAGGTCGACGGCCAGCGGATCGAGCAGGGCGATGTGGTGCTCCCCCGGCGCACCGTCGGGCGCCTCGGGATCGGCCCAGGCCAGCTGCACCAGAGCCAGCTTCGGGTAGTACGTGCGCTCCCGATGGAACTCGGTGTCCACGGCGTAGACGGGGACCGAGGAGAGGGCGGCGACGACCTCAGCCAAGGCGTCGTCGTCGTCGACCAGCGGTGGCGCGGCTGCAGAGGATGCGTCGCCCTGCTCCGGTGCGGTGCGATTCAGCTCGGGTCCGGTCCCTTGGCGACGGGATGACCGGCGTCGATCCATGCCTGGGTGCCGCCGGCGACGTTGACCACCCGATAGCCGGCGCTCCTCAGCGCATCGGTGGCGATGGCGCTGCGCCCTCCGAGGGCGCACACCACGTAGACCTCGCGGTCGGTGGGGACCTCCTGGTGGCGGGCACCCAGCTGGTCGAGGGGGATGAGGTGGGCGCCGGGCACGTGGCCGGCCTCGTACTCGTCGGGCTGGCGGACGTCGAGCACCCACGCTCCGTCGGACTGCCGCAGCTCGGCCAGCCGGCCGACGTCGATCTCCGTCGCCCCTGGATCGTCGCTCATGACCGCCAGTGTGGCGGATGCCGCCGCCGTTGCTCCAACTGCGGCGCTGGCGACCGCTGCGGCGGTGGGCATGGTGGCGGGGGCGTCACCCGCCGTAGTTCATCCTCGTGTCCTCCATGCGCAGCACCGGCGTGTCCTCGTCGGCCTGGAAGCCGGCGTCGACCACCTCGCCCACGAAGAAGCTGTGGTTGCCCACGTCGAGGACGTGGCGCACCTCGCAGTCGACGAAGCCCGGGGCCTGGTCGAGCACCGGCGCCCCGCTGCGCCCGTCGTGGAAGGGGAAGCCGTTGAGGGTCATGGCGGTGAGGTCGACGTCGACCGGCTTGGTGAACTTGCGGACGATGGCCCGGTCGTCGCGCGCCACCGTGCACAGGCTGAACACCCGGCCCTCGGTGATCAGAGCGTGGGTGAAGGCGGGCTTCTCCACGCCGATGCCGATCAGTTTGGGGTCGAACGAGAGCTGGGTGGCCCAGTTCAAGGTCATTAAGTTACGTTTGGCGTCGTGGTCAGTGGAACCGACCACGTAGAGGCCGTAGGGCATGGTCCAGAGCACCCGCCGGCGCAGCTTGTCGTACTCCTCCCGCTGCTCGTCGGTCTCCACCCCCGGGGGGAAGGGGCCAATGGGTCCGGTTCCACCTGGCGCAGCCATACGGCGACCCTAGCCAGGCGGCCAGAGCGGCGTAGGCCCCCGACAAAGTAAGCGACGCGGGCGGTGCGCCAAC
>DASZDK010000053.1:0-25410 GCA_035942035.1 Acidimicrobiales bacterium
AACGGGCGCCGGCGGATTATCGCCGGCGAAAAAGTCACTGCCGGCGCAGTGTTATTGCGGGCGGAATGAAGTCGCCGCCTCCGGCTCGGCGGCCTCCCCGAGCCGCCCGTGGGTAGACGTTGCCGGCTGGCGCCCGTCGGCTCCCGCTCCCTCGTTCTGGGCCTCGTGGACCAAGCGGCGGACCTCGGCCCCGTCGATGGTCTCATGCTCGAGCAGGGCCCGGGCCACGGCATCGAGGCCGGGACGGTAGTGACGGAGGGTGTCCCGGCAGCGGTCTTCCTGCTCGCGCAGGATGCGCTCGATCTCCTCGTCGATCACCCGAGCCGTCTCGTCGCTGTACTCCCGGCTCGACATGAGATCCTCGCCCAGGAAGACCTGGCCCTGACCGCCCCAGGCCATGGGCCCGATGCGGTCGCTCATGCCCCACTCCCGCACCATCTTGCGGGTGAGCTCGGTGGCGCCCATGAGGTCGTTGTTGGCGCCGGTGGAGATGACCCCGAACACCAGCTCCTCGGCGATGCGCCCGCCGAGGCGGACGACGAGGGAGTCCTCGATGTAGTCTTGGCGGTACAGGTGGCGCTCCTCGGGGAGCTGCTGGGTGACGCCCAGGGCCATCCCGCTGGGCAGGATCGTGACCTTGTGCAAGGGGTCGGCGTGGGGGAGCACGGCGGCACACACCGCGTGCCCACCCTCGTGGTAGGCGACGATCTCCTTCTCGGTGTTGGAGAGCGCCATGGAGTCGCGCCGCTGGCCCATGAGCATCCGGTCACGCGCCGCGTCGAAGTCCTCCATGTGGATCCGGTCGGCGTCCCGGCGAACCGCGAACAGGGCAGCCTCGTTCACCAGGTTGGACAGGTCGGCGCCGCTCATTCCGGGCGTGCCCTTGGCCACCACCTCGAGGTCGACGTCGTCCCCCAGCTTCTTGTCCTTGGTGTGGACCTCGAGGATGGCGAGGCGCTCACTGGCCTCGGGCAGCGGCACCACGACCTGGCGATCGAAGCGCCCGGGCCGCAGCAGGGCGGGATCGAGGATGTCGGGGCGGTTGGTCGCCGCCATCATCACGATGCCCTCGGTGGCCTCGAAGCCGTCCATCTCGGAGAGCATCTGGTTGAGGGTCTGCTCACGCTCGTCGTGGCCTCCACCCAGGCCGGCGCCCCGCTTGCGGCCGATGGAGTCGATCTCGTCGACGAAGATGATGGCCCGGCCCATCTTGCGGGCCGACTGGAACAGGTCCCGGACCCGGCTGGCGCCCACGCCGACGAACATCTCCATGAAGTCGGAGCCGGTCACCGACAGGAAGGGGACGCCGGCCTCGCCCGCCACCGCCCGGGCGATGAGGGTCTTGCCCGTACCCGGAGGGCCCACCAGCAGCACCCCCTTGGGGATGCGGGCGCCGATGGCGGCGAAGCGCCCCGGCGACTTGAGGAAGTCGACCACCTCGGTGATCTCCTGCTTGACGCCGTCGTAGCCGGCGACGTCGGCGAAGGTCGTGCCTGGCTTCTCGGTGGTGTAGGTCTTGGCCTTGGAGCGGCCGATCTGCATGATCCCGCCCATCTGGCCGCTGGCGCGCCGCTGCATCCACACGAAGAAGCCGATCAGCAGCAGCATCGGCAGCATGAAGGGCAGCAACGAGGCGATCAGGTTGGGCTGGGGCGTGTCGCTCTCGTAGCGGACCTGGTGCTCGCGGTAGAAGCCCTGGTCGTCGGCATACACCTCCGGCGGGGTGTTGCTGCGAACCTCACCCTCGTCGGTCTGGGCGAGGATGTCGTTGCTCGCCGTGTTGTAGCGGATCGACTCCACCTTTCCGGCGGCGATCCGGTCCCGCAGCTCCGAGTAGCTGATCCGTTCGACCTCGTTGGCCGAGAACAGGCCCGAGACGAGGAAGAACGACAGGAGCAGGCCGAGCGCGGCCCATGCCGACCACCGGGGCCATCCCTGCTCGGGGCGACCGGGCCGCCGCTCGGGCTTCCGGGCGTCGCGCGCGTCGCGAGGCGACGGCGACGGGGAATCAGGGGTCATGTCCCCATGCTATGGCCTGCTTCCCTGCGCCACGCCGAGGCTCCGGCCGGCGTGGGCCCGACCATCCCCCGGCGGGCGTGCGCCCGTCGGTAGCGTGCCCTCCATGGCTGGCTCCTCTCGTCCCGCCGCCCTCGGTCGTCACCACGGCCCGCCTCCGGACACGCTGCGGCGGTGCGCCCGTCCCGGCTGTTCGGCGGAGGCGTCGGCGACGATGACCTACGGCTACCGCGCCCGCACCGCATGGATCGACGACCTGCTCGACGACGCCGGTGGCGGCTACGACCTGTGCGAGCACCACGCCGACGGCCTCGGGGTCCCCGTCGGCTGGACGCGCACTGACCGGCGCTCGCTCGCCGGCCCGTCGTTCACCGCCGTGGCGGTCTGACGACCGGCCCGCCCGGCCAGGACCACGCTCCGACGGCCGGTTGGCCGTCACGTCCCGCCAGTACCGTGTCCGCATGCTGCCCGAGGAACGCGTCGCCGGCGGCGGTAGCGGCGTCGCCGACGTCGACGACCCGGTCAGCTGGGGGATGGGCGACGCCCTGGTCGGGACCCTGCTCACCATCGTGGTCCCTGCCGTGGTCGTCCTGCCGGTCCTGGCGGTAACCGGGCGTGACCAGCTCCGGGGGATCCCGCTGTGGGCGGTGGCCCTGCTGCAGGTGCCGCTGTGGGCCGGGCTGCTCGGCGCCCCGCTGTGGTCCTCCTTCGCCAAGGGCCGCCGGAGCCTTGCCGCCGACTTCGGGCTGCGGATGCGCTGGACCGACGTGCCGCTGGGCCTGGCCGCCGGCCTGGGCGCCCAGGTGCTGCTGCTGGTGCTCATCACCGCCCTCTACCGGGTCCTCGGGATCGACATCGACAAGGTGGGCACCTCGGCCCAGGAGCTCACCGCCGCCGCCACCGACGCCGTCGGGGTGGTGCTCCTCGTCGTCATCGTCGCAGTGGCCGCTCCGGTGTTCGAGGAGCTCTTCTACCGGGGGCTGTGGCTGCGAGCGGTCGAGCGCCGGTGGGGCAAGGGGTGGGCGGTGGTGGTGTCGTCGCTGGTCTTCGGCGCCATCCACTTCCAGATCTACGACTTCGCCGCCCTGGTGGGATTCGGCATCGTGGCTGCCGTGCTGACGGTGCGCACCGGCCGCCTGGGCCCGGCCATCTGGGCGCACGTGGCGTTCAACCTCACCGCGGTGATCAGCCTGCTCGCCGGCTCCGCGCTGAGCACCGCCCCAGCGCCCTGGATGAAACGTCACCTTGTCGTCACTTCAGTCGCCGAGCCCAACAGCCGAAGCAACGGGTATGCCGTCTCCGCCTCGCGCCCAGCACTGTCCCCGCTGCTCGTCACCCCTCGTGGAGATCTCGATGGTCCCGGGCCGTTCCACGGTGACGATGCGCTCCTGCTCGACCTGCCGGTCGACGACGTGGTTCCGCGACCAGATGCCCGTCGAGCTTCGCTCGGCGCTGGCGGCCATGGCCGGTCGACCGGCGCCGCCGGTCCCTCGCCGGGGCTAGCGGCGCCATCCGCTCACCGGAGCCACCGGTGAGCCGAGGGCCGGGACGGTGGCGGGGCTGGCAGGATGGAGGCCGCATGGGCTCGACCCGCTGTCTCCGCCGCCGCGTCCCCGAGCGCACCCTGACCGCCGTCGTGGTCGCCCTGGCCGTCGGCTTCACCCTGGCCCAGTTGCACCCTGAGCTGCTCGTCTCCGACACCGTGCCGTCCGGTGGCGACATGGGCGCCCACGTGTGGGGTCCCGCCTTCCTGCGCGACCACCTGCTCCCGCAGTGGCGGCTGTCCGGTTGGACCCCCGACTGGTACGCCGGCTTCCCCGCCTACCACTTCTACATGGTGCTGCCGAGCCTGGTCATCGTCGCCCTCGACGTCGTGCTGCCCTACAACGTGGCGTTCAAGCTCGTCACCGTCTCCGGCCTGGTGGCGCTGCCGGTCGCGGCGTGGGCGTTCGGCCGGCTCGCCCGCCTGCCCTTTCCCGGCCCGGCGCTGCTGGCCGTGGCCGCCGTTCCCTTCCTGTTCGACCGCTCCTTCACCATCTACGGCGGCAACGTGGCCTCCACGCTGGCCGGCGAGTTCGCCTTCAGCATCAGCCTGGCGCTGGCCGTGGTGTTCCTCGGCCTGGTGCTGCGGGGGCTGGAGACGGGGCGCCACCGGGTCTGGACGGCAGTCGTGCTGGCCCTGTGCGCCCTGAGCCACGTCATTCCCGCCATCTTCGCCGTCGTCGGGGCCCTGCTCGCCCTGGCGCTCCACGCCGATCGCTCCCGGGTTCGCTGGCTGGCCACCAGCGGCGTGGTGGGGGCCCTGCTCACCGCCTTTTGGACCGTCCCCTTCGTGCTGCGACGGGCGTACCTCAACGACATGGGCTGGGAGAAGCTCACCACCTACTCGGAGGCGCTCCTGCCCGGGCGCCTGGGCAGCACGCTCACGCGGGCGCTCGGCAACGAGGCGACCGCCGGCATCGCCGGCGACATCACGTGGGTGGCGCTCCTCGCCGTCGTCGGTGTGGCGACGTCGTTCATGTTCCGGCGCCGGCTGGGCATCCTGCTCGCCCTGCTGGCGCTGGCGTTCGCCGTCGGCTTCGTGGTGGCGCCCCAGGGCCGGCTCTGGAACGCCCGCCTGTTGCCCTTCTGGTACCTGTGCCTCTACCTCCTCGCCGCCGTGGCGGTGAGCGAGCTGGCCTCGTCGCTGGCCGCCCTGGTGGCCCGCCGCCCGGAGCGGCCGGTGCGCGCCGTGGGGTTCGCCGTGCCGGTGGCGGCGACGCTGGCGGTGCTGGTGGTCGTGGGCCTGCCGCTACGGTCGCTGCCCTTCGGGTCCACCGCGGCCGACGGGACCTACCGGTGGGCCGGCCTGAGCACCACCGACCGCAGCTTCGTCCCGGACTGGGCTCACTGGAACTACAGCGGCTACGAGGGCAAGGCCGCCTACCCGGAGTTCCGTTCTCTCCTGGCCACCATGGCCGACGTCGGAGAGGAGCGCGGCTGCGGCCGGGCGATGTGGGAGTACGAGAGCGACCTCGACCGGTTCGGCACCCCCATGGCCCTCATGCTCCTGCCCTACGCCACGGACGGCTGCATCGGTTCGATGGAGGGCCTGTACTTCGAGTCCTCGGCGACCACGCCGTTCCACTTCCTCAACCAGTCGGAGCTGTCGGCGGCACCCTCACGGGCACAGCGCGACCTGCCCTACGGCGACCTCGACGTCGCCGCCGGCGTCGAGCACCTGCAACTCCTGGGCGTGCGCTACTACCTGGCCTTCTCCCCGGAAGCCGTGAGCCAGGCCGAGGCCTCGCCCGAGCTCACACTGGTGGCGACCTCCGGGGCGTGGCAGGTCTACCGGGTGGACGGAGCCGACCTGGTCGAGCCGCTGCCCGCCGAGCCGGCCGTGCTCGACGGCGTTCCTCCCGCCGGCCGGAGCTGGCTCGACCCCGCCGTCGAGTGGTACCTCGACCCCTCGGCCCGCGAGGTCTTCCTGGCAGCGGCGGGGCCCCGATCGTGGCAGCGGGTGGCGGTGGGGGAGCGCCCCGAGGCCCGCCCCGTGCCCGAAGCCGAGGTCAGTGACGTCGAGACGTCGGTCGATGGCATCTCCTTCCGCGTCGACCGTCCCGGGACGCCGGTGCTCGTGAAGGCGTCCTACTTCCCCAACTGGAAGGCCGAGGGCGCCCAGGGGCCATGGCGGGTCGCCCCCAACGTGATGGTGGTGGTCCCCACGGCCACCGAGGTGGAGCTGCGCTACGGGACCACCCCGGTCGAGTGGCTGGCGTGGGCGCTGACTGCTCTCGGCGCCGCCGGCCTGGTCGTCCTCGCCCGGCGAGGACCGGTGCCTGTGGCCGCGCGCCGGCCCGAGCAGCACGGGGACGACGCCGGCGACACCGCCGTCGAGGCTGTCTCCCAGACCGGGTCGAACCACGGTGACGCGGAGCGGGCCGGGGTGCTCGTCCCCGCCGGCGTCCAGGGCTCCGACGACGGGGTGGCTCCGGCCGGCGCCGAGCCCGACGACGACCAGGGACCGGGGCCAGCGGGTGGCCCTGCGCCGGCGCGGACCGTGACCCCGCCGGACGGACGCATCTGGGGATCGCCGGCCAGGGACACCGACCCAGCGGCGTGACGGGGCGTCGTCGACGGGCGCGGCTCCGCCCGCTGCGGCGCTTCGCCGCGGTGAGCGGCGTGGTCACCGCCATCGACGTCAGCGTCCTGCTGGGACTGACTCACGGCGCACGGGTACCCGTGCCGGCGGCCGATGGGGCCGCGGTCGGGGTCGCCTCGGTCGCCTCGTGGCTATTGCACCGTGAGGTGGCGAGCACGGGGGACCCCTTCACCCGCTGGGTCGAGCGCCCGTCCGCCTTCGTGGCCACCGCCGTGCTCGCCGGTGCCCTGGATCTCGCCGTGGTCACCGCGGTGGCGCCGGCCGTGCCCTCCCGGGCGGTCCCGGTGGTCAGAGCCAAGGCCCTCGCCTTGTTGGTGGCCGGTGCGGCCCGTGTGCTCGCCTACCGGGCCATCCTCGTCCGGCCCACCCGCCGGGGGCTGGCGGTGCGCACGTCTCGAGCGGATCCCCCGGGTGAGCTGCGACTGACCGTGGTCGTGCCCGCCTACGGTGAGGGGGCCCGCATCGCCGGCACCGTTCGTCGTCTCGACGAGGCGCTCGCCGGCGTGGACGCCCACGGCGGGGTCGAGGTGCTCGTCGTCGACGACGGGTCGAGCGACGCCACGGCAACCGAGGCCGAGACCGCCGGCGCCCGGGTGCTGCGGCTCCCGCTCAACCAGGGGAAGGGAGCGGCCGTGCGGGCCGGCGTGCTGGCGGCTCGGGGCCGCACGGTGGCGTTCATGGACGCCGATCTGTCGTACCCCCCGGAGCAGGTGCTCCGGCTGCTGGCCGGCGTGGAGTCGGGATGGGACGTCGTGGTGGGCAGCCGCCACCACGCCGGCTCGGTCGACGTGGCCCGTCCCGGGCTGGTGCGCTCGCTCAGCGGGCGGCTGTTCAACCTGCTCACCGCCGTGGTGCTCCTCGGCCACTACCGGGACACCCAGTGCGGGTGCAAGGCCTTCCGCTCCGACGTGGCCCGGCTGCTGTTCTCCCGGACCAAGCTCGACGGGTTCGCCTTCGACGTCGAGGTCTTCCACCTGGTGGAGCGCTACCGGCTGTCGCTCACCGAGGTGCCGGTGACCCTCGTGGCCGCCCCCGGCTCCACGGTGCGGGTGGGCGTCGACGCCCTGAGGATGGTCGGCGACCTGTTCCGGCTGCGGCGATGGTCGGGCCGCGGCGCCTACGACCTGCGGGCGTCGGACCAGCCGGTAATGATCGCCAACGGTGACGCTGCGGAGTCCGCCAGGCGGAGCAGCCAACCACGCTAAAGCGGCTCCGTGCCAACGGGCGCCAGCGGATCATCGCCGGCGCAATGAGTAGGGTAAGAGCCAGCATGGCCCTCGACTCGCTCGACTCCATCTTCAAGGCCTACGACATCCGCGGCACCGTCCCCGACGAGCTCGACGCTGAGCTGTGCCGGCGCATCGGGGCCGCCTTCGCCCGCTTCGCCGACGCCGACCGCCTGCTCGTCGCCCGCGACATGCGGCCGTCGGGGGAGGAGCTGGCAGCTGCCTTCGCCGACGGGGCCATGGGCCAGGGGGTCGACGTGGTCGATCTGGGGTTGGCGTCCACCGACCTGCTCTACTTCGCCGCCGGCCATCTCGACGCCGCCGCCGCGGTGTTCACCGCCTCCCACAACCCGCCCGAGTACAACGGCATCAAGCTGTGCCTGCCCGGAGCCAAGCCGGTCGGACAGGACACGGGCCTGGCGCAGATCAAGGAGTGGACGGCCGACGGCGTGGCCCCCGCCGACGGGCGCCGGGGCACCGTCACCCATCAGGACCTGATCGGGCTCTACGCCGATCACGTGCGGAGCTTCGTCGACCGCCAGGCGCTACGACCGCTGCGGCTTGTGGCCGACACCGCCAACGGCATGGGGGGCCTGGTGGCTCCGGCGGTGTTCGAGGGGCTTCCTTTCGAGGTCGACTACCTGTTTCCGGAGCTCGACGGCACCTTCCCCAACCACCCGCCCGACCCCATCCAGTTGGAGAACCTGCGTGACCTGCAGGCGGCCGTGCGCGAGCGCGGGGCCGACGTTGGGCTGGCGTTCGACGGTGACGCCGACCGGGTGTTCCTCGTGGACGAGAATGCCTCGCCCGTCTCTGGCTCGCTCACCACGGCCCTGGTCGCCACCGGCATGCTGGCCAAGAACCCGGGCGCCACCATCCTCCACAACCTCATCTGCTCCAAGGCGGTGCCCGAGGTCATCCTCGAGCACGGGGGCAAGCCGGTGCGGACCCGGGTCGGCCACAGTTTCATCAAGCAGACGATGGCCGAGACGGGGGCGGTGTTCGGGGGCGAGCACTCGGGTCACTACTACTTCCGCGACAACTACCGGGCCGACTCAGGGCTGGTCGCCGCCTTGGTCGTGCTCGAGCAGATCTCGGTCGCCGGCGTGGCGCTGTCCGAGCTGGTGGCGCCGCTCGACCGCTACGCGGCGTCGGGGGAGGTCAACTCTCGGGTCGACGACCCCTCCACGGCGATCGAGCGGGTGGCCGAGCACTTCTCCGGTGCAGAACAGGACCGCCTCGACGGTCTCACCGTCGACCAGGGATCGTGGTGGTTCAACCTGCGCCCGTCCAACACCGAACCGCTCCTGCGGCTCAATCTGGAGGCCGATAGCGACGAGGCATGCCAGGCCCATACCGACGAGGTCCTCGCTCTCATCCGCCAGCCGGACGGGCAGCCGTCCGGCGACCAGCAAGGAGACGAGAAAGCGTGACGCTCGACCGCCAGCTGCTGGAGATCCTGGCCTGTCCCGAGGACAAGGGCCCGCTGTACTACCTCGCCGAGGAGGACGTGCTCTACAACCCCCGCCTGCAGCGTCGCTACGAGATCCGGGACGACATTCCGGTCATGCTCGTCGACGAGGCCATCACGGTCGACGATGCCGAGCACCAGCGGATCCTCGGCCGCATCGAGGCCGACGCCATCAAGCCCACCTTCGACGCGTGAGGCGTTCGGCGTGAGCGACGTGGGTGCCGGGATGCTCGACACCGAGGGCATGTTCGACGCCGCCGCTCATCTGCCCGAGCAGGTCCGCGACGCCGCCCTCCGGGCGCGAGGGCTGAAGGGTCTGCCCGACCGCGACCGCATCGAGAACGTCGTGGTGTTGGGCATGGGGGGCAGCGGCATGGCCGGTGACATCCTCGCCGCCGCCGCCGGCCCCTTCCTTCCCGTTCCCGTCGTGGTCTCCAAAAGCTATGAGCTGCCGGCGTTCGTGGGGGAGACGTCGCTGGTCTTCGCCGTGTCGTTCTCCGGTGACACCGAGGAGACCGTCGAGGTGGCGTCCGCCGCCGCCGTCGAGGGCGCCCGCATGGTGGTGGTGACGCGAGGCGGGGAGCTCGGGCGGTTGGCAACCAGCTGGGGCGTGCCCGTGATCGGCGTGCCCGACGATCTTCCCCAGCCCCGGGCCGGAATCGGTGCCCTGGCCATCCCGCCCTTGGTCGTGCTCGAGGAGGTCGGCCTGTTCCCCGGCGCTCGGCAGTGGATCGACTTCGCCGTCGACCAGCTGCGCCGGCGCCGCGACGTGCTGATCGGCGACCGCAGCCCGGCGGTCCAGCTGGCACAACGCATCGGGCGCACCGTGCCGTTGCTCTACGGGGGTGGGGACGTGGGCGCCACCGCCGCCCAGCGGTGGAAGAACCAGGTCAACGAGAACGCCAAGGCACCGGCCTTCTGGCACACCCATCCGGAGCTGTGCCACAACGAGATCTGCGGGTGGGGCCAGCACGGCGATCTCACACGCCAGGTCTTCACCCTGGTCAACCTTCGCCACGAGTACGAGCATCCCCAGGTGGCCCGGCGCTTCGACGTGGTGAACGCCCTGCTCGACGAGGTGGTCGCCTCGATCGAGGAGGTGTGGGCCGAGGGTGAGGGACAGCTCGCCCAGCTGCTCGACCTGGTCCTGGTGGGCGACTTCGTGACCCTGCACCTCGCCGCCCAGGAGGGCCTCGACCCCGGTCCCGTGCCCACCCTCGGCCATGTCAAAGCTGCCATCGCCGCCGTGGCTCCCGCCGGCCCGGTCCGCGCTCGCTGAGGCGGCTTCACCGCTCCGCCTCGCCGGCACGCCACGCAGGCCCGGTTACAGGCGGCACACTGGTGGCCATGACTGCTCTTGACTACAAGGTGGCCGACCTCGGCCTGACGGTGTTCGGACGCAAGGAGATCTCGCTCGCCGAGCACGAGATGCCGGGACTGATGTCGCTGCGACGGCGCTACGGGGCCGAGCAGCCCCTGGCCGGAGCTCGCATCACCGGGTCGCTGCACATGACGGTGCAGACCGCGGTGCTCATCGAGACGCTGGTCGCACTGGGCGCCCAGGTGCGGTGGGCGTCGTGCAACATCTTCTCCACCCAGGACCACGCCGCCGCGGCTGTTGTCGCCGGTCCCGATGGAAATGCCGACGACCTCCGTGGGGTGCCGGTGTTCGCCTGGAAGGGCGAGACCCTCCAGGAGTACTGGTGGTGCACCGAGCAGGCGCTGGCCTGGCCCGATGGTGGTGGGCCGAACCTGCTGCTCGACGACGGCGGCGACGCCACCCTGCTGATCCACAAGGGCGTGGAGTACGAGAAGGAGGGCGCCGTCCCCGACCCCGCCCAGGCCCCCTCCACCGAGATGGCCGTGGTGCTGCAGCTGCTCCAGCGGTCACTCGAGGCCGACAGCAGCCGCTGGACCGGCATGGCCGGCGGCATTCGTGGCGTCTCCGAGGAGACCACCACCGGCGTGCACCGCCTCTACCAGATGCAGGAGGCGGGGACCCTGCTGTTCCCGGCCATCAACGTCAACGACTCGGTCACCAAGTCGAAGTTCGACAACCTCTACGGCTGTCGCCACTCGCTCATCGACGGCATCGCACGGGCCACCGACGTGATGATCGGCGGCAAGGTGGCGGTCGTCTGCGGCTACGGCGACGTGGGGAAAGGCTGCGCCCAGTCGCTGCAGGGCCAGGGGGCCCGGGTCATCATCACCGAGATCGACCCCATCTGCGCCCTGCAGGCGGCCATGGCCGGCTTCGAGGTCACGACCCTCGACGACGTGGTGGACAAGGCCGACATCTTCGTGACCGCCACCGGCAACCGCGACATCATCACCGCCGCCGACATGGCCCGCATGAAGCACCAGGCCATCGTGGGGAACATCGGCCACTTCGACAACGAGATCGACATGGCCGGCCTGGAGGCGGTGCCAGGGGTGCGGCGGGTGACGATCAAGCCCCAGGTCGACGAGTGGGTCTTCCCCGACGGCCACTCGGTGATCGTGCTGGCCGAGGGGCGGCTGTTGAACCTCGGTTGCGCCACCGGGCATCCCAGCTTCGTGATGTCGGCCAGCTTCACCAACCAGGTGATGGCTCAGATGGAGCTCTTCGCCAACACCGACAGCTACGGGAACGCCGTCTACGTGCTGCCGAAGTCGCTCGACGAGGAGGTGGCTCGCCTGCACCTGGGCCACCTCGGGGTCAAGCTGACCGAGCTGAACGACGTCCAGGCGGCCTACCTCGGCATCCCCAAGGAGGGGCCCTACAAGCCCGACCAGTACCGCTACTGAGCGCCGCGCCGGCGGACCGGCTCACACCGGCGCTGCCGGCACCGGCGCGGCGGCGGGCAGGCGGAGTCGCTCCAGGAAGAACTGCACGAGCGGCCCGATGGACAGGGCGATGGCGAGGGTCCCCAGGCCCACGCTGCCGCCCAGCAGCCATCCTGCAGCGAGCGCACCGGCCTCGATGCCGGTGCGCACGAGCCGCACCGACGGGCCGCGGGCGGCGAGGCCGGTCATGAGGCCGTCGCGGGGCCCGGGCCCCAGCCCGGCACCGATGTAGAGTCCGGACCCGAGGCTGAGGGCGACCACGCCGGCGGGCATGAGCGCCCAGCGCACGGCGGTCCAGTCCACGTGGGGGATCACGGCGAGGGTCAGGTCGATCACGGCGCCGATCACCACGGCGTTGGCGAGGGTGCCCACGCCGGGTCGCTGGCGCAGCGGCACCCACAGGGCCAGCACGGCCACGCCGACGAGGATGGTCACCGTGCCCAGTGGGACGCCGGTCCGCTCGGAGAGCCCCTGGTGCAGCACGTCCCAGGGAGCGAGCCCCAGCTCACTGCGGACCATGCAGGCGATCCCCACGCCCATGACCGCCAAGCCGATGAAGAGCCGGGTCAGGCGCTGTCGCAGGTCGGGACGGGGAGCCACCCGGCGAGGGTAACGGGTGTGCACTTTTCGCTGGCGATAATCCGCCGGCGCCCGTTGGCACGGAGCTGGACGAGCTGGTCTTCCTGCTCCGCCTGGCGGCTCCGCAGTCGCGCCCCAGGGCGATAATCCGCCGGCCGCCGGCGCAGCCGGCTTGACCAGGCGGAACGGAGGTGAGCGCCGTCGGAGGCGGCACCCCGTCTTCCCGGCGAGCGGAGCGAGCCTGTGCTAGTTGACGTGCTGTGAGGTCGTTGCCGTGCGCCCGTCCACGCTGCTGGACGTGTTCGCCGTGCTGAAGGCCAAGTTGATGATGAGGGCGGCGGCGATCAGGGTCAACACGGCCACTGCCGCCACCGCCTGGCGGACCGTCGCCGAGGCGGGCTCTTCGCTGCGCTCCGCGACGGAGGGTTCGGGCGTGGTCATGGCCGGCGAGGCTACGCCCAAACGCTCCCTGGCGGGAAAGCGGGCGAACATACCCGCCGGAAGCCAGGGTGTCGCAGGCTCGGCCTAGGGTGCGCCGGGTGCTGCTGGGGCCGAGCTGCTCGCTGTGCGGTGCCGAGGGGCGGGTGCTGTGCCCGCCCTGCGCCGGCGAGCTGCGGCCGGCGCCGGCGCTGGCATCGCCGGCGGGGGTCGACGTCTGCCTGGCGTTGCTGTCCTACGCCGGCGCCGGCCGGGAGCTGGTCGCCCGCCTGAAGTACCGCAACCGCCGGGCGGTGCTGCCCGGGCTGGCCGCCGCCATGGCGTCGCTCGTTGCCGAGCCGGCGGCAGTCGACGTGGTCACGTGGGTACCCACCACGCCGGCGAGGCGGCGCCAGCGGGGCTTCGACCAGAGCGAGTTGATCGCCCGGGTCGTCGCCCGCCGCCTGCGCCGGCCGTGCGCCGGCCTGCTCGTGCGTGGCCCGGGCCCACCCCAGACGGGACGGGGCCGCCTCGAGCGACGCTGCGGCCCCGCCCTGCGGGCCTGCCGGCCGGTGCCGCCGCGGGTCCTGTTGGTCGACGACGTCGTGACCACCGGGTCCACAGCCACCGCCGCCGCTTCCGCGCTGCGCCGCGCCGGCGCCTCCTCGGTCACCCTGCTCGCCGCTGCCCGCACGCCTCGCCGATCGTCGGCGCCGACGGCCGGGCGCCGTGCCTCCTAGGATGCAGGGGTTGCGTACGGGTCTGTGGTTGCAAGTCGATGCCAGTCGCAGGCGAAACGACCCACGTAAGGCGACCTGTGGTCGCCGAGCATGGTGCGGCTTAGAGGTAAGCCCTGCCGTACGACGGGCCGGTCCTCGGCCCGGGTGCGAGAAGGAGCCAAGCACGCCGTCAACGGCGCTGCCGGGCCACCACGGTGGTCGCCGGCGCCGGGGCGTGCCACCTCCTCGGCAGGCGAGTGTGGGGTCAAAGACCAGGTCAGCCGTACGCAGCACCATCCACCGTCCGCCCAGGGAGGAGCACTGTCCGTGGACGTCACCGTGAGCAGCCGCAACGTCGATCTCACCGATGCCTTGCGGGGCGCCGCCGAAGACAAGATCGGCCGCCTCGACCGCTACCTCGACGGCATGGAACGGGCCGAGGTCCACTTCTTCGAGGAGCGCAACCCGCGCATCGCCGACAAGGACGTGTGCGAGGTCACCATGAGCGGGCACGGGCACCACGTGCGGGCCAAGGTGGCGGCTTCCGATCCCTTCGCCGCCGTCGATGCCGCGGTCAGCAAGCTCGAGCACCAGCTGCACAAGCTGAAGACCAAGCTCGTCAGCCGGAGCCATCCCCGCCGCCGGGCGGAACCTCCGGCTGCTGCGCTGGCCGGCCCCGCCGCCGGTGACGATCTTGCGCTCCTCGCGCCGGAAGACGAGCCCGAGCTCCCGGACGACGACGGCGTCCGCATCGTCAAGTCCAAGCGGTTCATGATGAAGCCGATGACGCCCGAGGAGGCCGTGTTGCAGATGGAGCTCCTCGGTCACTCCTTCTACTTCTTCTCCAACGCCCAGACCGGGCGCTGCGCGGTGGTGTACTGGCGGGCTGCCGGGGATGTAGGCCTGATCGACGAAGCGGGCTGAGCTCACCACCCCGAAGCTCCGCGACCAGACCCCTACACTTGAGCGGATGGGCGTTCTCAACCGCATCCTCCATGCTGGTGAAGGACGGAAGTTCAAGGCCATCGCCGGTCTGGTGCCGGAGATCAACGCCCTCGAGCCGGAGATCGCCGCCCTCAGTGACGAGGCGCTGACCGCCAAGACCGGAGAGTTCCGCCAGCGGCTGGCCAACGGGGAGGACCTCGACGACCTGTTGATCGAGGCGTTCGCCGTCGTCCGAGAAGCGGCCAAGCGCACCATCGGCCAGCGGCACTTCGACGTCCAGCTCATGGGCGGTGCCGCCCTGCACTTCGGCTGGGTGGCGGAGATGAAGACGGGAGAGGGCAAGACGCTCGTCTCCACCCTCCCGGTGTACCTCAACGCGCTGGCCGGCAAGGGCGTGCACGTCATCACCGTGAACGACTACCTGGCCCGGTTCCACGCCGAGTGGATGGGGCGCATCTACCAGCGGCTCGGCATGTCGGTGGGCCTGGTCATCCCCCAGATCCGGGGCAGCGAAGAGAAGCGCCGCAACTACGGCTGTGACGTCACCTACGGGATCAACAACGAGTTCGGCTTCGACTACCTCCGCGACAACATGGCCATGAGCACCGCGGCCAAGGTCCAGCGGGGGCACTCCTACGCCATCGTCGACGAGATCGACTCCATCCTCATCGACGAGGCCCGCACCCCCCTGATCATCAGCGGCCGGGTCTCCGACGCAGCCAACCTCTACTACAAGTTCGCCAGCATCGCCCGCGGCCTCCAGCGTGACGTCGACTATGACGTGGACGAGGAGAAGCGCCACGTGGCCCCCTTCGACGACGGGATCGAGAAGGTCGAGAAGGCCCTAGGGGTGGAGAACCTCTACGACGAGCTGTCCCAGAACCTCGTGCACCAGCTCCAGGTGGCGCTGAAGGCCAAGGAGCTCTACAAGCGGGACAAGGACTACATCGTCGCCGACGGCGAGGTGAAGATCGTCGACGAGTTCACCGGGCGCATCCTCGACGGCCGCCGCTGGTCGGAGGGGCTCCACCAGGCGGTGGAGGCCAAGGAGGGGGTGAAGATCAAGGAGGAGAACCAGACCTTGGCGACCATCACCCTTCAGAACTACTTCCGGCTCTACGACAAGCTGGCCGGCATGACGGGCACGGCGGTCACCGAGGCGGCGGAGTTCGCCAGCACCTACGGCTTGGCCGTGGTGCCCATCCCCACCAACGAGCCGGTCATCCGAGCGGACCAGGCCGACCTCATCTACAAGACCGAACAGGCGAAGTTCGACGCCGTCGTCGCCGACCTCGCCGAACGCTATGAGCGGGGCCAGCCGGTCCTGGTCGGCACCGTGTCGGTCGAGAAGTCCGAGCTGCTCGACACGCTGCTGACCCGGCGGGGGATCCCCCACGAGATCCTCAATGCCAAGCAACACGCCCGCGAGGCCGAGATCGTCGCCCAGGCGGGCCGGCTCCACTCCGTCACGGTGGCCACCAACATGGCGGGTCGAGGTGTCGACATCATCCTCGGTGGCAACCCCGAGGGCCTGGCCGGGCGCCAGGTGCGGGCTGAGGGCCTCGATCCGGAGTCCGACGACGGCCGGGCCCGCTACGAACGGCTGCTCGAGGGTTTCAAGGCCGAGTGTGGGGCCGAAGGCGACAAGGTCTGCCAGCTGGGTGGCCTCTACGTGCTGGGCACCGAGCGCCACGAGAGCCGGCGCATCGACAACCAGCTGCGAGGCCGTTCCGGACGCCAGGGCGATCCTGGCGAGAGCCGCTTCTACCTCTCGCTCGAGGACGACCTCATGCGCCTGTTCGCCACCGGCGCCATGAACTGGGTGATGGGCCGGGCGCTTCCCGACGACGTGCCCATCGAGGCCAAGATGGTCACCAAGGCCATCGAACGGGCCCAGAACACCGTCGAGGCTCGCAACGCCGAGATCCGCAAGAACGTGCTGAAGTACGACGAGGTCATGAACGAGCAGCGCAAGGTGATCTACCGGCGCCGCAACCAGATCCTCGAGGGCCACGACCTGCGTGACGAGGCGCTGGACAGCCTGCACACCGCCCTCGAGGGCACCGTGCGCACCGCCTGCCTGTCCCCCGAGCCCGAGGAATGGGACCTCGAGGCCCTGGTGGCCCAGCTCCACGAGTACTACCCCACCCGCTTCACCCCCTCCGACCTGGCCCGCAGTGAGGTGGTCGACGAGATCGTCGAGGCGGTGGTGGCCGAGGCCGTCGAGTACTACGAGGCCAGAGAGGCCGACTTCGGCGACAACATGCGGGAGATCGAGCGCCAGGTGATGCTGCGGGTCATCGACACCCGCTGGCGCGAGCACCTCTACGAGATGGACTACCTTCAGGAGGGGATCCACCTGCGGGCCATGGGCCAGAAGGACCCGCTGATCGAGTGGCAGCGTGAGGGCTTCGCCATGTTCTCGGCCATGGTCGACTCCATCGCCGAGGACTTCGTCAAGTACGTCATGCACCTCCAGGTGGTCCGCCAGGACACCACCCCGGCCGACGAGGTGCGCAACGTCGAGTACTCCGCGCCCGAGGACCCGGCCCAGGGCAGCAAGGGCCTGCGCGCCGCCGCCACCGCGGAGGCGGCGGCGGCCGGCGAGCCACCGCCTCCGGAGGCTCGCCAGCCGGAGCAGAACAAGCCGCTGGTGAAGTCCGCTGAGGAGAAGGTCGGCCGCAACGAGCCTTGTTTCTGCGAGAGCGGCCGCAAGTTCAAGCACTGCCACGGCCGCTGATCGTTCGTGCGCGACTTCTCCGAGGATCTTGCCGTGCTGGCCAAGCGCGTCGCCGAGGCCGAGGTGTACCTCGACATCGGTGCCGGCCGGGGGCGGCTGCGCGAGCTGGAGGTCGAGGCCAGCCGTCCCGACCTCTGGGACGACCGCGAGTACGCCCAGAAGGTCACCACCGACATGGAGTACATCCGCCGCGACGTCGAGACCTTCGACCGGCTGGTCGCTGACCTCGACGACGCCGTGACCCTCGACCAGCTGGCTCGGGAGGAGAGCGACGCGTCGGCGGAGGCCGAGGTGGCTGCCGCCCTCGCCGACCTCGGGCGCCGGCTCGACGAGCTCGAGCTTCGCTCCCTGTTCGGTGGCGAGCACGACGAGCGAGATGCCATCTGTGAGATCCACGCCGGCGAGGGCGGTACCGACGCCCAGGACTGGGCCGAGATGCTGCTGCGGATGTACCTGCGCTGGGCCGAGCGCCGCGGCCTCTCCACCGAGATCGACGAGGCGTCCGAGGGCAAGGAAGCCGGGTTGCTCTCGGCCACCCTCCTGGTCAAGGGGCGTTTCGCCTATGGGTGGCTGCGCGGAGAGCAAGGCGTGCACCGGCTGGTGCGCATCTCGCCCTTCGACGCCGCCGCCCGTCGCCAGACCAGCTTCGCCTCCATCGACGTCACGCCGTTCATCGAGGACTCCTCGGGCGAGGTGCAGATCGACGAGAAGGACCTGCGCATCGACACCTACCGCTCGTCGGGGGCGGGGGGCCAGCACGTGAACGTGACCGACTCCGCCGTGCGGATCACCCACCTGCCCACGGGCATCACCACCTCGTGTCAGAACCAGCGCAGCCAGCACCAGAACAAGGCCCGGGCCCTGCAAATCCTCAGTGCCAAGCTGGCCGATCGCCAGCGGGAGGAGCGCGTGCGCGAGCTCGAGGCGATCTCGGGCTCGTCGTCACAGGCGGCGATGGGCAACCAGATCCGTTCGTACGTCCTGGCGCCCTACCAGCTGGTGAAGGACCTGCGCACCGGCCACGAGACGGGCAGCGTGGAGGCGGTCCTGGATGGCGATCTCGACGCGTTGATGGAGGCCTTCCTGCGGTGGGAGCGGGCCGGGGGTGGCGCCGGAGCGTGATGGTGCTGGTACCCTTCACCGACACCCGCGCGCCAGCGAGGTTCTCCCGGTGATCAAGCTCGAAAACGTCACCAAGCGGTACAAGGGCGACGTCGTCGCCCTCCGTGACGTCAACGTCGACATCAACAAAGGCGAGTTCGTCTTCATGGTGGGCCCCTCGGGCTCGGGCAAGTCGACGTTCATCCGCCTCCTGCTCAAGGAGGAGGACCCCGAAGAGGGGAAGATCTGGGTGGCCGGCAAGGACATCGCCAAGCTGAGCCCGTGGAAGGTGCCGTTCCTGCGCCGCAACATCGGGTGCATCTTCCAGGACTTCAAGCTCCTCCCGAGCCGCACCGTCTACGAGAACGTGGCCTTCGCCCTCGAGGTCATCGGCCGGCCCCGGCACGTGATCAACTCGCAGGTGCCTGCCATCCTCGAGCTGGTGGGTCTGGGCAAGAAGTTCAAGAATCTGCCCCACGAGCTCTCCGGCGGGGAGCAGCAGCGGGTCTCGATCGCCCGGGCCTTCGTCAACCGCCCACTGATCCTGCTGGCCGACGAGCCCACCGGCAACCTCGACCCCACGACGTCGGTGGGCATCATGCGACTGCTCGATCGCATCAACCGCACCGGCACGACCGTGGTCATGGCGACGCATGACCAGAGCATCGTCGACACCATGCGCCGGCGGGTGGTCGAGCTCGACCGGGGGACCGTGGTGCGGGACCAGTCGAGGGGCGTCTACGCCTGATGGGTGGAAAGCTGGCGTACGCGCTGCGGGAGACCGTGCAGAACCTGCGGCGCAATCTCGTGCTCACCGGCGCTTCGATGATGACCGTCGCCGTGTCGCTGTCCCTGGTGGGGGCGTCGTTCCTGCTCGGGTACGGCGTCGACAACGTCACCCAGCGGTGGCAGGGCGGCATCGAGTTCGAGATCTTCCTCAACGAGGACATCACTCCCGAGCAGCGGGACCGGATCGAAAGAGAGCTCGACGCCAACCCCGATGTTGCCAACGCTGTGTTCGTGTCCCAGGAAGAGCAGTTCGAGCTGTTCCAGGTCCTGTTCGCCGACCAGCCCGAATACCTCGAGACCGTCACCCGCGAGGTGCTGCCGCCGTCGTTCCGGGTGGAGCCCAGCATCGCCGATGCCGACGTGATCAAGGCCCTGGGTGACCGCTTCGAGGCCGAGCCCGGGGTCAAGACGGTGGTGTTCGCCGAAGAGACGGTGCGCACCCTGTTGCGGGTCTCGGGCATCACCCAGAGCGTGATCTTCACGGTGGCGGCCGTGCTGCTCTTCGCCGCCGCCCTACTGATCTTCAACACCATCCGGACCGCCATCTTCGCCCGCCGGCGGGAGATCGAGGTCATGAAGTTGGTGGGGGCCACCAACTGGTTCATCCGGGTGCCGTTCATGCTCGAGGGCCTGCTGCAGGGGCTGGTCGGCGCATCGGTGGCCTTCGGGATCGTCTACCTGGTCCGCAACGCGGCCCAGGACGCCATCCGCGGCGTGCCGCTGTTCGACGGCTTCGTGGTGGTGGGCTCCCAGGTCGCCACCACTGGCGTCCTGACCATCCTCCTGGGCGCCGCCATCGGCGCCGTCGGGGCCGGGGTGGCCGTCACCAAGTTCCTCGACGTCTAACCCGGAGGCGACTGCCCGTACCGGTTTCGTGTGCCGGCGTGGACGCTGAGCCCTGCTGTTCGTAGAGTGCGCCGGGTGATTCGCGCGCTCGGGGGGCTGGTGCTCGCCCTAGTCCTGGCCCTGGGCGGAGTGTCACCCGTGGCCGCCCAGGACGCGCCCTCGCCGGACGAGCGCAAGGAGCAGGTCGCCGCGGAGGTCGAGCGCCTCCGCGAGCAGCTCGACGAGGCGGCCGCCGAGGAGGCCGACGTCCTGGCCGAGCTCGAGGTCACGAGGAGGATCCGCAGCGAGCTGGACGCCACCGTGGCCGACCTCGAAGGCCGCGCCGCCGCTGCCGCTGCCGAGCTGGCCACCGCCGAGGAGGACTTCGCCACGGCCGTGCGCGGGCACCGCCGGGCGCAGGCAGATCTCGACCGGGCCCGGGCGCAGCTCGACGACGCCCGGCGCACGCTGGAGAGCCAGGCCGTGTCCAGCTTCATGCGCTACGGGGTGGACATGGGCACGGTGGACGTGCTGCTCCAGGTCCGCGACCTGCGCCAGCTCCACGACGTGGCCGGCCTCATGGCCGCCGTGGCCGCATCGCAGGCGCAGGTGATCGAGCGCTACCAGGAGCTCGACCAATCGACCCAGGAGCTCGAAGCGCGCGCCGAACGGGCCCGGACGGAGGCCAGCGAGCGGCGCGACGCCATCGCCGAGCAGCACCGGGTCGTCGCCGCCGCCCGCGCCAAGCAGGCGCAGGCCCGAGCCGAGGCGGTGCGCGAAGAGGCCCGGGAACGGGAGGTGCTGGCCGGCGCCCAGGACGCGAGGGCCGACTACGAGGAGCGGCTCTCCGAGCTGAGGGCGGAGTCCGACGCCATCGCCGAGCTCCTCCGCGCCCGGCAGGCGGCGGCCACGTCGGCGACGACCTCGACCACGGCTCCGGAATCGGTGGCGAGGGCGACGGCGACGGGCCAGGAGCAACGAGACGCGGCGCCCGCCGCCCCCACCGACACCCCCAAACGTCCGGCGGCGGCCCCACCGTCACCGGCCGCCACGCGGGACCCAGAGCCTGCCCCTCCCCCCAAGGCGGACCCAGCCCCCGCCCCTCCGCCCGCCACCAGTCCTCCGCACACCCACCCGCCGGTGACGCCCGCCGGCTCCTCCACGCTGGGTTGGCCGCTGGCCAGCCCGGTGGTCACCTCCGGCTTCGGGTACCGCATCCATCCCATCTTCGGCACCTCCCGCCTCCATGCCGGGATCGACCTGCGAGGTTCCACGGGCACGCCGATCCTGGCCGCCGGCGAGGGCGTCGTGGTGTCCGCCGGGTGGCGTGGCGGTTACGGCAACACAGTGATCATCGACCACGGCGGCTCGCTGGCGACCCTCTACGCCCACCAGAGCCAGATCCACGTGCGCGCCGGGGCGACGGTGCGGCGGGGCCAGGCCATCGGTGCGGTCGGTTCCACGGGCCAATCGACTGGGCCCCACCTGCACTTCGAGGTCCGGGTCAACGGCACGCCCGTCGATCCCCTGAACTACCTCTGAGTCCTGCGCCTTGACAGGCGCCGGCTGGTAGGTAACCTTTACCGAACACGAAGAGCTGACACAACGAGTCTCGTTCGGGAGAGCGGCACCACGTGAGAACTCAGTACACACGGCGGGTGGGGGAGCAGGTCGGCGAAGGCCGGCTCGCCGCCCGGCTGGTGGGACTCACCGTGGCCGGCTCGTCGACGGTGGCGACCGTGCGCCTGCCCGATGGCGCCCCCCGGGACGTGGTGCTGGCCGGGGCGCCCGATACGGCGCTGGCCCGCCGCCTCAGCGCCGGGTTCCGCCGGGTCGTCTGGGTCCGGATCGACGCCGAAGGCAAGGACGTCCACTGCGAGTTGTTCGGGCTGACCCGGCGCCCGCGGCGAACGCGCCTGCCGTTGTCCGCCGCCCTGGCCTTGGCCGACGCCGGTGCTCCCACGGTCGTGCGGGTACCGGTGGCCGCCGCCGAGGTGGCCTGAGGTGGTCGTCTGCCACTGCCGGGCCGTGTCCGACTGCAAGGTCCGCCAGGCCATCGAGGCGGGCGCCGGCGACGTGGAAGCCATTGCCCGCCAGTGCGGCGCCGGCATGGCCTGCGGCGGCTGCCGGCCGGCGTTGGCCATGCTCTTGTCCGATCTCGGGCTCGAGCGCCTCAGCGTGGACGGCGACGCCCGGCCGGCGGCGAGCGTGTCCCCAGCGACTGCCTAGGATCGCTCACATGCAGGGACGAACCGATGTCATCGAGTTGCTCAACGAGGTGCTCACTTCCGAGCTGACGGCCATCAACCAGTACTTCATCCACGCCAAGATGCAGGACAACTGGGGGTACCGGCGCCTGGCCGACCACACCCGGGCGGAGTCCATCGACGAGATGAAGCACGCCGAGATGGTCATCGAGCGCATCCTCTACTACGAAGGGGTGCCAAACCTGCAGCGTCTCGGGGCGGTCCGCGTCGGAGAGACGGTGCCCGAGCAGTTCCGCCTCGACCTCGAGATGGAGCACACGGCCATCGAGCGGTTCAACCGGGGGATCGTCCTTGCTCGGGACACGGGTGACAGCGGGACCCGTGAGATGCTGGCCGGCATGCTGGTGTCCGAGGAGGAGCACGCCGGCTACCTGGAGACCCAGATCTCGGTCATCGAGTCGATCGGCGAGGCGCTCTACCTGAGCCAGCAGCTCCACGGTTGATCCCCGCCCGGCGGCGGGCCCGACCGTGGTCGGCGGCTCAGTGGCGGTTCTCGAACTCTTCGTTGCCGCCCATCCAGCTGAAGAGCAGGTACTGCCAGCTGGCGTGCTCCTGATGGTCGTGGCTGGCGCGCAGGTTGCGGTACGCCTCGTCGAACTCGGTCCCACCCTCGAACCACATGATCGAATTTGGGTCGTCGCTGTGGTCGAGCCCGAGAGCGTGGCCGAGCTCGTGGATCATCACCTCGGTCCGCCGTGCCTGGTTCAGCCGGCAGTCATCGCAGACCTGGATGAAGGCGCCCTGGATGTGGCCGTTGCTCAACGTGTCGTGGCTGATGCCGTCGAAGGGGCCCTCGGCCCTGGTGTCACCGAGGCACACGGCGATGCGGGTGCCGTCGAAGCCACAGTCGCCCGTGCCGGTCTCCCAGGTCAGCCGCAGGTCGGCGCCGGCGGCGTTCCAGACCTCGACCGCGTCCTGGCTGGCGTGCTGCCAGGAGTGGACATCCGTCTGGTCGACCACCACGAGATCGCGTGACCCCACCGGCCAGTGGGCGTCGTTGGCGAACACCGTGGTGGCGGTGAACGAGGAGATCCCCACCCAGACGAGGGTCGGGGCCATGATGCCGAGCAGGGCAATGCGTTCGGCCGGTCGAGCCCGCCGGCCGAGCTGGACGAAACGGACGCCGAAGGCGGCGAGCATGGCGACAAAGGACCCGAGGGCCAACCATCCGAGAGTCATCGCGCGCTCCATGAGACTGGCCTCCGTGGAGGCGAGGGGAAGAATCGGTGGCGCCGCCCGCCAGGGCTCAGCTCGATGCCGGGGGATGTTCCCCTGTCCGTCGTGCGGCAACTACGTCTGGTGTACGTATCGGCACGTACGCCCGGATCTTGAGTCGCCGATGCGACATCGTGTGGACGTGGACGTGGTGGAGGTGGTGGGAATCGAACCCCGTCATCCAGCTTGGGAAGCCGATGTTCTGCCTCTGAACGACAGCCGCGTACGGGCTGCGAGCGAGCAAAGGGACCTTCCCGGAATGGGTGCGCCGCCGGCGGTCCTCTCAGACCGTGACGAGCCGTCCGGTGAGGCCCAACGCTCGGCCGGTCGGCCAGCCGCGGTCCGTCGTCACCAGGACATCGGCGCCCTGCGCCTGCTCACCGCGGCCGGCCCCTCGCGCGCTGGCCCCAGGAGCACCTTGGCAGGACGACCAGCTCGGGCGTCACGCGCCCGGGTCGCTGTCCTCGGGAGCCTTGGGGTCGGCTGGCGCCGGCGTGCGGGCGGCACCCAGTGGGGGGGTGCCGATGACCACGGTGTGGCCCGTCGAGGCCTCGAGGTGCTGGAGGAGGCGGAGCTGCACCATGGCGGGGTTGTCGGTGGCCATGCGCGCCGCGTTGGCGAGGTTCCGCAGGGCCGCCGTCTCCCCTCGCGCCCGCTCCAGGGCCGCGGCTCCCTGTGCCCGCGCGAGAAGGATCTCGGCCTGGGCTCGCTTGAGCTCGCTGGGGAGGATGACGTCCTTCATCTCCAGTCGCTCGACGGCGAGACCGAGTGCGTCGACGCCGCGCACCAGAGCCAGGAGGCGACTGCCCATGTCACTGCGGTTGCCGACGAGGTCGTCGATCGTTGCCGCGGCGACCAGTTCCCGCAGGGCGACCTGTACCGCAAGGTAGAGAGCCTGCTCGGCGTCGCGGCTGGCGGTGACGTAGGCGATGGGGTCGGTGATGCGTACCTGACCGGCGGCCGTGATCTTGACCGTGGGTCCGTCGGCCGTGGGGACCTCCTGGGTGGGCACGAGCAGGGTCCACGGCCGCATGTCGAGGATGCGCAGGACGAGACCTGTGCGCCACCGGCGGCGCGCGCCCGGGCCAAGGACAGCGTCGAGGCGCCCGCGCCGGAACAGCAGGCCCTGCTCCCACTCGTTGACCGTGACGCGGTGACCCGGTAGCAGTCGCCGGGCCCTGGTCTCGCCATCGAAGCCGTAGTTGCGCCACATCTCCATCGTCTGCACCACCGTTGCTCGTTGGGCTCGGGTGATTCCCCGTGCGAGTCGCCCCGGTCGACTGGGAAGGCGGCGGGGGCTCGGAGCCCGCTGGGCCGCCAACCGGTAACGCCGACCGGGGCTCGTCGCGTGGGAGTCGAACCCGTGCTACACCAAGGAGCGGCGGACGAACACGCGGAACACGGTCCGGCACGCCGGCCCGGCCGCTCATCCCGCCGCGCCAGCGACGATACATGGTAGGTGGACGTGGTGGAGGTGGCGGGAATCGAACCCGCGTCCTTCAGCTTCTCGACCAGACTTCTCCGAGCGCAGCCGGTGGAGGATTGTCGGGCGGTCACACGTCACCGGCACTCGGCGACCGCCGTAGTCAGCTTGATGTCCCTCCCGGGTCGCTGACCCCCCGGAAGGTGAGCCCCGCTGGATGACGCCCGGTTCCGCTCCGCAGGGCCGGGAGCGGGAGGACGTCGCTCAAGCTACTTACGCAGCGAAAGCGAGGTTGTCGTCGTTGACGGCATTTATGGTTGTTCCCGGCTCTTTTACGTGGTTCCGGGGACCACGGCTCGCTTCTCTGGCCTCGAGCACCGAAGTCGAAACCGATCACCCCCAAGAGGGTCTCGCCATCCTACCCGTCATCCGGCGGAGATCACGGGGCGGTTACTCAGCCGCCGGGACGGGCGGCCATGGCCCGGTCGACGTCGCGGCGGACGTCCCGCTCGGCGATGGCCCGGCGCTTGTCGTGGCGCCTGCGGCCCCGGGCCAGTCCGAGCTCCACCTTGGCCCGGGAGCCGTTGAAGTACACCGAGAGGGGGACGAGGGTGAGGTGCTCGGCCTCGAGCCGCCGGCGGATCTCGTCGATCTGGTGACGGCGCAGCAGGAGCTTGCGGAGCCGCTCGGGGTCGTGGCCGTCGAAG
>DASZDK010000054.1:0-53200 GCA_035942035.1 Acidimicrobiales bacterium
ATGAGACGACGACTGCCTCGCGAACTCATCGGAGCCTGTCTCCCGACCCACTGCCCTTCCTCGGCGCCCGCCCAGCGATGCCGCCTCGGTTGCGCCCTGGGTCGGTGGGAGAACCTGCCAGAACCCCACCGACCCATGGCACCCCAGACCCTTCACGCCGTGTGCGGGAGCGAAGGGAGGCTTGGTGGCGTGTGCAGCGTTGCCCGGTCGCCTCGCTCAGGCCGCGCGGCGAATGGCCAGGAGGGAGCCGCCCTCGCCCGGGGGCAAACGTGCCTGCGTGGCCATGAAGACCCTGTCGCACAGCCCCTCGGGGTCACGGGGAGCATCACCAGCCACCACAAGAAGCTCACCCATGCGATGGCGCTTCGCAAGTGAGGGGCCGTCGACGAATCCGTAGGTGACCAAGAGCAAGATCGAACCCAGCGGGAACGAGAAGCTCGCCTCGGCTCTGGCATGGCCCCTCGCCGCCCCGAGGGGAGCCGACAACCCTTGCTCGCACAGCACTGCGGGACCATCCGCAACGCACAACAGCGGCGGGGAGTGGCCGGCGTTGGCCATCCGGACCTCGCCGCTACGAGGGTGGATGGCCAGGCAGACCGCAGTGGCCATCTCCCCGATGCCGGAGCCCTGGACCACCCGGTCGAGACAGGCCACAACCCGACTCGGATGTTGACCGTCGGAGGAGCTGGAGGCCCGGGCCGCTGTCCGTAGCTCGCTTACCCTCGCCGCGGCGTCAAGTCCCTGCCCGATGACCTCGCCGATGAGAACCTCGGTCCAACCGTCGGCCAGCGGGACGACATCACACCAGTCACCACCCGTGCGTCGCTCCGGGTCGCCCGGATGCACACGAGCGGAGAGCGCGAGGCCGTCCACGTCCGGGACCTGACCGAACCTGACGCTGCTTCCACGCCGCAGGATGACCGGGCCAGGGTCACGAGGACAGCCCGAGTCGTGCACCAGGTCCTGAACAGGCTCAGAGGTGCCCTCCGTCTGGAGCAACCGCCAGGCGCCCAGGTGGCCGTCCCCGTCGCCGAGGCCGGCTGCGAGCTGGTCGACCCCTCGATCGCCCTCAGGCTGTCCGTCGCCGCTCAGCTCGTCTCGGACCAGCGCGAGAGCGCAATCGAGGGACCCCCCGACCGCCTCGCTGAAGCCGAGGCCCACTGCGGTCTCGGCCGGCTCGACCTCGATCACCACGGTCTCGGGGAGCGCCCCCCATTGGCGGGCGAGGGCCAAGCTGTGGTGCAGGCCAATGGCGCTGGTGAGCGCATCCGCCGTGTGGTGATGCACGTCCACCGCAGATGGATCGACGAGGTGGTAACGACGAACCGTCCCAGGTTGATCCGGTCCTCGAGAGGTGGCGACGACGATGACCAGCTTGTCGGGGCGCAGCTCCTGCAGGCGGTGCAACACCAGCAGCGCCGAAAAGGGCATCTCCTCCACCACGACATCCTCGGGCCAGTCGAGGTGCTCGCTGTAGGTGACGAAGTTCCGCCCGAAGTCGAGGTCGCGCAGGCCCGGTACGCCGAACCCCCCGATCAATGTCCGGCACCGGGTCCTGCGGTCGACCTCATTCGAGGGTGCAGCCACAGGAGTTCACCTCCCGCACGATGGTGCCCTTGCCCGTGTCCATGTGGGTGGTGCAGGGCATGCAGGGGTCGAAGCTGCGGATGGCCCGCAGGATGTCGATGCCCTTGACCTCGTCGTCGGAGACCGACTCGAGGATGGGGGTGCCCACCACTGCCTCCTCGTACGGGCCCATACCGCCGAAGGGGTCCCGGGGCGCAGCATTGAGCGTGGACGGGGTGGTGATCTGGTAGTTGAGGAGCTTGCCCTTGTCCATGTGCAGGTGGTGGACGAGGAAGCCTCGACTCGCCTCCCAGAAGCCCACCGACACCCGCTCGTCCTTCGGCACCTTGAACGGGGTGGACACCTTGGTCTCTCCCCGCCGCCAGTACTCGAACGCCTTGAGCAGGCAGTTCATGCCGATGGTGGAGGTGAAGGCCATGGCGTAGGCCCGGGCCCGGTTGCGCTCCAGGGCGTTGATGCTGCGGGGCACCTTCCAGAACACCTCGGTCTCGGGCAGGTGGTGGCGGGGCAGCACCATGCGCAGCCCGTCACCGGTGGCCTCGAGGAAGGGGTTCTCCGGCGTCTGGCCGGCCAGCGCCGTGGTCCACATGCGCCCGTAGGTGCCCGTCTCCACCGTCTTGCGGTCCCACCGGGGAGCGGTGTCCCAGGTGTACTTCTCCTTGAAGTTGGTGGCCGTGGGACGGGGGATGGTCTCCTTGTTCCACGGGTTGTACGGCGAGATGGGGTTGCCGTTGGGGTCGGTGGCGAACCGCTGGCTGCCCGAGCGGGTCCAGTCGTCGTAGAACGAGTGGTCCACGAACTCCTCGTAGCCCATGTTGATGTCGGTGAGGTTGGTGGTGACCAGCTTGCCGTCGATGATGATGCCGGGCTTGGCCCAGCGCCGGTTGCCCCACTCGTTGCAGTTGGCGTAGGTGGCGTCGTAGACGTCGGTGTCGTCCCAGATGCCAGTCTGGATGAGGTTGATGGGGCGCTTGCCCACCTCCTCGTAGGCCGGGTTGGCCTCCAGGAAGAAGTCGGCGATGTCGTCCCACGTGGCGATCATGACCTTCGTGTAGTCGAAGATCTTGCCCAGCTGGGTGTAGTACTCGTTGAACGACGAGGTGGTGATGGTGGTCGACAGGCCACCGGGCACCAGCGTGGACGGGTGCGGGTACTTGCCGTACATGAGCATGCACATGACCCGACCGATCCGGGTGTACTCGAGGGACTCGAGGTAGATCTTCCCGGTCAGGGGGTTCATGGCGTCCATGATGTCCTTGATGGTGCGGAAGCCATGGACCTCGTACCCCGGCGCCGGGGTCTTCTCCGCCCGCTTCACCAGCTCGGGGTTGGTGACCGAGACCAGCGAGGTGGAGTAGTCGGGGCCGGCCAGCAGGCCCAGGTGCAGCGGGTGGTCGTAGAACATCTCGCCCACCTCGCCCAGGTTCCGGACCGCCAGGCCCAGCGGGGGCGGGCAGACACCGAAGGCCTGCTCGATGTTGAGCGAGGCCACCGTGGCGTGCACGCCACCGCACACGCCGCATGCCCGGGAGCTGATGTCGATGGCGTCGCGGGGGTCACGGCCCTGGAGGATGATCTCGTAGCCCCGGAACAGCATGGCCCGGGAGTAGGCGTCGACCGCCTTGCGGTTCTCGAGGTCCAGGGTGGTGTGCACGGCCAGGGCGCCGGCCACCCGGGTGACGGGGTCGATGCTCCAGTCACGCAGCTTGGGAGGAGCGGCGAGCTGTGCGCCCGGGCCCTCCTGGCGGCGGACGTAGCCCTTGGGCTTGGCCGCCGTGATGGCGTAGGGGTCGGCGACGCCGTCGCGCAAGGTCGCCTTGCCGTTGGCGTCGAAGTCGATGGGCAGGTTCTTGAAACACATGGGCGCTCGTCTCCCGGCTTAGTTGTAGGACTCGTGCGAGTGCTGGTACTTGGCGTAGAACTTGTGGACCTGCTTCAAGGCGCCCTTGGGGCCAGTCCTCGACCGGGCCCAGCCGCTCGGTGTGTCCTTGTCCCAGCGGGGCGTCATGTTCTTGTCGATGCGGCTGATGTTCCGCATGCGGCGGATGAACCCGCCGGCCACCCGGCTGGTGTTGCTGGACAGGTACGAGCCCGGCGGGACCTCGTAGATCGGCGAGAACTTGTCGGGGAAGCCCGGCATGGTGCACCCGATGCAGATCCCGCCCATGTTCATGCAGCCGCCGTGGCCGTCGATCTGCCCTCGCTCGGCGATGTTGCACTGCACCACCGGGCCCCAGCAGCCGAGCTCGACCAGGCACTCGTGGTCGCCATACTCCTCGGCGAACACGCCTTCCTCGTAGTAGCCGGCCCGCGGGCAGTGCCGGTGGACGGTCTCGCCGAACAGCCAGGCCGGCCGGCCGAGCTCGTCGAACTCGGGCAGCGGGCCGAGGCCGTTGAGGAACAGCAGCGTGGCGGCAGCCGTCTCCAGGTAGTTGTCGCCGATGGGGGCGCAGCCGGGGACGTTGACCACGGGGACACCGAAGGCGGACCGGTAGTCCTTGCCCAGGTAGTCCATGGTGCCCATGGCGTTGGTCACGTTGCCCTTCGAGGCGGGGATCCCGCCCCAGGTGGCGCACGTGCCGATGGCGATGACGGCGGCGGCCCCGGGGGCGAGACGGTCGAGCCACTCGAGGCTCGTGATCTGGCGCCCGGTCTGCGGGTCGTCGCCGAGGCCCATCCAGTAGCCGTCGCCTGCGACGGACTCGTCCATGATGGAGCCCTCCCACGTGATGACGTAGGGAGCGTCGAGCTCGCCGCGCTCGGCCATGAACAGGTTGTGCACCCACTCGGGCCCAGACTCGGTGGACACGACCGTGTGGATCAGCTCGACCCGGGGCAGGCCGGGGATGATGCCGGCGAGCAGGTGCTCGACCCGGGGATGGGTGCCACCGGAGACCGCCACGGTGCAGCCGTCACACGAGGCTCCCACCATCCAGATCAGGTAGATCTTCTTCAGCGGCCCGATCTGCAGCGTGTCGTCCGGCTCCTCGAGCACCTGGCTGCGGATGCCGATGGGCGAGAAGGGGTCGTAGGGGTCGTAGCCGTCGATCAGGTCGACGGTGCCGAGGCCCGGCGTGAGTTCGGCCTTCCACGCCCCCAGCTCGTCGGCTGCGGGCTGCGTGCCGGCGCTGCGTGCCATGGGGCCGGCGTGGGCCGACTTGCTCGACTCCGCCGGGGTGCCACCGGACGCCCGCAGCGGCTCTCGCCGGGTCCGCTGGCCCCGAGCTCCTCTGCCTTCGCTCACATTTCCTCCTGTGTTTCGCGCTGGTCCGAGAGCGCAGTGAGGGCCCCTCGGTACGTGGTATATGTACGCTACATCTAATCGGTAGCGCCCGTCAGGAGAGTTTTTCGAGAGCCTCGAACCCCTCGAACCCTCTGCCGGGACATCTTCACCCCACTAGAGAGCGTCGCAGCGACCATCGCGTGGCCGGCACGTTTCAAGTGTTCCGCGTCCGGAGTGGGTGTAGCCTACAGCTACCGAGCGGGAGCCGAAGGCGGTCCCTCGGGCCCGTCGTAGCGGAGCCGGTCGCCGGCGATGTGACCTCAGGAGGGGCCATGGAAGATCTGCACTCCCCGAAGTCCGACGGCCTCCGGGCCCTTTACTGGCGCAGCGAGATCCTCCAGGTGATGTTCTGGCTACGCGGCGAGGGCTTCGGAGACCTTGTGGACGCCCCCATGATCGAGCAGTTCCTGGGTGTCGATGCCGCTGTGGGCGTCACCTACCTCGACCGGCTGGTCGACGAGGGCTACCTGCACCGGGACGGTGAGTGGTACTCGCTGTCCGAGCAGGGCCGCCAGGAGGGGGCGACCGAGTTCGCCGCCTCGTTCAGCGACCTCACCCGCCCGACCCACGGCGAGTGCAGCGACGACTGCTGGTGCCACAACTCCGCCGAGGAAGCGTCAGCCTGCGCCGCCGAGCGCAGCGGGCACGAGCACTGATGGGCGCCGTGCGCCGCGACGAGGGCGAGGGCCTCTCCCGCTCCTACGTCCGGCCCTGCTTGCTCCTGTTGCTGGCCGAGGGCCCTTCCCACGGCTACGAGCTGCTCGAGCAGGTCCGCCGCCTCGGGGTCCGCAACGCCGATGCCGGGGGGCTCTACCGCTGCCTGCGTTCCATGGAGCAGTCCGGCCTGGTCAGCTCCTGGTGGGAGCCGTCCCAGGCAGGCCCCGCTCGCCGGAGCTACCTGCTCACCGAGGCCGGTCGCGAGGCGCTGGACAGCTCGTCGAGCTCGCTCAGCGAGGTTCACCGGCTGCTCGGGGCGCTGCTCGCCCGCTACGACACACTGTCCCCGCTGGGCAGCGAGCCGCTGCCGGCTCCGAGATGAGCGGTCGACGAGTGCCCACAAGCCCGACGAGGAGGCTCGCATGAGGATCGCCCTCGCCGGCAAGGGAGGCGCCGGCAAGACCACGATCAGCGCCACCCTGGCCCGCCTGCTCGCCCGTGGTGGCAACCCGGTGGTGGCCATCGACGGCGACAGCAATCCCAACCTCGCCATCGCCCTCGGCATCGACCCCGCCGCCACGGCAGGGGCGCCGGGACTTCCGTCCTCGCTCGTCTCCCGCCGGCTGGTGGGCGGGCCCTCGCTGACCATGGACGTCGAAGACGTGGTCGACCGTCACGGGGTCGTCGGCCCCGACGGCGTGCGATTGCTGCTCATGGGCGAGCCCGGCCACGCCTCCGAGGGGTGCCTGTGCTCGGCCCACGCCACCGTGAGCGCGGTGCTGGGCGACCTGGGCGAGCGGCCCGAGACCATCACGCTGGTCGACATGGAGGCGTCTCCGGAGCACATGAGCCGGGGCACCACCCGCAACGCCGACCTGCTCGTCATGGTGACCGAGCCGTACTACCGCTCCCTCGAGGCCGTGCGCCGCATCGCCGCCCTCGCAGAAGAGCTGCCAATCCCTCGGGTCGGCGTGGTGGCCAACAAGGTGCGCTCCGCCGGCGACGCCAAAGCCGTGCTCGAGTTCTGCGACCGCCACCAGCTGGAGCCCCTCGGTGAGGTGCCGTGGAGCGACGAGGTGGTCGAGGCCGACCTTGCCCGTGTCCCCCTTCTCGATGCCGCGCCCGACGGGCCCGCCGTCGCCGCCATCTCCCGCCTTGCCGACTACGTGCGCGAGGCGGCCCAACTCGGTCGTACCACTGGAGGTGCCTGAACCATGTGTCTTGGGATTCCCGGCAAGGTCGTCGAGATCGTCGACGTCAACGAGCACCGCGCCATCGCCGACGTCGACGGTGTCCGACGGGAGATCAACGTCGGGCTCGTCCTCGGTGACGCGGGCGGGCTCGAGGTCGGTGAATGGGTGCTCATCCACGTGGGCTTCGCCATGAGCAAGATCGACGAGGAGGAAGCTGAGCGCACCCTCTCGTTCATCAAGGAGCTCGGCAGCGTCTACGACGACGAGATCGACGAGTTCCGCCAGGAAACACCGCTGTGACGCTGACCCACGCCGACACGGGCGCAGCCGGCGCTGGGGGAGACGGACCCTACGAGCAGGGCCTCACCGAGGACCTGGCGCGGGCCGCACTGGCCCTCGCCCGGCGGTTCCACGCTGGTGGCACCATGTGGTGCGCCTCGCCCTCGTGGACCTTCCACGCCCACCATGTGGCGGTCGAGTTCGTCCACCCGGTCATCATGGGCAAGCGGGCCCTGCCCGCCGTGGTCGTTCCCCCCGGAGCCGACCTGGTAGCGAGCCTGCGGGCCACGGTACGCCCAGGTGACATGGTCGTGGTCGTGGCCGGCACGGCGCCCTCCGATCCCGGCGGGGCCGACGTGGCCGAGGTCATGCGACGCGGGCCGGCCTGGGGCGTGGAGACGGTATGGATCGGTGCCGGCACCCGTCCTCCCGCCGGCGCCGCCGACCACGTGCTCTGGCTGGGCACCGACGACCCACTGGTGGCGTCGGAGCAGTTCGTGCGCATCTACCACCTGCTGTGGGAGCTGACCCACGTGTGCTTCGAGCACAGTGGGTTGCTGCAGCCGGACCTTTGCGAGGAGGAGGTGTGCATCACCTGTTCGGACGAGGGCCGTACCGCCGAGGTCGTGGCGATCGACCGAGATGGTGATGCCGTGGTCCGCACCGCCGAGGGCCGGGAACGCATCGATGTCAGCCTGATCGACCCGCCCCGCCCCGGTGACCTGGTGCTGGTGCACGCCGGCTCCGCCATCGCGTCGCTCGAAGAAGGCCGCTCGTGAGCCCGGAGGCAACCGACTTCCTGTACCCGTTCATCGAGGGCGACGAGCGCGACTCCGTGTCGCTGCTGGCCGATCTCTCCGCCTCGGCCGAAGCCAAGTGGGTCCACAGCGAGCGGTTGCGTCAGGAGACCCTCGCCCGTTGCGATGACCAGTTGGCCACCATCGGCGAGGCCATGGCCCGGCGGTTCGAGGCCGGCGGGCAGCTGTTCGCCTTCGGCAACGGTGGCAGTGCTACCGACGCCGACGACGTGGCCCAGGTCTTCACCCGCCCGCCCCGGGGGGAGCCTCTGCCGGCCCGGTCGCTGGTGACCGATCACGCCGTGCTCACCGCCCTGTCCAACGACATCGGCTTCGACGTGGTGTTCTCCCGCCAGCTCGAGGCCCACGGTGGGCCGCACGACATCGCCGTGGGCCTGTCGACCAGCGGCAACAGCGAGAACCTGCTGGTGGCGTTCCGTCAGGCCGCCAAGCGAGGGATGCTCACGGTCGGCCTGGCTGGTTACGACGGTGGCCAGATGGCTCGCTGCGACCAGCTGCAGCACTGCCTGGTGGTGCGCTCCGACAGCGTCCACCGCATCCAGGAGAGCCAGGCGGCCCTGATCCACGCCCTGTGGTCTGCCGTTCAGTCCGAGTACCAAGCAAAGGGGGCCGCATGAGGTTCGTCGACGAGTACCGCGACCCGGCCGCCGCCCGGCGGGCCGTCGAGGAGATCGGCATCGTGTCCGGGGGCGAGCATCGCAAGTTCATGGAGGTGTGTGGCGGTCACACCCACACCATCTACAAGCACGGCATCGAGAACGTGCTCCCGGAGAACATCGAGCTGGTCCACGGCCCGGGGTGCCCGGTGTGCGTGATCCCCATGGGCCGCGTCGACGACGCCATCAACCTGGCCGAGCAGCCAGGGGTGATCTTCACCAGCTTCGGCGACATGATGCGCGTGCCGGGCAGCACCAGCAACCTGCTCGAGGCCAAGGCCCGGGGAGCCGACGTGCGGATGGTGTACTCCCCGCTCGACGCCCTGCGCATCGCCCAGGCCAACCCCGACCGCCAGGTCGTGTTCTTCGCCATCGGCTTCGAGACCACCGCTCCCTCCACTGCCATCACCCTGGTGAAGGCCAAGGAGGCGGGGGTGACCAACTTCAGCGTCTTCTGCAACCACGTGACGATCGTTCCACCGCTCAAGGCCATCCTCGAGTCGCCGGACCTGCGCCTGGACGGCTTCATCGGCCCAGGCCACGTGAGCACGGTCATCGGCAACCGGCCCTACCGCTTCGTCCCGGCGCAGTACGGCAAGCCCTTGGTCACCGCCGGCTTCGAGCCTCTCGACATCCTCCAGTCCATCCTGATGCTGGTGCACCAGTTGCGTGACGGCCGCTGCGAGGTCGAGAACCAGTACACCCGGGCGGTGCGCGACGAGGGCAACGTGCGCGCCCTACAGATCCTGGGCGAGGTGTTCGAGCTGCGCCCGCACTTCGAGTGGCGGGGCCTCGGGTTCATCTCCCACTCCGGGCTCAAGCTGAGCGAGGCCTTCGCCGACTGGGACGCCGAGTTGCGCTTCCACGTGCCGGGCGTGCGGGTGGCCGACCCCAAGGCGTGCCAGTGCGGAGAGGTGCTCAAGGGCGTCATCAAGCCCTGGGAGTGCAAGGTGTTCGGTACCGCCTGCACCCCTGAGACTCCCATCGGCACCTGCATGGTGTCGTCCGAGGGTGCCTGTGCCGCGTACTACAACTACGGCCGCTTCACCCGCGACGCGGCGGCATCGGCCCGCATCCCCGTCCGCTCGGCGTGACCGCTGACTCGTGGCGGCCATGAGCGAAGCAGCGGCGGCACCCGACGAGCCGGAGAAGGACTTCCGGAAGTCGGAGGAGGAGGCGGTGCTGGAGCGCATCGAGCGCTTCCGGCGCAACCGCCCCCGCCTGCGAGATGATTTCATCAACTCCGCCCACGGCGCCGGAGGCAAGGCCTCGGCGGCGCTGATCGACGCGGTGTTCGTCAAGGCGTTCGCCAACGAGGCGCTGGCTCCGTTGACCGACGGGGCCGTGCTCACCCTTCCTTCCGGCGAGCGGCTGGCGTTCAGCACCGACTCGTCGGTGGTCAACCCCATTCGCTTCCCGGGCGGCTCGATCGGCCATCTCGCCGTGCACGGCACGGTCAACGACGTCGCCATGATGGGCGCCGTCCCGGCCTGGGTGTCCGCCGCCTTCGTGCTCGAGGACGGCTTCCCCGTGGCCGAGCTGCGGAGCATCGTGGCCGACATGAGGGAGGCGGCGGCCAACGCCGGCGTCCAGGTGGTGACTGGCGACACCAAGGTGGTCAACAAGGGCAGTGCCGACGGCCTCTACATCTGCACCGCCGGCGTGGGCGTGATCCCCGCCGACGTCCACCTCGACGCCCGGTCCGTGCGCCCGGGCGACCGGGTACTGGTCTCAGGCACCATCGGCGACCACGGAGTGGCCGTCATGCTGGCCCGGGGTGAGTTGGGCATCGAGGCCGACATCGAGTCCGACACCGCGCCGCTCGGCGGACTGGTGTCCGCCCTCCTGGCCGGTGCCCCCGGCACCCGTTGGCTGCGGGATCCCACCCGGGGCGGCGTGGCAACGGTGTGCAACGAGTTGGCTCGCGACGCCGACCTGGCGATCATCCTCGACGAGGTGTCCCTCCCGGTGCGCCCGGCGGTCAACGGAGCCTGCGAGATCCTCGGCATCGACCCCCTGTACGTCGCCAACGAGGGCAAGCTGGTGGCGGTGGTGCCGCCCGAGCAGGCCGAAGCCGCCGTGGTCGCCTTGCGAAGCCATCCCCTGGGCGGCGACGCAGCAGTGATCGGAGAGGTCCGCGACGATCCGCCGGGGATGGTCGTGATCAACACCGGGTTCGGCGGCAACCGTGTCGTGGACATGCTCGCCGGTGACCCGCTGCCCCGCATCTGCTGAGGAGCCTGACGCCCCAGTGACGACCCAGCGCCGGCGCCTGCGGGTGAGCGGCACGGTGCAGGGCGTGGGCTTCCGACCCTTCGTGTACCGCCATGCCGTGGCCCTCGGCCTCTCCGGCTACGTGGCCAACGACAGCGAGGGCGTGCTGGTGGACGTCGAGGGAACGCCCGAACAGCTCGACGAGCTGAGCCACCGGCTGGCCGAGGAACCACCTCCGTTGGCCCGCGTGGCCACGCTCGAGACCACTCAGCTGCCGGCGACCGGCGGGGAGAGCGGGTTCCGGATCGTCGAGAGCCGCTCCGAGCGGGCGCCGGCCGTGGCGGTCAGCGTCGACGTCGCCACCTGCGACGACTGCCTGGCCGAGCTCACCGACCCTGCCGATCGCCGCTACGGCTACCCGTTCACCAACTGCACGAACTGCGGTCCCCGCTACACCATCATCCGCTCCATCCCCTATGACCGCCCGGCCACGACGATGGCCGGCTTCCCCATGTGCGAGGCCTGCGCCGCCGAGTACGCCGATCCCCGCGACCGCCGGTTCCACGCCCAGCCCAACGCCTGCCCGGCGTGCGGGCCCCGGCTCCGACTCCTCGGAGTGGAGGGGCGGGTGGTAGCCGAGCAGAACGAGGCGCTGGAGGGGGCGGTCAAGGCCCTGCTGGCCGGAAACATCCTGGCAGTGAAGGGTCTCGGCGGTTATCACCTGGCAGCCGACGCCTCGCACGCCGGCGCGGTCGCCGAGCTCCGGCGGCGAAAGCATCGCGACGACAAACCCTTCGCCGTCATGGTGCCGGACCTCGACGCCGCTCGCGCCCTGTGCCGACTGTCGTCCGACGCCGAGGCCGCGCTGAGCTCGCTTCGCCGACCCATCGTGCTGGCACGCCGGCACCCGGATGCCGACGGCGTGGCCGACGGCGTTGCGCCCGGCCTGCCCGAGCTGGGGCTGATGCTCCCGTACACGCCGCTGCACCACTTGCTCCTGAGCGGAGTGGGGCGGCCGCTGGTCATGACCAGCGGGAACCTGAGCGACGAGCCCATCGCCCACACCGACGACGACGCTGTCACCCGGCTCGGGCCGCTCGTCGACGCCACCTTGGCCCACGACCGACCCATCCACATCCGGGCCGACGACTCGGTGGTGCGGGCCCGGCCCAACGGGCACACGCAGATGGTGCGTCGCTCGCGCGGCTTCGCCCCCGAGCCCCTCCCCCTGCCTCAGCCGGCCCGCCGCCAGGTGTTGGCCGTCGGCGCCGAGCTGAAGAACACGGTGTCAGTGGCCAAGGACGCCAACGTGGTGGCCAGCCACCACATCGGTGACCTCGAGCATCTCGCTGCTCACCGCTCGTTCCTCCAGGCGACCGAGCACCTGTGCCACCTGACCGGTGTCGACCCGGAGGTGGTGGCCCACGACCTCCACCCGGAGTACCTGTCGACCAAGTACGCGCTCGAGCTCGACCTGCCGACCGTGGGCGTGCAGCACCACCACGCCCATGTGGCGTCGTGTCTCGTCGAGCACGGCCGCACCGAGCCCGTGCTCGGCATCGCCTTCGACGGCCTCGGGTTGGGCACCGACGGCACGCTGTGGGGGGGCGAGTTCCTCGTCGCCGATCTGCACGGCTTTCGTCGCGTCGGCCACCTCCGACAGCTGCCCCTGCCTGGTGGTGCTCGTGCCATCCGGGAACCTTGGCGCATGGCCCTGGCCTGGACCCACACCGCACTTGGGCCCGAGGCCGCAGCCCGCTACGGCGAGTCGGTGGACGAGCGCTGGCGCTCGGTGCTGACCCTCCTGGAGCGTCCCGAGACGCCGGTGACCAGCAGCGCCGGCCGGTTGTTCGACGCGGTGGCGGCCTTGCTGGGACTCCGGCCGCGCACCACCTACGAGGGCCAAGCCGCCATCGAGTTGGAGGCCGCCGCCGCCGACGTGGGGCTGGACGCCGTGGCGCCCTACCCGGCGTCCATCGAGGGCGATGCGGATCTGCTCGTCATCGACCCCTCCGCGCTCATCGCCCGGGTCGTCGCCGAGCGCGACGAGGGGACCCCTGTGGCGGTCATCTCCGCCGGCTTCCACGCCGGTCTGGGCCGGGCCGCGGCGGAGGCGGCAGCAGAGCTGGCCGGGCGCCACGGGCTCGACACGGTGGCGCTCAGTGGTGGCGTGTTCCAGAACACCCGCCTCACCGACGTCGTCGCCGACGCCTGCCGGGAAGCGGGCCTCTCAGTGCTGGTCCACCAGCACGTCCCCCCCAACGACGGCGGGATCAGCATCGGCCAAGCCGCCGTCGCCGCCCTCTCCGACTGACCCCGCACCTACTCGGAACCCGTGTCATCTGCTCCCTGCAGGATGCGGTCGGCCTCCTCGGGACTCCTGCCCTCGGCCATCAGGCGCTCGCGCAGGAACTCACCCACCTCCTCCTCGGACGGCTGCCGGTCGCCGAAGTGCTCCTCGACCGCTTGGGCGGTCTCGACCACCGCAGCGGCGACTCCATCGTCATCGTGGGCGTCGTGGACGCCCTCCTCCGTGGGCTCCACCACGCCGACGAGCGTCCCGGCGCCGGTGGTGACCACCACCGGCTCCTCCGCATCGGCGAGCGACGACGCGACCACGCTCGGGCGGATGGTGGTGGGCACGACCTCCATGACCTCGCCCACCGTCTCCTCCCCCGCTGCCTCCAGTGCTTGAAGACCCGCCATACCGAGGACCACGTCTGCGGTCCCGAGCACCAGCACCCGGTCCGCGCCCAGGTCCGCCAGCCGGTGGGCCACGTCCGCCGCCGGTTCGTCGGGACTGCAGGTGGAAGCGGCCGGGACGGCTGCGTCACCAGCGAAGGGGCCCTCGTCTCCCTCCACCGGCAAGCCGAAGGCCATCCAATCGGCTTTGCCGTCGACGTAGTCGTAGACCTCTTCGAAGCCGTAGCGTTCGAGCAGCCACGCTGCCCGCGGGCTGAGGTCTCACTGCGTGTCGAAGCAGTAGAGGATGAGGGGCCGGTCAGCTGGGAGCTCTCGGGCCCGCAACTCGGTGAGCTCCCATGCCGGGAGGTGGACGGCACCGGGAAGGTGGGCAGCCCGGTACTGGGACGCTTCGAGCACCTCCACCAGGACCGCGCCCTCGTCGAGCAGCCGGCGGACGTCGTCACGGTCGATGTTCGTGGGCACGCGGCCTCCTTGGCGCTGGCGGATGCCCCTCTTCCTGCCCCCTCCGTCCGCTGCAGGAACGCCCCGGTCGGTGACGGTGCGAGTGCGCGCAGGAAGGCTACGGCCTCGTCGCAAGGGATCCCGGTGGCCACGATGCTGCTCCCCGCGCCCTTCGTCCGCGGCATGAACCCCCGCAGCGTGGACGCTGCGTCCTCCAGTGCGAGTCGGTGAGGCCGTACCCGTCGACGTCGGGCCTGGTTCTTGCCGATCGTCACGGCCACCACCACGGAGCCACCGAGCGATGAGCTGCCCCTCGGAGAGCACGACCCCGTCGAGGGGAACCGTCAGCGTCGCCTCGGGTAATGTCCGACCACTCTCACACCCGCGCACCGAGGATCAGCCATGACACCGGTCGAAGCCGCCGAGGGCTCCACCGCCCCTGCCGACGAGCCGCACCGCGACCCCGACGGGCTCGCCCTGCACCTCCTCACCGCCACCCAGGCCGCCGCCATGGCCTGCGTGGGATGGGTGGGCCGAGGGGACAAGAACGCCGCCGACGCCGATGCCGTCGCCGCCATGCGAGCCGCCCTGGCGGAAGTGCCCGGGCGTGGCCGGGTGGTGATCGGCGAAGGCGAGAAGGATGACGCCCCGATGCTGTACGAGGGCGAGGAGCTGGGCACCGGCACCGGGGGCGGCTGGGACCTCGCCATCGACCCCCTGGAAGGAACGAACTTCTGCGCCCACGGGGCAGAGGGCGCGATCGCCGTGCTCGCCACCGCGCCCCGAGGTGCGCTGTGGGGCACTTCCGGTTTCTACATGGACAAGCTGGTGGTTGGCCCCGGAGCTGCGGGCGCCATCGACATCGAGGCGCCGATGGAGGACAACCTGCGGCGGATCGCCGAGGCCCTCGGCAAGCCCGTCGAGCAGCTCGTCACCATCGTGTTGGACAAGCCCCGCCACCAAGAGCTGATCCCCCGGATCCTGGAGTGCGGAGCGGCCGTGGTGAGGATCTCCGATGGGGACGTCATGGGATCGCTCCAGGCCCTGGTGCCGGGCGGGACGGCCGACGTGTCCATTGGCGTCGGCGGGGCGCCCGAAGGCGTGATCACCGCCTGCGCCGTACGCCTCATGGGGGGCGACATGCAGGGCCGGCTCGCGCCTCAGAGCGATGAGGAGCGAGCAAAGCTCGAAGCCGAGGGGGTCGACATCGACGCCGTACTGACGCTCCCCGACCTGGTGGCGAGCGACGACTGCACCTTCGTGGCGACGGCGGTCACCAACAGTGCGCTGCTGCGGGCGCCGGAGCGCACGTTGTCCGGCTGGCGGACCTCATCGCTGGTGATCACCCCACGCCACCGGCCACTGTTCGTGGACGCCCTCGTGCCCCCGCCCGCCGGTGCCGCCTACGATGCCGGAACCCCTCCGGCCCCGGCCGCGGCAAGTGCCGCTCCGTGAGATACCGCCGGCACCGACCATCGCCCGTAGACGTAGAGCCGAGGTAGAGATGCCCGACAAGCAACAGACCATCCACCGAGCGTCCAGCGACATGGGAAACGGCCCCAAGCGCCCGATCATGCTCGCCATCGCCGGCGACAGCGCCTCGGGCAAGACGACGCTCACCAAGGGGCTCGTCAATGCCCTCGGCCCGGAGCGGATCACGTCGATGTGCGTCGACGACTACCACCGCTACGACCGCACCGAGCGCAAGGAGTTGCCGTTCACGCCGCTCCACCCGGACTGCAACCACCTCGACATCATGGAGCAGCATCTGCAGCTGCTCTCACGGGGAGAGCCGATCCTCAAGCCGGTATACAACCACAGCACCGGCGAACTGGAACGACCGGTCAAGGTCGAGCCCCACGAGTTCATCGTGATCGAGGGCCTGTTCCCTCTCTGGAGCCGGCTGTCACGGGCCTGCTTCGACGCGACCGTCTACCTCGACCCTCCCGAGTCGGTGCGCCGCACCTGGAAGGTGGCACGGGACACCAGCAAGCGGGGCTACACCGAGGAGCAGGTGCTGGCCGATCTCGAGAAGCGTGAGCCGGAGTCGGAGGCGTTCATCCGCCCCCAGCGGGGGTGCGCCGACATCGTCGTGCGCTTTTCGCCCATCGAGGAGCGGGGAGAGTCGACCGGCGACCCGCTCAGTGCCACCGTGCTCCTGCGCCCCACCATCCCACATCCCGACCTCCTGAGCCTGGTTGGCGAGGAGACCTCGGAGGCGATGCACCTCAAGCTCCTCCGCGACGAGGACGGCAAGCCGGTCGACGCCCTGCACATCCACTCGTACGCGTCCGAGGAGGCCACCCGGAAGCTCGAGGAGGCCATCTGGAACCAACTCGACGTGTCCGAACCGCTGTCCGAAGAGCTTGGCATGATCGACGGCAAGCGGGACGGACCACTGGCCATCACCCAGCTCATCCTGCTGTACCACCTGGTCCAGGCCGAGCGAATGGCGAGCTGACCGTTCGTCCACGCCCGCCTCAGGCAGGCTCCTGCAGGGCGGCGATGGCGTCGTCGATGGTACCGACAGGGACGATCTCGAGCTCGCCGCCGGCTGCCCGACGCGCTTCGGCGGCCTCGTTCTCGGGGACGAGGAACAACGTGGCCCCGGAGCGGCGAGCCGTGATCACCTTGGCGCCCACGCCTCCCACCGCGCCGACGGTCCCGTCGAGGTCGATGGTGCCGGTCCCGGCGATCGTGCGACCAGCAGCCACGTCCACGGGATCCGTGAGGTCGTAGACCGTCAGCGCGATCATCAAGCCGGCCGACGGGCCCCCGATCTCGCCCTGATCCACGGCGACAGGCACGGGCAGGGTGATGGCCAAGTCGACCGTGGTCACGGCGACGCCGAGGGCCGGCCGCCCGAGGCCCTCCACGTTCTCCAGCCGGATCCGCGCGTGCTGCTCGCCCTCCTCACGCCGAAGCGTGAGGTCCACCTCGTCCCCCGCCTCCCGGGTCGCCAGCGCGGTGACGAGGTCCGATGCCAGGGCGACCGGCTGGCCGTCGACCGCGATGATCACATCACCTCCCCGTAGCTGGCCCTCGGCCGGGGAGCCCTCCATGATCGCCGCCACCCGGGCACCCGCGCCCGACACCTCCACCAACTCCCCTGCCGCCCGCAACCCCACGGCCGCCGCCACCTCGCTGCTCTCCCGGAACAACTGCCGCTGGGCCTCCTCGAACTCCTCGCGTTCCACGCCAGGAGGTACCACTTCCTCACGGGAGAGCACGTCCTGGTACTCCGTCAACCATGCCTGCGCCACGCCGAGAGCCGTGGGCTGGTAGATGCGGACGGTCGTCAGGAGGAAGCTTCCGGTCAGCGGATCGGGAGGGCGCCCGAGCTCGACCCTCTCCCCGACCCCGACCGCCGACCCCGGGGCGATCACCAGGAGGGGCAGCGGAGCCAGCAGCGCCACGCCGATCAGCACGACGAGAACGACACCAGCGACCGCCCTCTTCACGGCGTCACGCCTGTCGACGACCGGAGGGGGACATCGCCGGGAGCACCAGCCCCACGGTGACGCGCCTCATCGGAGCCCGCCGGCACATTTGCCGTTGGGCTCGGGTACGGCGTGTTCGTGGAAACGTTGCCGATCAGACGCCCGGAGAAGGTACAAGCCGTGTCAGCTGCGCACTAATCGACGATCTCGGGGATCCCGGCGTCGCGACTGGCAGAGACCCACGACTCGAGGTTCGACCGGATGACGACGTCCTTGCCTCCCGCGGCGCCGGGGTCGAGAATCAGCACCACGACGTTGCCTTCGGGCCCCTCCCGCCACAGCTCTGGGGGAAAGGGCAGCACGCCGGTCCAGTAGCCGTAGACGGACGACCACGGCACCTGGAAGAAGATGCTCGCCGCACCGGAAGTTTCCCGCCCCTGGCTCCCACCGTCGAGCATCACGATGCGGCGCTCAGTAGCGACCGCGCGCTTCGACGGCGACACCTCGGCCAGTACGACACCCTGGAGGAACGCCTCCCCGGCCACTCCCAACTCGCGTTCGCCACCGCCGAGCAACTGCCGGGGGATCATGCTCTTCACGACCGCCCGGCCCCCCGACGCCGACGACCCGGCACGGCGACCTATCCGACGGTCACGCCGTCGAGGAAGTCGACGATCTTGTCGATCTCCCGCCGAACAGGGTCGCCGCTCCCCGGCGCCAGGCTGCCGCCTGCCCGGTCGGCGTCGACCACAGCCGCGTCGAAGGGAACGACCCCGGCCAGGGGCACCCCGTACTCGGCGCACACCTTCTCGAAGAACTCGACGTCGTCTTCCTGGCGCGCCTTGTTGCCCACACCGTAGGTCCGAGGGATACCCAGCTCCTCGGCTAGGGCGATGGTGCGGGCGGCGGTGATGATCGACTTGCGACTCGGCTCCATGATCACGAGCAGCACGTCGGCGTACGCAAGCGTGCCGCCCGACCGGCTCAGGTGCTCCAGGCCGGCCTCCATGTCGACCAGGGTCACGTCGGCCTTGTCATGGAGGACGTCACCGAGGAAGCTCCGCACCGAGGCGTGACCGCCGCAGGTGCAACCAGCACCGGCCTCGTTGACTCTGATGGCGGAGATGAGGGTGACGCCGAACGGCGTGGTCCGCCCGTACTTGTCGATGACCTCCTCGGCGCTCACGTCACCGCCGGAACCGACGATGAGCGATCGCGGGAGCAGCGGCACGTCTTCGGTCTCCTCCAGCGTGAGCCCGAGGGACATGCCGAGGTTCGGATTCGAGTCGGTGTCGACCGCCACCACCCGCCGGCCCCGCTCTGACAGTGCCCGGGCGATGAGGGCTGAAGTCGTCGTCTTGCCCACGCCACCCTTACCGACGATGCCAACTTTCACTGCCCGCTCCCCTCGGCTGCTTCTCGTGTCCCTTCAGCCTACGCGTTGGGTGGCGCAGGTGGCAGTGCGAGGTGCTCGTCGTCCCGACCCGTCTGCGGCTCGGGGCCCAAGAGACGTCGAGCCGGCCACCGACAGTTCGGCGGCCGGCTCGCACGCCGGATCGGATGGCCAGACGCTACGCCGCCTCCATCTCCTCGCTGTAGCTGCCAGTGCGAGCGGCCCCGTTCAGTCGTGCCCGGAGGCTGAGGGCCTCCTGGCCAGCCTGGACGTTGGCGGATTCGCCCTTCCACGCGGCGAGCGCCGGGTCCTGGAGCGCCCGCCCGTAGGAGAAGCTGATCTCCCACGGCTGCGGTCCCATGGTGTTCATGGCGTTGAGGTGGGCGGTGGCCTGCTCGGGACTCTGCCCGCCAGAGAGGAAGACGATGCCGGGAACCGCTCCCGGAACCGTGCGTCGCAAGCATCGCAGGGTCTGCTCGGCGACCTCCTCGACGTTTGCCTGGCGCTGGTTGCCCTTCCCGGAGATGACCATGTTGGGCTTGAGCACCATGCCCGCGTAGTCCACCCGATGCTCGTACAGGGCGGTGAAGACGGCGTGCTGCGTGGCCTCGGTTACCTCGAAGCAGCGCTCGATGCTGTGGTCACCGTCCATGAGCACCTCGGGCTCGACGATGGGGACGAGCCCGCCTTCCTGGCACAAGGCGGCGTAGCGAGCGAGGGCATGGGCGTTGGCGTCGATGCAGTAGCGGCTGGGGATGCCGTCGCCGATGGTGATGACGGCCCGCCACTTGGCGAACTTGGCCCCGAGCTCCACGTACTCGGCGACGCGCTCACGCAGCCCGTCAAGGCCCTCGGTCACCTTCTCGTCGGGTGCGTTGGCCAGCGGCTTGGCCCCGGTGTCGACCTTGATCCCGGGCATGACGCCGTTGTCTTCCAGCAGTCTGGGGAGGGGCTTGCCATCGGCGGACGTCTGGCGGATCGTCTCGTCGTAGAGGATGGCGCCGCTGATGTGGTCGCCCAGCCCCGGTGTCGCGAACAAGGCCTCCCGATAGGCGCGACGGGTATCGGGCGTGGACTCGATGCCTGCCTTGTCGAAGCGCTTGGTGATGGTGCCCGTGCTCTCGTCAGCGGCGAGGATCCCCTTCCCGGGGGCGACGAGAGCCCGAGCGGTGGTGGTGAGGTCGTCAGCCATGATGCGCTCGCAGCTCCTTGTTCGAACGGTCGGTCACCCCGACGTTACGTCAGGGTCGGTAGCTCCTGCCATACCGATCGGCCCCGCCCAACCGACATCTCCTCTCATCCCACCCGCTGGAACGGCTCGGCGCCGGACAACTCACCCGGCGTCACCAGGCCGGCCAGGAACAGGGCGGCGGTGGGCGTCAGGCTCTCGCTGGCGCTACCCACGAGGTGCCAGGCCCGGCTGACCGACGGACCGGGCCAGAGCCACTCCTCCAGCCCTCCTGAAGCCAGGTCGCGGGCCACCGCGTCGCGGGAGATCAGCGTCACGCCCAGGCCGGCACGGACGGACTCGCGGATGGCGCCATTTGAGCCCAGCGTCAGCGTCGGTGGGGAGATGCCCAGCTCCTCGAACAGCTCCTCAGCGGTGGAGCGGGTCCCTGAACCGGGCTCCCGCAGCAACCACACCTCGCCGGCCATATCCTCCACCGCCACCTCCCGCGGCGCCTGCTCGTCCACGTGCGGCCGGCGCCACGCCGCCACCACCACGAGAGGGTTGGGTCGGGTGGCGTGGGTGACGAAGCGCTTGTCGGCAGGGGCCCGTCCCCCGATCACCAGGTCGACCTCGCGGTAGTCGAGCAGCTCCCAGACCCGGACGCGATTGCCGACCTCGAGCACGACCTCCGCCTCGGGGTACCGGGTACGGAAGGCCGCCAGGAAGGGGGGCAGCACGTGTTCCCCAGCGGTGGTCACCGCCGCCAGCCGGACCCGGCCACGCTCGGGATGCACCCGACCGGCGGCGGCGGCCCTACCCTGGTCCAGCAGGCCGAGTACCTGGCGGGCATAGCCGGCGAAGACGTGGCCGGCAGGGGTCAGCTCGATCCCCCGACCGTCCCGGGTCAGCAGCATCACACCGAGGTCACGCTGCAGCGCAGCGACGGCAGCCGACACCGCCGGCTGGCTGACCACCAGATGGGCGGCCGCGTCGCGCACGGATCCGGTGGCCGCCACCTCGACAAACGCCCGCAACTGGGCAAGGGTCACGGTGTTCCCCGTGCTGCGGTCGGAGGAGCCATAACCAGATGGTTGCCGGTCTGGTCCGAATTCGCAATGACAGGCGGCCTTTCATCGCCAGGGCCACCGCACGGGCAAGACCGCGGTGGCTCAACGGATGGCCGAGATCCCCCACAACCTCGGCTACATCCGCAAGGGAACCTCGTCTCGTTGACGCCAGACGACCTCGTCGGAGATGGGGCTGCAGTTGATGGAGAACCAGTGGACCGACCGGTGGGCATCGTGGCCGGCTACGCCGACCGCATGGACCCCTTCTTCAACGACCTGCCGGGCTCGAGCTCACGGGTCGGGCACCACACTGAGTTTGTCGACGACGAGGCGGCACCGCCTCGTCGCGTTTCGGTCCCGACCATCAGCCGGCCTCGGGAACCGGGTCGCTCTCGAACGTGGCCAGCACTCGGTCGAACTCCGGCGCCCGGCGTTCGAAGTCATCGGCCGACAGCGCCTGGAAGACGAGCATGTTGAGCTTGCGGCCCTGGAAGAGGAAGTAGTGGGCGTTGACGGCTTCGAGCCCCGACTGCTTGTCGCGCAGGCGGTAGACGTAGTAGTAGCCCGGCATCCCGTTGACGGAGTACGAGTCCTCCTTCAAGAACTGCTTCTCGACGTTCGGGTCAGGTGATCCGACGATCCCGCTGGTCACCGCCCGCAGGTCCTCGACATTGCTCGAGTCGACCACCCCCTCGAGCTCCGAAACCCGTACCCGCAGCGAGCTGCCGTCGCCGGCGCCGAGCTGGAGGCGCAAGTCGCCCTGGGCGCGGGCGATGGGCACCCACGTCTTCGGGTGCTGGAGCCGGAATCCCGCCTCGGCATCCTCGTACAAGACGTAGTCGTCACCCACCAGAGCGTTCGGCCCGGTGGCCGCCGGGCCCGCCGGCTCAGGCTCGCCGCGGCCGAACACCACCGTGCCCACGAGGACGAGCACGAGGACGGTGGCCAGGGTCAGTGCGACGACCAGGCCGACCTGCCGCTTCGGGGGGCGCGGCGGGGTGACGGGGCCGTGCCCTCCCGGGGCCGATCCGCTCTCTCCTTGAACCTGTGCTGTCACGCGAGCTCCTCACATGCGGGGCAAGCCAGCCTATCGAGACGCGTTGACCCCAAAGGGTCGGTCAGCCTAGTGTGGCGCAACACTTAGTAGAAGGCGCCGCACAACAGAAAGAGAGGGTGCCGATGGCTGTATCCGCAGTTGTTGCCCAAGTTTCGCTCTCCGGCTGGTACGTCGGCTACGCGATCGCGTTCGTCGTGCTGGTGGTGGTCGTGGTCCTGGTGGCGACCATTCTGGGGCTCGCCCGCCGTATCGGCGTGCAGGCCCTGGCGGTCGTCGAAGCCATCGACGAAGGTCGGGTCAACACCCTGCCCCTGTGGGAGGTCGACAAGATCAACGGCGGGCTTCGAGAGATCGTCCGCAGCGCCGAAGAGGCTCGAACCGCATTGGAAGGTGAGTGATGACCGGAGCAGTCCTGCTTGCCCTCGCCCAGGAGCACATCACGATGTGGTGGGTGACCCTCGGCCTCGGTGTCGTGGTGATCATCGCCGTGGTCGTGCTGCTGTCCCTTCTCGTCGCCTTTGTCGACGACATCGACAACAACGTCCGGGAGATCTGGGACACCGCCACCCGGCTGGCCGCCAACACGGCCACGACGTGGATGCTCCAGCAAACCACCGTCCGCACCGCCGAGCTCGATGCTGAGGTGCAGCGTCACGCTCAGCTGCTCAACGCTCAGGGAGGGCGCTGATGACGCTGCAGGTCATCCTCACCGTCTTGGAGATCGTTCTCCTGGTGCTGGTCCTCGCCTTCTTCCTGAACCGAGTGTCGAGCCAGCTCAACAGCATCTCGGCCAACCTGGCGCGGATCACCTTCGGTGTCCGAGCGGTCGAGACACAGTGCGCCGTCATCGGCCCCGCTGCCGACCGGGTCAACGCCAACCTGGCCAGCGCCGCTGGCGGTCTGGACCAGGCCGCTGCCCAGGCGGAGAGGCTGGCTCGGTAGCACGTCCCGCCAGAGCGACAACGACCGGCGGTCCCACTGGGCCCGCCGGTCGTTGCGTTTTCGCCACGCTCACCTCCGCCAGCTCGGACGGTGAGCACCCGATGTCTCCCTCCCACAGCACGAATAACGGGCTACTGGAGGCGTTGGCGCCTGGCCATCAACCCCTCGGGCGACACCCTGCTGCTCGGGTCCACCGGCTTCCACCTCGACGACGTGGCCTGCCTCCAGCAGACCGAGGATGCCGGGCAGGACGACCAAGGGCAGCGGTACTTCCAGCATGTGCGCCGGGAGATCGACGACCTACGACAATTGGACACCTCGGCCCGCGGACCGGGGCCAGTTCCTGTCGCAGTACTGAACACCAAGGTGCTGCAGCTGCCTGCCTCCCTGGCCGGTCGCTGTTCCCTCTTGCGCCTCGAAGGTGCCGATTACTTCCCCCACACTTGGGTCAGCGGCCATCACGCCGGCGGGCACGAGGGCTTCTTCGGTCCGTTCCAGCTCGACATCAGCCCGTTCGTGCGGCACGGCGATCGCAACGTCGTGCGCCTCACGGTCACGTCAGCGAACGACCCCTCGGGCGCAGGCATCTCCGTCGCCTCGGATGGAACGACTTGCACCCGGCTGCCGCCCTTCCCGAACCGCCATACGAGGCGCCGACGCCCTCTGCGACGGAACGCCGGGACGCTGAGAAAACAGTTAGCGAGCACGCGAGAGCGCCCCTGCCTGAAGGCAGGGGCGCTCGGAACAGCGTTCAGCTGCCGGGATGCTGACTAGCAGCCGCCCTGGACCACCGGGGAGTTGCAGATCTCCTCGGCGCTGATCTCGATGGAGTCGACCAAGCGGTCGATGTTGCTGGTGTCGGCTTCGATCGGAATGGTCCGGGAGATGACGACGTCGGCCCGCCGGTTGATGCCGGCGACTCCGACGTCGATCTGCTGGACCTCAGGCAAAATGGCCGACAGGTCGCTGTTGATGCCCTTGGCCGAGGCGTTGATCGGCCCGACGTTGCCGAGGATGTTGTTGGCGTTGCCGTTGATGGAACCGACGGTGTCCATGATGTTGCTGGCCATGCCGTCGATGCTGGCGGTGATGTCGACGATCTGGCCGGCCTGGCCGGTCAGCGGCTGGGCGGCGGCGAGGATCTCCTCCGCCATCCGGGCCGTCTCGTCGAGCTTGGCCACCTCGTCGAGGTCGGTGTCGATGGGACTGACCTCGCCCACGATGACCTTGACCCGATCGTCGATCTGGTTGGCAGCCAGCAAGGTGCGGGTGAGTTGGATCACGGCGAACAGAGCGAGGGCGATCACGATGGCGAGGTTCGCCCCCACGACACCGTGCTCAGCTCGAAGGCGCCGGACGAGGCCGTTCACGAACCGCACCCCAGAACGGTCCCGACCACCAAGGAGTCACAGATGCCCTGCAGGCTGCCGTTCACGCCGTTCAGGCTGGCCACGATGCGGTTGGCGTCGCCCAGTGCCGGGTTGAGGTCACCGTTGGCGATGGCCACCCGCTGGTGGATGTTCTGCACGCCGTCCTTGCTGGGCTCACAACCCACCTCGCCCTCGGTGATGGGAGGCGGCACGGTCACGTTCCCGCACGGACCGTTGGGCTGGTTGGCGCTGACGAGCTCACCGTTGATGGCCGTGGTCTCGCCGAGGATCGCCCGCAGGACGCCGGTGGTGTCCTTCAACGAGCTGTCGATGTTGACCAGCTTGCCGTTGGTGTCCTTGAGCGAGCCGTCGATGTCGACGAGCTTGCCGTTGATGGAGGTCAGGTTGCCGACGATGGCGTCGGCCTGACCGGTAATGGGCTGAAGGGCGGGGTCGATGCCGCCAAGGCTGGCGTTGACGGACTCGACCTGGTCGGGAAGGGTCTTGACGTCGCCGCCGGCGCCGGTCACGGCGTCGTCGGCGGTGGCGAGGTTCCCGTTGATCGAAGCCAGCGAGTTGGTGATCGCGATCAGGTAGACGACCACGACCAGGACTACGACGGCCAGGAGGGCCACCCAGACCTTCAGCCAGCGAGACAGGAAGCGGCTCTGGTCGGCACTACCCCGGGCGGCGTAGTCGGATTGCGGTGTCGCTGCGGTTGCCATGTGTGTTCTCCCCTTACCTTCTGCCGCCGAGCAGGTTGTCGATGATGCCGTCGTCCAGGATGCCGATTCCACGGAGGTTCACGGCCTCGTTGATGCCGTCCGCCAGCTGGTCCGCCCGCTGCGCCTGGCCCACGATCGTGCTGGTGTCCCCTTGGATCCGGGTGGCCAGGTCGATGGTGGTGTCGAGGTTGCGGTTGATCAGTGCCACCCCGTCCTCGATCGATCGCGCCAGGCCGAGGATGTCCGCGGTGTCGGCGTTGATGCCCTTGGCCAGGCCGTTGATCTGCGTGGCGCTGCCGTTGATGGAGCCGGCCAGCCCGTTGATGGAGCCGGCGGTGCCGTTGATGGAGCCGGCCAGCCCGTTGATGGACTCGGCCAGGCGGACGACTTCGTTCAGCTGACCCTGGAGCGGCTGCGCCGAAGCCAGGATGGAGCCCGCCCGCTGGTTGGTCACGTCGAGTTGGAGGACGGCGTCAGTGGCGGTGTTGATGCCACGACCCGTCTGAGCGATGTTCTCGGCCTTGGCGTTGATGCTCTCCGCGGTGGATGCGGTCCGCTGCAGCAGCAGAGCGGCAGCGGCCACAATCACGAGCACCACGATGAGCGAGAAAGTCGCCTGGCCCCGCTCGTCCGCGGCCAGCCCCCTTCGCTGCGTCCTCAATATGTTTCCCCCTGAGTCTGTCGGCCAGAGCGCTGGGAACGACGGAACTGCGATGCCGGCCCTGCCCGGTGCGGTTTGCACGTTGCGCCGGGCACTGTATGCCACCAACACAGACAGTGGCAAGCACCTGGCGCAGTCATGACGGCCCGACGACGGAAAAGTGACGGCTCTCGCCCAAAGGGTTGTGACACAGGTGTCTCCGCCGCACCCCGGCTCCGCTCGCCGGGAGGGGCGCCGCCACAGAAAGTGGTGGGGAAGACCCGCAGTGTGTCGGGCGAGCTGGCACGCGACGAGGCCCGTGGGCACTGCCCACGGGCCTCAAAAGCGTCGAGCTGGTACCGTTACTCCCGCCCGCCGTCTCCGGGATTCAGGTCTGGCGAACCTTCTGCCGAGCGTAGTTCCAGATCGTGTCGGTGGTCTGCTCCACCTTGTGCTTCTCGCGCACGTGGGCTGCCACCTTCGACTTCAGCTCTTCTTCACTTCCAGCTTTGCCTGACCACCTGCAGGCATGGTCGGCGTCCCTTCACCGGAACTCGTACGCCATCGGACACTCCTTCTCGTCGTCGGGTTGATTGGGTCGTGCGGTTGGTCCGTAAAGCCGCAGCGGCGTCAGCGACGCACCCGGGTCCGCCGTCCCCGGCCTCCGCCTGCGGGCAGTGCTTCTCTACCCCCCGCGCCCAACTGTCCCCTCGACAGCACACCCTTCAACGCCGCGTCCATGGCAGCCACGTCGCTGACGATGTCGCCGACCACGCCCTTGAGCGGCAGGGTCTGGTTGGCGATGGCGCGCACACCGATCAGGATCGTTCCGAGCGTGAAGCTCACGTCCCGAAGTGTGGCGGCAATGGTGATGAGGTACCCGGCCAACGCGGCGACGACGACGAGCACCGCCACCAGGGTCACAACTGTTGCTGCTCCCATGGAGCCCTACCTTCCTTCCTCGTCGCCAAGCGACGTCATGTCGATGGGACGCACTGCTACAGCAGGCGCTCGAGCGCTGCGCCGTACCTTGCCACGTTCTGGCGGGCGACGCCGGTCAGCTCCTTGGTCTTGCCGAGCCTGGATACCGAGTCGAGCGTCCCGGTCAGGCGCACACCGTGGTCGAGCACGTCATCGGCGTAGGCCTTGATCTCGAACGCCGGCCGGAGCACCCGGTTCAACAACAGGATCACCACTGGGGCGATCACCAATAGGAGCAGCAAGTTGCCGATCCACCACAAGACCATGCGTCTTCCCCCCTCTTCACCGCCGGACCAACCGGCGAATCCGTGTACGGCGCCGGAGTATAGGTCGGATGCATCCACGGCGCTGGGCGGATCACGGACGCCGCCTCCGGTCCGGCCGCGCCACGTTCCGTGACGTTCCGTTCTACGTTGTCACGGTATGCAACCGGCGGACGAGCGGTTCTGGGCTGCGCTCCTGCGAGCCCAGGACCTGCCCCAACTCGCGGATCTCGTCTCCCGGCCCAGTTGGATGGCCAAGGCCGCCTGCCGAGACCACCCCGAGGTCAGCTTCTTCCCGGTCCGCGGGGAGTCGACCGGGGCTCCGGCCAAGGCCGTCTGCCGGAGCTGCAGCGTACGAGCGGAGTGCTACACGTACGCCGTCGAGCACGAAGAGCGCGGGATCTGGGGCGGCACCAGTGAGCGCGAGCGGCGGCAGCTGACGCGGCGGAGCGCCGCATCCTGACGTCTCAGGCGGGGTCGGGCGAACGCTGGTCGACGCGGTCGGCGGGGGCCTGTCCCGAGTACACCTCGTCGTAGGTCCAGTCGGGTTGCTTGCCGAGGTGGCGCTCGTCGAGAAGGGCCAGGCCGTCGCGGATGTCGAGGATGGGTGCGATGAGCTCCACCGGCGCCTCCCCCAGCTCAGCCCTGGCGTGAGCCCGGACCTCGTCGGGGAAGAGGGCCAGGATGCTCCCCACCACCTGCTCGTGCTGGATGGCGAGATAGCACCGGGCGCTGTCGGACACGGTGGCGACCCGCTGTTGGACCCCGGCGAGGTCCTGCTCGCCGGCCTGCGACCGGCGCAGCCGGTCGAGCAGGTCGGCCAGGGCGAGGCCGTCCTGCTTGCACGGCGTGCACTGTCCACACGACTCCACCGCCAAGAAGCGTGAGACGCCGTGGGCCACGGCCACCGGGTCGGTGGACTCGTCGAACACGATGAACCCGGCCGCCCCCAGGCCGGCGCCGGCCTCCTTCATGCCCTCGTAGCTCACCGGCGCGTCCAGCTGGGCTCCGGGGAGCAGCGGGTTGGCGACGCCGGACAGGGCGGCAACGACGGCGCCTTCCTGGGGTCCGCCCCCGATCGTGTGGACGACCTCTCGCAAGGGTGTTCCCATGGCGAACTCGGCGACGCCGTGGCGACGGGTGTGGCCGGTGATGGTGCACACCACCGTCCCGGGCGATTCGGCGGTACCCACGCTCCGGTACCAGTCAGGCCCCTCGGCGAGGATGCCTGGCACGTTGGCCAGCGTCTCGGCGTTGTTCACCAGCGTGGGGGGCGCCGGCGTGGCGTTGGCGGGCCCGGCCATGGTGACCTGGGCGGCCGAGAAGGGGTCGGTGCCGACGTCTTCGACCCCGTGGCGGAACGGCGGCGCGATCCGGGGGAACGGGGCCCGACCGGCCACGACCTCAAGCAAGGCCGTCTCCTCGCCGTAGAGATAGGCGCTCGGGCCCTCGACCACGGCGAGCTCCACGCCGTCGGCCCAGCCGGCGTCTCTGACAGCCGCGATGGCGCCCCTGAGACGATCCAGCTCCTCCTCGAACGACGCCTTCACGGCCACGGTGACCCGATCGGCGCCGATGGCCGTAGCGGCGATCAAGGCGCCCTCGAGGACCTTGTAGGGGTTGCGGCGCAGGATCGTACGGTCCTTGAACGAACCGGGTTCTCCCTCGGCAGCGTTGACCACCACCGAAGGGGGCACCGTCGGAGAGAGGTTCTCGGCCACGGTGCGCCACTTCACGCCGGTCGGGAACCCGGCGCCGCCACGGCCACGGAGGCCGGACGCCTCCACGTCGTCGATGATGCCGATCGGCCCGAGTCGCCGAGCTGCGTCCAGACCGCGCCCCCCGCCTTGGCTGACGTACCGGTCGAGGCTGAGCACGGGTTCGGGGTCGAGGATGCGCGGCTCCACGGGGCGGAGGCTACCTGGGCCATCGCCGGGGCACCGACGCCGACGGGACAACGGCGGACCGCCGAGGCGTCGCCCGTCAGCGGCCAGTTGCCGAGAAGTGCATCCAGTCCTTGACCCGATGACCAGCGGCCGCCCCATCCCCAGCCGATGGCGGTCGAAGGCCTCGAACGGCGTCCGAAGGCCTGGACGACCGCAGCGGCCACCTCGGCGTGGAGCAGCCGCTCCCCGGTGTGGACACGCTCGTCGAGGGTTGTTCGGTGGGCGCTGCCGGGATCGAACCGACGACCCCCACGTTGTAAGCGTGGTGCTCTTCCGACTGAGCTAAGCGCCCCTGCGAGGTTACCTCCGGGCCGGTGCCAGGTCGGCCGTCACCATGCCCGGAGCGCTACGGCCCCGGCGGAGCGCTCACTCTGGTGACGGTCAGACCCAGGTTGGCGAATGCCTCGAGCGGCCGGTGGTAACCCCGTTCGAGGTGGTGCACCTCGTGGAGCAGCGACGGCCCCTCGGCGGCGGCGGCGGCGATGACGTACCCGAAGCCACCGCGGATGTCGGGCACGGTGATCTCGGCTCCCCGTAACGGCGAGGGACCGTGCACCACCGCCGAGTGCATGGCCGTGCTCTCGATGAAGCGGCAGTCGCGGCCTCCGAGACAGGCGTCGAACAACTCGATCTCGGCGCCCATATCCTTCAGGGCGGTCACGTAGGGGAACCGGTCCTCGTAGACGGTCTCGTGCAGGACGGACATCCCCTGGCACTGGGTGAACAGCACCACGAGGGGCGACTGCCAGTCGGTCATGAACCCGGGATGGGTGTCGGTCTGGACCACGGCGGGTCGGAGGTCGTCGGCTGAGGCGGTCACCCAGTCGTCGGTGATCTCAAAACGCGCTCCCATGCGGTGCAGCGTGGAGATGGCGGTGACCAGACGACCCTGGTCGCAGCCGTGGACCCGCACCTCGCCCCCGGTGACCAGGCCGGCCACCAGGTAGCTGAACGCCTCGATCCGGTCGCCGTGGAGCCGGTGACGGGCGCCCTGGAGACGGTCGACCCCCTCGATGACGAAGCGGCGGTCGGGACGCAGCTCGATCCGGGCGCCCATGCGCTGGAGGAACAGGGCCAGCTCGATGACCTCGGGCTCGACCGCCGAGTTGTCGAGGATGGTCCGGCCCTCGGCTAGGGCGGCGGTGAGCAGCACGGTCTCGGTGGCGCCCACGCTGGGGAAGGGCAGGCGGATCCGGGCACCGTGCAGGCGGGTGGCCTTGGCCTCGAGGCCCTCGGGGGTCATGTGGACCTCGACCCCCATCGCCTCGAGGTTGCGCACGTGGAAGTCGACCGGCCGGGCCCCGATGCGGTCGCCGCCCACCAGGGGCACGAAGGCCTCGCCCATGCGGTGCAGGAGCGGCCCCACGAGAAGGATGGGAATGCGGTTGAGCCCCCCGTAGGACACGGGCACCCGACCGCTGGAGATGTCATGCGGCTCGACCACCACCGAGTCGCCCGCGACCGCCACGTGGCAGCCGAGAGAGCGAAGCATGCCGGCGGTGATCTCGATGTCGCCGATCTCCGGGCAGTTCAGGATCGTGCTTGGTGAGGAACCCATCACCGCCGCCACCATGTGCTTGGTGACGGCGTTTTTCGAGCCACGCACGGTGACGTCGCCTCGCAAGGGGCCGCCCGGCTCGATCCTCCAGGACGGCGCAGGCGCTGGTGTCATGAGCGGGCCAGTCTACGGGGACGCCGCGTCCCGCCGTTCCGGGCGAGCCTCGTGCCCGGTCGGTGGGGCAGTGGGGACCGAGACGGGTCGACCCGAGGCCCGAGCCAGGGCCACCAGCGCGTCGGCGGCCTCGTGCTGGAGCCGGGGCAGGGCGTCGGGCGGGAACCACGCCAGCTCGACGATCTCCGCGGAGTCGGCGTGGGCGCCCGATGGGTCGGCGACCGGTCGGGCCCTGAACACCACGTCGACCCTGCGGGGCCCGGGGTCGACGACCACCGCCGGCTCGCCCAGCAGCTCGATCTCGATTGCCACCTCTTCCATCGCCTCCCGTCGGGCGCCGGCGGCCACATCCTCCCCCCGCTTCAGCAGGCCCCCCGGGAAGCCCCACGCGCGGCGGTAGGAGTGGCGTACGAGGAGCAGCGCACCGTCGCTCCGCTCGATCACGCTGATGGCACCCACGGTGAACGAGGGATGGGTGTGGTGCACGACGAACAACCGGGCGCGCCGGGGGAGGCGCCGGTACAGGCGCAACGCCAGCCCGTACCCGCCGGCGGCGACGGCGCCGAGCGCCCTACTCACCATGGTCCCCGTCGCCGGCGAGCGACAGCAGCTCAGCCAGCAGAGCGGGGGTGGCGGCTGCCACCGGCGTGCGCCGGGCGGCGTGGTCGAGCGTGACGAGCTCCCGCCCTTCGGCATCGACCACCTCGACCCCTGCCTCCCGGCACACCAGCAAGGCGCCCAAATAGTCCCACGGGCTGTGACCGCCCGGGGAGGAGTCGACGTAGCCGTCGAAGCGGCCGGAGGCCACGCAACACAGGTCGAGGGCCGCAGCCCCGAGGGACCGGAACTGCCCCCAGCCCCAGCGGCGCAACGGCCGACCCGAGAACCCGAGCAGAGCACGGCCCAGCTCGTCACAACCGGAAGGCGTCACCGAGCGCTCCCCGCAGCGCGCCCCCCGCCCCCGCATGGCCTCGAAGCGCTCGCCCGACGCCTGGTTGACGACCAGGGCCACCCGAGGACCGTCGCGGTCGACGGCACAGAGGCTCGTGGCGTACCAGGGCACGCCCCGGCTGGCGTTGGTGGAGCCGTCGACGGGATCCAGCACCACCACGACCTCGCGGTCCAGGTGGTGGCCGCCGGACTCCTCGCTGAGCACCCCCAAGCCGGTGGCCAGCAAGGCGTCGACGGCGACCTCGTCGGCCACGACGTCGATGGCGTACTGGCCAGGGCGCCCGGTCGTGGGCCGCCAGTCGTCCACGCCGTCGAGAGCCGACCGCACCGCGCCAGCGGTCGTCGACAACACCTCCAGCAGGTCCTCGTCGTTCACCCGGCGACCGTACCCGGCCGACCACCCGGCAGCCGCCCCGGCTCGGCCGGAAGGTACCCTCGCCGCCGTGGCCGTCATCGACGTCGCCGGGTACGTGGCCGAGCTCAAGGACCACGCCGTCGACCACACCTTCCACGTCCACGACGAGCGCCACTTCGTGGAGACCTACTCCCTGCGCCAGGCCTGGGAGGTCGACCTGCACCCCGAGGAGGGCTGCGAGGGACCGCTGGACCTCCACCTGTCCCTCGAGGTGGACCCCCGTGTCCTGCTGGCGTTCGAGGACGTGGTGATGGAGCTCGACGAGGAGGACACGCCGCCCGACGCCTTCCACTTCCCGCTGAACTTCACCTGGGCCCTGCCGCCGCTGCCCAACGGTCCCGACCTGTTGCTGCTGGCCACCGAGCTCGCCGGCGTGGGCGGGCCCGACCTTCCCCTCGAGGTCTCGGCCATCGACTCGTATGGAGCGGTCACCGACGCTCCCGAGCGCAGCCTGACCATCGTGGCCCGCCTCAGGCTGTCGCTCGCCCAGGTGCTGCAGGGTGAGGAGGCCCTGTGCGAGACCCTCGACCGCTGCCTGGCGGTGAGCCGGTACCTGCTCGAGCGGGCGCCGGCGTGGCTGGGCGAGACCTGAGCCGCCAGCTCCGGGGGCAGCCGGCGACGACGCCGGCGCTGGGGAGGCGACGGCCCGCTGCTAGCGTCGAAGCGATTCCGGGGTAGCTCAATCGGCGGAGCAGGGGATTGTTAATCCCAAGGTTGTGGGTTCAAGTCCCACCCCCGGAGCTCCGACCGTCGCACCGGCGGGCCCGTAGCTCAGTGGTCAGAGCGGGGGACTCATAATCCTCTGGTCGCAGGTTCGATCCCTGCCGGGCCCACACCGGCGGTGCCCGCCAGGCCGGTTGCGCCCCTCTGTCCCGGCCTTAGCCTCGCATGGGTGCGCGTCGCTCCTCCTGGGTCTCCTGCGGTGTCCGGTACCGCCCGCGCCGCCCTCGCCCACCGGAACTTCCGCATCGTCTTCTGGGGCTCGTTCGCCTCTCGCCTGGGCACGTGGATGCAACACGTCACCCTCGGCGCCTACGCCCTCGAGCTGACTGGTTCGGCGACCTTCCTCAGCCTCATCCTGTTCGCCCAGCTCGGTCCCATGCTCTTCCTACCGGTGCTGGGCGGGGCTCTGGCCGACCTGGTCGACCGCCGCCGGCTGCTCATCGCCGCCCAGGCCGAGCAACTTCTCGGGACCGCGGTGCTGGCGGTACTGGTGGCGGGGGGCGAGCCCTCACAGGGAGCACTCCTTGCCGTGGTTGGGGTGATCGGCGTGGGCGCCGCCATCCACGCTCCCGCCTACGACGCCGTACTCCCGGCGCTGGTGGGCCGAGCCGACCTCGCCGGCGCCGTGTCCCTCAACTCCACCCAGATGAACCTCGCCCGGGTGACGGGCCCGGCACTGGGCGGTCTGGTCTTCGCCGGCTTCGGCGCCGCCGCAGTGTTCGCCCTCAACGCCATAACGTACCTGTTCGTCATCGCCGCCCTCGTGGCCGTGCGCATCCCCCCGCTGGTGCGCGCCGACGAGAACGGGCGCTGGGCCCGCCTCTCCGGCGGCTTTGGCGTGGCCCGGCGCGACCCGCTGGTGCGGCGCTGTCTGGTGACCATGGCCGCCTTCGCCCTGTTCTGCATGCCGTTCATCGGCCAGATGCCGACCCTTGCCTCCCGCAACCTCGGGATCGAGCCCAGCAGCGTTGCCTACGGCCTGCTCTACACGTGCTTCGGACTGGGCGCGGCGGTGGGTGCGGGTTCCATCGGGACCTTCCTGGCGGCCCGACCGAAGGAGCAACTGGTCCGGGTGGGCCTGGTCGCCTTCGCCGGCGCCCTGGCCGTCCTGGCCCTGCTGCGCAGCCCCCTGCCCGCCTACCCGGTCATCCTGGTGGTCGGGTTCTGCTACTTCGGCACCGTGACCTCGCTGGCGGTCGTGCTCCAGCAGCGGCTGGACGACGCCGTCCGAGGCCGGGTCATGGCGCTGTGGACCATGGCCTTCGGCGGCACCATCCCCCTGGGACTCCTGGCCGCCGGCCCGCTGGTCGAGACCTTCTCCATCAGCTGGGTCATGGGCTACGGCGTGGTCGCCGCCCTCGCCCTGGCCGCCTACGCCAACCTCCCCCGCGTGGCCGCCGCGCCCGTCAGCCGGCGCCCATCAACCGTGCCGCCAGACGTTCCAGCCCCGCCACCCGGCTGCCCTTGACCAGCACGGCGTCGCCGTGCCCGAGCGGGCCCAGGGCCTCCACTGCCGCGTCCACGTCGTCGACCAGCTCGGCTCCGTAGGCCGGCTCGGCCACCGCCACCACCCGGATGCCGAGGTCCGCCGCCAGCGCTGCTACCGCTTTGTGCTCGCCGGCCGACGTCTCACCCAGCTCCGCCATGGTGCCGAGGACAGCGACCCGCCGCTCCGCGTCAAGCTCGGCCAGCGCCCGGAGAGCGGCGCCGGTCGACGTGGGGTTGGCGTTGTAGGCGTCGTTGAGCACCAGCGCCCCGTCCGGGGAACGCCCGAGCGCCATGCGCCAGTCGGAAAGGCGGGCCTCCTCGAGGCCCTCCACCACCTCGTCGAGCGTGGCACCGGCTGCCAGCGCGGCGGCAGTGGCGGCCAGTGCGTTGCCGATCTGGTGGCGACCGGGCACCGCCAGGCGCACGTCGGCCTCTCCGGCGGGGCAGCGGAGCCGGAAGGACGCTCGCAGCTGGGCGTCCAGCTCGACGGCGCCGGCGGCGACGTTGGCATCGCCGGTCGTCCCGAAGGTGACGACCGACGCCACGGTGACCTCGGCCATGGCCCGCACCCGGGGGTCGTTTGCGTTGAGCACCGCGGTGCCGTGGGCAGGCAGGGCCTCCACCAGCTCCGCCTTGGCCCGGGCCACGTCCTCAACGGTGCCGAAGGTCTCGGTGTGGACCGGGGCGACGACGGTGACCACCCCGACGGTCGGGCGGGCGATGGAGCACAGCAGCTGCAGGTCGCCCCTCGCCCGGGCGCCCATCTCCACCACGGCCGCCCATGCGCCGGGGGGGGCTCCGGCCAGGGTGAGCGGCACCCCCAGCTCGTTGTTGAACGAACGGGCGCTGACCGCGGTCGGGCCCCGGCGCCGCAGGATGGCGCCGGCCAGGTCCTTCACCGACGTCTTGCCCACCGAACCCGTGACCGCCACCACCCGCTCGGGCAGGCGGGCCCGGGCAGCTCGTCCCAGCGCGGCGAGGGCGGCGCCCGTGTCGTCGACCACCACCGCGGTCCCGCCCACGGGCCCACGGGCGGTGAGGTAGGCGGCGGCCCCGGCGTCCAGGGCGGCGGCCACGAAGTCGTGCCCGTCCCGGGCCGCGACCACCGGCACGAACAACTCTCCCCCAGTGACGAGGCGTGAGTCGATGACCGCCCCCTCCACGTCGACGTCCGGCCCCACCAACCGGCCGCCGACGGCGGCGGCCACCTCGGAGGCCCGGATCCTCATGGCTGCCTGTCCCCCACGGAGGGCTACGGTGCCACATTCGTGGGCTTCTCCCCGTCCCCCCCGGCCCGGACCCGGCTCGTCGTGCTGTTCGGGGGGCGCTCGGCCGAGCACGACGTCTCCTGCGTGTCCGCCGCCTCGGTGCTCGGAGCCCTCGACCCCGCCCGCTACGAGATCCGTCCCGTGGGCATCACCCTCGACGGGCGCTGGGTGGCGGCCACGGGATGGGCCGTCGGTGGGGGCGGCGCCCCGGCCGTCCTGGCCGCCGAGGGGTCGGAGGTCGACCCCTTGGCCACGGTGGCGCCGGGGGCGCCGGCGGCGCCCGACGACGTCCCCACCGTGGTGCTGCCGCTGCTGCATGGCCCCCTCGGCGAGGACGGCACCGTCCAGGGCCTGCTCGAGCTGGCCGGCGTGGCCTACGTGGGCGCCGGGGTCCTGGGATCAGCGCTGTGCATGGACAAGGCCAAGGCCAAGGAGGTGCTGGCCCATCACGGCCTTCCCCAGGCCCGGTACGTGGCGGTGCGTGAAGTGGAGGTGGACGCCGGCCTGGCCGAGCGGGTCGGGGCCGAGCTGGGCTGGCCGGTGTTCGTGAAGCCCGCCAACCTCGGCTCTTCGGTGGGCATCTCCAAGGTCGAGGGCCCCGCCGGCCTCGACGAGGCCGTGCAGCTCGCCCTGGCCTACGACGAGTGGGTGGTGGTCGAAGAAGGCGTCACCGGCCGGGAGATCGAATGTGGGGTGCTGGGAGACCTCGAACCGGTCGCCTCGGTCCCAGGCGAGATCGTGCCCAGCCGGGAGTTCTACGACTACGAGGACAAGTACTCCGGCGACGGCGCCGACCTGGTCGTGCCCGCCTCCCTCCCCCACGACGTGACCGAGGAGGTGCGCCGGCTGGCCGTGGCCGCGGCCCGGGCGCTGCGGGCCGAGGGCATGGCCCGGGTCGACTTCTTCTTCGAGGAGGGCGGGCGGGGCCTGCTGGTCAACGAGGTCAACACCATCCCCGGGTTCACGCCCCACTCGATGTACCCCCGGCTGTGGGAGGCCAGCGGCGTGCCGTATGCGGAGCTGGTCGACCGCCTGGTGACGACGGCCCTGGAGCGGCACCGTCGCCGCTCCGAGCGGATGGGCCGCCCTCGACCAGAAGGGCCGACCTGAGGAACTCCAGCAACTCGGCCCGGCGGTGGACCAAGGACCGGGCGGTGGGCTCGACCCCCACCGCCCGCAGCACCTCCACCTCGGTGGCCACCCCGATGACCGTCGAGTAGGCCGACAGGAGCAGCAGCCGGGGATCGTGGCGCCGCACCCGCCCGGCGGCCATCTCGTCCTCGAGGAAGGCGAGGGCCCGCTCGACCAGCGGCTCGAGCCCCCCGACCAGGCGGGTGGCGGCGGGCGGACCGAGGCGGCCGACCTCCCGCAGCAGGCCCAGCAGCTCGGGGCGTCGGGCGGCGAGGCGGAAGGTTGCCCGCACGAGCGCCTCGACCCGGGCGAATCCCGGCCCGGCGCCGGAGAGGGCGGCCTCCAGGGCGTCGGCCAGCTCGCCCGCCGAACGGTCGACCACGGCGACGAGCACGCCCTGCTTGGTCCCGAAGTGGTGCAGGATGGTCTGCTTGCGCAGCCCCACCTGAACGGCCACGGCGTCGAGCGACGTGGCCCCGTAGCCTCGTGCGGCGAACGACGCCAGCGCCGCGTCGAGGATGCGGGCTCGGGTCGCTGCCGCATCCCTCGGGTACACACTCACCACCTACCGGATGGTAGACAGACGGGGTGATCGCCGAGGTTCTCGCCGGCCGCCGCCTCTTCGTGACCGGCTCCACCGGCTTTCTCGGTACGGCCCTGGTCGAGCGCCTGTTGCGGTCGGTACCGGGATGCGAGCTCGTGCTCCTCGTGCGCCCCGGTCGGCGCTCGTCCGCGGCTCAACGGGTTCGCCGCGAGGTGCTGCGCAATGACGCCTTCGACCGGCTCCGGGAGCGGCTCGGCGAGGCCTTCGACGCCGAGGCCGATCGGCGCGTCCAGGTGGTGGCCGGCGACGTGAGCATCGACGGGTTGGGGCTCGGCGACGACGGGCGGGGAGCACTGGCCTCGTGCGACGTCGTCATCCACGCCGCCGCCTCCGTCGCCTTCGACTCGCCTCTCGACCGGGCGGTGGAGGTGAACCTGCTGGGCCCGGCTCGCATCGCCGAGGCGCTCCAGTCGGTGGGCTCCACCGCTCACCTGGTCTCGGTGTCCACCTGTTACGTGGCCGGCAACCGGCGGGGACGGGCCCCGGAGATCCTGGTCTCCGACACGCCCTTCTCCCCCGCAGTGGGGTGGCGCCAAGAGGTGGCCGCCGCCCGCCGGCGGCGAGCCGACGTGGAGGCCGAGAGCAGGACTCCGCCGCTGCTGGCCCGCTTCGCCAAGGAGGCCCGGGCGGAGCTGGGGGCAGCCGGTGTGCCCCTGCTGGCCACCAAGGCCGAGAAGCGGCGCGACGCCTGGGTGGCCGACACCATGGTCGAGGCCGGGCGGGCCCGCGCTCGGGCACTGGGCTGGCCCGACGCCTACGCCTACACCAAGGCGCTGGGCGAGCAGGCGCTGCTCGACGTGCGCGGTGACGTCCCCGTCACCATCGTCCGCCCGTCGATCATCGAGTCGGCCCTCGCCGAGCCCGCCCCGGGGTGGATCCGCGGGTTCCGGATGGCGGAGCCCGTCATCATCACCTATGCCCAGGGCCTGCTCCGCGAGTTCCCCGGCATCCCCGAAGGCGTGGTCGACGTCATCCCGGTGGACCTGGTGGTCGCCGCCGTGGTGGACGCCGCCGCCCGGGGCCCGGCCGACTCGTCGGGCTCCCCGGCCATCGTGCAGGTGGCGTCCGGGTCCACCAACCCGCTCCATTACCGCCACCTGGTCGACCTGGTCCACGGCTGGTTCAGCCGCAACCCGCTCTACGACACCAAGGGACAGCCCATCGTGGTGCCTCGATGGAGCTTTCCCGGCCGGGGCCGGGTGCAGGCCCAGTTGGAGCGGGCGGTGAAGACCATCGACCGGGCGGAGAAGGCCCTGTCGGCCCTGCCTCTGCGCGGCACTTCGGCGCGCTGGTCGGCGAACCTCGAGGAGCACCGGGCGGCTGCGGCACGGGCGCTGGTGTACGTGGAGCTCTACGGCGCCTACGCCGAGACCGAGGCCATCTTCGGCATCGACGAGCTGCTCCACCGCTGGTCGACCCTGGACTCCACCGACCGGGAGCGCTTCTGCTTCCACCCCGCGGTCATCGACTGGGACGCCTACGTGTCGGAGGTCCACCTTCCCTCGGTGGTGCAGCACGCCCGGGTCCGGTCCACCCCGAGCACCCGCTCGGGACCGAGCCGCACCGAGCGGCTGCGGGCCCGGGTGCTGTCGCCCGACCGGCACCTGGCCGCCTTCGACCTCGAGAACACCCTGATCGCCTCCAACGTGGTGGAGTCGTACTCCTGGCTCGCCACCCGCCGCCTGCCGCCGGGCGACCGGGTGCGCCTGGCGCTGCGAGCGTTGGCCGAGGGCCCGTCACTGCTGGCCCTCGACCGCAAGGACCGCGGTGACTTCCTGCGCCACTTCTACCGTCGCTTCGAGGGAGCTCCGGTGGACCAGCTGGACGAGGACGCCGTGCAACTGCTGAGCCACCTGCTGCTGGCCAAGTCGTTCCCCGCCGGCTTCCGCCGTGTTCGCGAGCACCGCCGGCTCGGGCACCGGACGGTGCTCATCACCGGCGCCCTCGACGTGATCGTCGAGCGCAACCTGGGCCCACTGTTCGACGACATCGTCTGCGCCCGGATGGGCGTGACCGAGGACGGCCGCTACACGGGCGAGCTCCTCGCCGCTCCCCCCACCGGTGAGGCTCGGGCCCAGGCCATGGCCGACTACGCCGAGGCGGAAGGGCTCCGCCTGGACGAGGCGGTGGCCTATGCCGATTCGGCCAGCGACCTGCCGATGCTCGAGGCGGTGGGCTTCCCCGTGGCGGTGAACCCCGAGACCCGCCTGGCGTCCATCGCCGGCAAGCGGGGCTGGCTGGTCGAGCAATGGTCGAAGGCACCCGGTGGGCCCCGGCCACTGCTGCCCATCGGGCCCACGACCAAGCGGACGTCGTTCGCCGAGCCCGCCCGCCGGCGTCACGGTGCGGCACGGTGAAGGCGCTGCGCGTCGAGCGTTCCCTCCCCCGCTTTGCCGCGGCCCGGCTCGCCGGCGCCCTGGCGCCGGGCGGCGGCGCCCGTGTCGGGCCCCTGCGCCTGGTCGACGTCGACCCGCCCGCCCGACCGGGCCCGGAATGGCAGCGGGTCCGGCCCCGCCTGGCCGGGATCTGCGGGTCCGATCTGGCGACCGTCGACGGCAAGGCGTCCCCGTGGTTCGAGCCCATCGTGAGCTTCCCCTTCGTCCCCGGCCACGAGGTGGTGGGCGACCTGGACGACGGCACCCGGGTGGTGATCGAGCCCGTGCTCGGATGCGCGGCGCGAGGCATCGACCCGCCGTGCCCGGGGTGCGCCGCCGACGACGTGGGCCGCTGCCGCAACATCGCCTTCGGCCACCTCGAGCCCGGTCTGCAGACCGGCTACTGCGCCGACACGGGAGGCGGTTGGTCGATCGCCCTCATGGCCCATCCCAGCCAGTTGCACCGGGTCCCCGACGGGGTGAGCGACGAGGCCGCGGTCATGGTCGAGCCGACGGCCTGTGCCGTACGAGGCGCCTTGAAGTGCGCCGGCGGCGCCGGCGGCGTGATCACCGTGGTGGGCGCCGGCACGCTCGGCCTGTGCACCCTCGCCGCCCTGCGACGCTGGGTCGGCCCCGACCAGCTGCTGGTGGGGGCCAAGCATCCCCAGCAGCGCCGGCTGGCCACCGAGCTGGGAGCCACCACGGTGGTGGAGCCGGCCGGGCTCACCCGGGCCGTGCGCCGGGCCACGGGGTCCATGGCGCTTCCGCGCGGAGGGCCGGGGCCCCGGAACCGCACCGACGGTGAACCCCAGCAACTGTTGGGTGGGGCCGACGTCGTGGTCGACTGCGTGGGCAGCGAAGCCAGCCTGGTCCAGGCGCTGGCGGTCGTGCGTCCCGGTGGCCGTATCGTGATGGTCGGCATGCCCGGTTCCGTCACCGTCGACCTCACCCCCCTGTGGCAGCGGGAGGTCGAGCTGGTCGGCGCCTACGCCTACGGGCGGGAGCCCCAGCTCGATCGCCGCACCTTCGACCTGGCCTTCGAGCTCGTCGCCGAGGCCCGCCTCGACCGGCTGGTGTCGGCGACCTACCCCCTGCACCGCTACCGCGACGCCCTCTCCCACGCCGCCGAGTCGGGCCGGCGGGGAGCGGTGAAGGTGGCCTTCGACCTCCGTAACGAAAGGGATCGGGAACGACTGTGACTGACAGGGCACTGGCCCACGGCCGACTCCGCATTCCAGCCTGGACGCCGCCGGCACCGAGGGCCAGTCAGGTGATCCGATGAGCCCGCGGCCGGGGTTCGTGCTCGAGGTCGACCGGTCGACCCCGCCCACGCTGTTCATGCACGGCGAGGGCTTCCGCCTGGAGAGCCTCCCCGTCGGCAGCCGCATCGTCTACCCGCCCGAGGCGTTGGCCACCGTCGCCGACATCGACGGCGCCATCCGTTCCGCGCTGCTCCATCCCGTCGACTCCGAGCCGCTGCCGGCCCTGCTGTTCCCCGGCATGCGCTTGACCATCGCCTTCGACGACGTGTCCCTGCCGCTGCCGCCCATGCGCCGTCCCGACGTGCGCCAGCGGGTGATCGAGGCGGTGCTCGACCTGGCCGCCGCCGCCGGGGTCGACGACGTCCACCTCATCGCCGCCCTGGCCCTGCACCGGCGCATGACCGAGGCCGAGCTGCGCCACGCCGTCGGTGACCGGGTCTACGACGCCTTCGCCCCCCGGGGCCAGCTCTACAACTTCGACGCCGAGGATCCCGACGCCCTGACCTTCATCGGCGAGACCGACCAGGGCGAGGAGGTCGAGATCAGCAAGCGGGCTGCTGAGTCCGACCTGCTGATCTACGTGAACATCAACCTCGTCGCCATGGACGGTGGCCACAAGTCCACGGCCACCGGCCTGGCGTCGTACCGGAGCCTGCGCCACCACCACAACGTGCGCACGCTGCAGCGCAGCCGGTCGTTCATGGACCAGCATCGCTCGGAGCTGCACTCCTCGAACTGGCGCATGGGCAAGGTGCTCCGCGACGCCGGCGTGAGGATCTTCCAGATCGAGACGACCCTCAACAACGACACCTTCCCTCCCCCGTTCGACTTCTTGCAGAAGCGGGAGTGGGAGTGGTCGGCACGAGACCGCGCCACCTTCGTCGCCTCATCCAAGGCCCTGGATCGGGCCCCGAACCGAGTTCGGCGCTCGGTGTTCCACTCGGTGCGAGCGCCACACGATCTCACCGGAGTGGCCGCCGGCGAGGTGGAGGCGGTCCATCGGCTCACGACCGCCAGGGTGTACGAGCAGCAGCTCGTCCCGGTCGAGGGCCAGACCGACGTGCTCACCCTGGGGCTGCCCTACATCTGCCCCTACAACGTCAACTCGGTGATGAACCCGATCCTCGTGATGTCCACGGCGTTGGGCTACTTCTTCAACCTGTACCGGGGCCGCCCCCTGGTGCGGGAGGGCGGCGTCCTCATCGTGAGCCACCCCACGCCCTGGGAGTTCCACCCCGTTCACCACCCCAGCTACATCGACTTCTTCGAGCAGGTGCTCACCGAGACGACCGATCCCCTCGAGGTGGAGAAGACCTACGAGCAGGCCTACGCCGAGGACGAGTGGTACCGCCACCTGTACCGGACGAGCTACGCCTACCACGGCGTCCACCCCTTCTACATGTGGTATTGGGGCTCCCACGCCCTGCAGCACCTGGGTGCGGTGATCGTCGTGGGCGGCGACGCGCGCGCCGTGCGCCGGCTCGGTTTCAAGCCGGCCAGCACGCTGCGGGACGCCCTGGAGATGGCCAGCGACGTGGTTGGGCGCGAACCGTCCATCACCCACTTCCACGCACCTCCGCTGATGATGGCCGACGTGACGTGAGGTTGCCGCTGCTGAAGTTCCCCTTGTCGGCGCCTACGCGTCCGGCCGGCGTGGAGCTTCTGCCGGTCGTCCGCCGCAGCGGGGCCGACTACGACACCGAGTGGGCCCGCCGGCCACTCTCCCGCTACGCCCGGCTGCTGATGGTGGAGGGCCCGATCCGACTGGGCGTGCACGCCTTGGCGGCGCCCGAACGGGCCGGCCTCGACCGTCTCGAGGGCCTGGAGGGGCCGGCGATCTTCGCTGCCAACCACCACAGCCACCTCGATGCTCCCCTGCTGTTGACGTCGGTGCCCGACCGGTGGCGCCATCGCCTGGTGGTGGCCGCCGCCGCCGACTACTTCTTCGCCAACCGGCTCACGTCGGCGGCGTCGGCCCTGGGCATCGGCGCCATTCCCATCGAGCGCAACCGGATCGAGCGCCGGTCGGCCGATCGGGCTGCCGCGCTCATCATGCGGGGGTGGAGCCTGCTGATCTTCCCCGAGGGCGGCCGCAGCACCGACGGTTGGGGGCAGGGCCACCGTGGCGGGGCGGCCTACCTCTCCCTGCGCTGCTCGGTGCCGGTGGTGCCCATCCACATCGAAGGGACGGGACGCATTTTCGGCAAGGGCGACAAGCGACCCCGTCCCGGCACCAGCCGGGTCACCTTCGGCGCCCCGTTGCACCCGGTCGCCGGCGAGCACGCCACCCGTTTCGCCGGGCACATCGAAGCCGCGGTGGCCACCCTCGCCGACGAGGCCGCCACCGACTGGTGGTCGGCCCGCCGGCGGGCGGCCAAGGGCGAGTCACCCTCGCTGACGGGCCCCGAACTCGCCTCGTGGCGCCGCAGTTGGGCCCTCGGTGATCGCCGGCGCCGCCCCCCACGCCGGCGCACCGCCTGGCCCCGGATCTGACTCCGGCGCCGCGCCACCTGTTGCCGGCGAGGTCGGGCCCGGGCGCCTTGGAGGGCGTGCGGTAGCGTTGGCTCCCATGCGCCCCGAGCTCGACGCCTGCGGAATCGGCTTCGCCGCCGACGCCACCGGCCGGACCTCCAGGTCAATCGTGGAGGCCGCCCTGGGTGGCCTGGCCTGTGTGAAGCACCGTGGCGCCGTGGCAGCAGACGCCCGTTCGGCGGACGGGTCGGGCCTGCTCGTTCCCATCCCCGCCGCCATCTTCGGTGAGGGCCACGGGGTGGCCAGCCTCTTCTTCAGAGGTGCCGACCCGCGTGCCGCCATCGAGGCCGCCGCCGCCGCCGAGGGCATCGAGCTGATCGACTGGCGCGTCCCCCCCACCGACGACCACCACCTGGGTCGCCAGGCCCAGGCGGACAAGCCGGCCATGCTCCAGGTGGTGTTCGGGTCCGCCTCGGACGACGGCAACGGGTACCGCCACCAGGCCGACGAGCGGCGCGCCTACCGCTTGCGTCGCCGCATCGAAGCCACCGCCGACGGTGTCTACGTCGCCTCCTGTTCCTACCGGACCATCGTCTACAAGGGGCTGGCGGCCGCCGACGCCCTCGCCGACTTCTATCCCGACCTGGCCGACGAGCGCTTCGCCGCCCCCTTCGCCGTGTTCCACCAGCGCTTCTCGACCAACACCGCCCCCACCTGGGAGCGGGCCCAGCCCTTCCGCATGCTCTGCCACAACGGCGAGATCAACGCCATCCAGGGCAACGAGCACCGCATGCTGGCCCGGGCCGTGCTGGGCACGGAAGAGGCCGGCCTGGGCCGCGAGGAGTTCATCCGGCCCGTCCTCGACCCCCACGATTCCGACTCCGGCAAGCTGGACTCGGCGGTGGAGCTCCTGGTTCGTGGCGGGCGCGACGTTCGCCACGCCGTGGCCATGCTCGTCCCGGAGGCGTGGGAGAACGCCCGCGACCTCGACCCCGACGTTCGCGGGTTCTACCGCTACCACTCCACGCTCATGGAGCCCTGGGACGGCCCGGCCGGGCTCATCTTCACCGACGGCCTCGGTGTCGGTGCCGCCCTCGACCGCAACGGCTTGCGGCCACTGCGGTGGGCGGCGTGCGAGGACGGTCTGATCGTGTGCGCCTCCGAGGCCGGCGCCATCGACACCCGTGGCCACGGGAAGGTGAAGCGGGGCCGGCTCGGACCTGGACAGATGCTCTTCGTCGACCCCAGCCGCGGCCTTCTGCACGACGCCGAGTGCAAGCAGCGCCTCGCCGCCGGCCCCTACGCCCGCTGGGCGGCCGAGGGCCTGCTGGCCCTGTCCCGAGGGGAGCCGGTGCAGGCCCCTCCGGAGCCCGACGAGCTCGAGCGCCGGCAGGCGGCTCACGGCTACACCAAGGAGGAGATGGCCATGGTGCTCAAGCCCATGGCCAACGACGCCCACGAGCCGACCTTCTCCATGGGCGACGACTCACCTCTGCCCCACCTGGCCGGGCGCCCCCGTCCGGTGCACCACTACCTCCGCCAGCGCTTCGCCCAGGTGACGAACCCGCCCATCGACCCGGTGCGCGAGCGCCGGGTCATGAGCCTGCGCACGCTGCTTGGGCCCCGCCAGCCCATCCTCTCCGAGAGCGCCGCCGCCGCCCGCCTGGTCACGCTGCGGTCGTTCTTCCTCTACCCCTCCGGGGTGCTGGCCCTCTACGACCGCGAGCGTTTCCCCTTCACCACCGCCCCGCTCGACGCCACCTTTCCCGTGGCCGACGGGCCAGACGGGCTCCCGAAGGGCCTCCAGCGGCTCTGCGACGAGGCCGAGGCCCAGGTGCTCGAGGGCGCCGACATCCTCGTGCTCGACCACGCCGACATCTCCTCCACCCGGGCGCCGGTCCCGTCGCTACTGGCCTGCGGCGCCGTCCACCACCGCCTGATCGACCGCCGCCTGCGCTCTCGGACCAGCTTGGTCGTGGTCAGCGACAGCGCACGCGACACCCACGAGATCGCCGCCCTGCTGGGCTACGGCGCCGACGCGGTGTGCCCCCGCCTGGCCCTGCAGACGGTGGCCGCGCAGGCCGACGCCGACGAGAGCTCCGACGCGGTCAGCCCCGAGGCTCAGGACCGCTTTCATTCGGCCATCGAGGAGGGCACCCTCAAGATCCTCTCCAAGATGGGCATCTCGACGGTCGACTCCTACCGAGGTGCGCAGATCTTCGAGATCATCGGCTTGGCCTCGGAGGTCGTCGACGTCTGCTTCAAGGGAACGACGTCGACCGTGGGCGGCATCGGCTGGGACGCACTGGGGGACGACGTGCTGGTGCGCCATGCCGGTGCCTGGCCGGCCGAGTCCGAGACCAAGGTCCAGCTCGACCCCGGCGGTTTCTTCCGCGTGCGCCGGAGCGGGGAGTACCACGGCAAGGGCAAGGAGGTCGTCGACGCCCTCGGCGAGCTCACCCTGGTCACGGCCACCGAGGAGATGGCCGCCGCCCACCTGCTGCAGCGGGCGATCAAAGGCGAGTCCTACGAGCTCTACGAGCGCTTCGCCACCCTGGTGAACGACCGACCGCCCACGGAGCTCCACGACCTGCTCGAGCTGGTCCCTGCCGGGCCTCCCGTGCCGCTCGAGGACGTGGAGCCGGCCAGCGAGATCGTCACGCGCTTCACCACCGGGGCGATGTCGCACGGAGCACTGTCCAAAGAGGCGCACGAGACGCTGGCCGAGGCCATGAACCTCCTGGGCGCCCGCTCCAACTGCGGCGAGGGGGGCGAAGACCCGGCGCGGTTCCGGACACGGGGGCAACCGACCGGGGACAAGAACTCCCGCACCAAGCAGATCGCCTCCGGACGCTTCGGCGTCACTCCCGAGTACGTGGCCCACGCCGACGAGCTGCAGATCAAGATCGCCCAGGGCTCCAAGCCCGGCGAGGGCGGGCAGCTCCCGGGGCACAAGGTGTCCGACGAGATCGCCCGCCTCCGCCATACTCAACCCGGCGTGGCCCTCATCTCGCCCCCGCCCCACCACGACATCTATTCGATCGAGGACCTGGCGCAGCTCATCTACGACCTCAAGCAGGTCAACGCCGCCGAGGTGTCGGTGAAGCTCGTGGCCGAGGACGGCGTGGGCACCATCGCCGCCGGGGTGGTCAAGGCCCTTGCCGACACCGTCCACATCAGCGGAGCCAACGGCGGCACCGGCGCCTCGCCCCTGTCGTCGATCAAGCACGCCGGTATGCCCTGGGAACTGGGCTTGGCCGACGCCCAGGCCGCCCTGGTCGAGAACCACTTGCGCGATCGGTGCCGGCTGCAGGTCGACGGCGGGTTCCTCACCGGCCGCCACGTGCTGGTCGCCGCCCTGCTCGGAGCCGACGAGTTCTCCTTCGGCACCGCCGCCATGATCGCCGAGGGCTGCATCATGCTGCGGGCCTGCCACCGCGACACCTGCAAGCCGGGCATCGCCACTCAGCGGCCGAACCTGCGGGCCAACTTCACCGGCACCGCCGAGGGAGTCGCCGCCTACTTCCTCTACATGGCCGACGAGGTCCGACGCCTGCTGGCGTCGCTGGGGTTCCGGTCGGTCGACGAGGCCGTGGGCCGGGTCGAGTGCCTGCGCCAGCGGCAGACGGGCGACCCCCGATCCGATTCGGTCGACCTCACTCCCTTGCTGACTCCCCCGGTCGACCCCGAAGCCCCCCGCCGGTTCGTGGCCACCGATCCCATCCAGCGCCCCCGCTCGCCGTTGGGGGACCGGCTCCTGGCCGACGCATTCCGCCCCGTCTGGGACGGGGCCGACGTCGAGCTGAGCTACCCCATCGTGAACGCCGACCGATCCATCGGCGCTGCCCTGGGCGGAGCGATCTCGCTGGAGTACGGTGAGCGGCCGCCTCGCGGCACGGCCGCGGCGCGATTCACCGGCGCCGCCGGCCAGAGCTTCGGCGCCTTCCTCACCCACGGCGTGGAGCTGGAGCTGGTCGGAGAGGCCAACGACTACGTGGGCAAGGGCATGGGGGGCGGGCGTATCGTGATCGTCCCGCCACCCAACGACGCCGGCGAGCCCGTGCTGGCCGGCAACACCTGTCTCTACGGAGCCACGGGCGGTGACCTGTTCGTGGCTGGGTCCGCCGGCGAGCGCTTCGCCGTGCGGAACTCCGGCGCCACCGCGGTGGTGGAAGGCACGGGTGACCACTGCTGCGAGTACATGACCGGGGGCACGATCGTGGTGCTGGGCCCCGTCGGCTACAACCTCGGCGCCGGCATGACCGGAGGTCAGGCCTTCGTGTGGGACCCGAGCACCCAGCTCATCGCCCGGCTCAACGGCGCCCTGGTGGAGGCCGAGCGTCCCGACACCGAGCCACTTGAGGAGCTGCGCTGGCTGGTGGAGCGTCACCACGAGCTCACCGGGTCCGTGCGGGCAGCCGAGTTGCTCAAGGACTGGGACAGCGCCCTGGACCACTTCTGGCACGTGCTGCCCATCGACCGGGTACGGCGCATCGAGAAAGGCGGCGCCAGCCGGGTGGCCTCGAGCGCGTGATCGCGGCGGCGATCATCCGGCCGGGAGGGAAGCGCCTGTGCGGACTTCGCAGCGTGGGGGCGCGAGGAAGGCCGGCCCGGGGGGGGTAGGGCCGGCCTTCTGGCGCTGCTGCTCCTTCAGCGTACGCGTGCGCTGCTGATCTTTGCAGCAGTTCTTTGCGATATGTGCCATCATCTCCAGCGATGGACCTCCGTCAGCTCGCCGCCCTGGTGGCGGTGGCCGACGCCGGCACGTTCTCCGCTGCCGCCGCCCGGCTCCACACGGTCCAGTCGAACGTGTCGACCCACGTCGCCCGGCTGGAGCGTGAGCTCGGCGTGGCCCTGGTCGATCGCTCCGCCGGCCAGCTCACCGCCGAGGGGGACGTCGCCGTCGCCCGAGCCCGACGGGTGCAGGCCGAGGTCGACGCCCTCGTCGCCGACGTGGCATCGCTGCACGACGAGGTGGCCGGCCACGTTCGCATGGGCATCATCGGCACCACCGGTCGCTGGATGCTCCCGCCCCTCTTGGCCGCCGTCGGCGCCCGGTACCCCAAGGTGCGGATCGCCATCCTCGAGGGGAACACCACGTCGTTGCTCCCCCAGCTCCTGGCCGGTGCCCTCGACCTCACGGTGGTGAACCTGCCGGTGAGCGACCCCCAGATCACCGTCGACGACCTCTTCGAAGAGGACTTGGTGCTGGTGGCGCCGGCCGGCCACTACCTCGCCTCCCGCCAGGAGGCCACCCTCGAGGAAGTGGCTGGCCACGAGCTCCTGCTGCCTCCTCCGGGCACCTCCATCCGCGTGGAGCTCGACCGGGCGGCAGAGGCGGCCGGCGTCACCCTGCGGGCGCAGGTCGAGCTCGACGGGCTCCGGCTCATCGCCTCGCTGGCGTTCGAAGGTTTCGGCGCCGCCATCCTGCCCGCCACCGCCGTGCCGGCCTTGCCCAACTCGGCGTGGCAGCGCATTGGACTTACCGGCGTCACCGGGCGTCGGGTGGGGCTGGCCCGGCGGCGACGGGGCCTGCCCTCGGCGCCGATCCGCGCGCTCCAGGAGGCGATGATCGAGGTCGTCACCGACCAGGCGCCCAGACAGCCCGGTGTCCGCCCCTCGCCCAGGAGCAGCGAGTGAGCACGGTGACCTCGCTGTGGGCCGGCGTGCCGGGCACGGTCTCGGCGACGGTGCGGGAGCTGGGAGGGCGGCGGGTGGTCCTCGTGCGGATCGACCCGGCCAGGCGGCGTGGGGCACTCGACGCCGGGGCCGGCGCCACCCTGGCCGCGGCCGCCGACGTCGCCCTCGACGCCCGCCTGCCACTGGTCGGTGTGGTGGCCTCCAGCGGCGCCGACGTCAACGACGGGGTCGCCGCCCTCCACGGCTGGGGGTCGGCGGCCCGGGCCTTCGCCCGCTGCAGCGGAGTGGTCCCGATCCTCCTGGCGGTCACCGGGCCCACACTGAGCGGCCCGGCCCTGCTGCTCGGCATGGCCGATGTGGTGGTCATGACGGCCGACGCCTCCGCCTACGTCGTCGGCCCGGCGGCCGTGCATTCCTTCACCGGTGAGCAGGTGACCTCGGAGGCCCTGGGTGGAGCCTCCACCCACGGCCGCCTCTCGGGTGTGGCCGCCGCCGTGGTGGACGACGAGGGCGCCGCACTCGACCTGCTCGTTGCCGTGCTCGGTCACCTTCCGGATCACTGCGACGCCGAACCCCCTCACTGGCCCACCGACGATCCCGTCGATCGGCCGACGCCCGAGGCCGGCACCGTCCTGCCCGACAGCTCCACCGGGAGCTACGACGTGCGTCACGTCGCTCGGTCGGTCGTGGACGAGGGCGAGATCCTCGAGCTGTCAGGGGGGTGGGCCCCGAACCTGATCACGGCGTTTGCGACCGTGGGCGGGCGCCCCGTCGGCATCGTCGCCAACCAGCCTCTGGCCCTGGCGGGCAGCATCGACATCCCCGCCAGTCAGAAGGGTGCCCGTTTCGTCAGCTTGTGCGACGCCTTCAACGTTCCGTTGATCACCCTGGTCGACACGTCCGGGTTCTTCCCGGGCAAGGACCGTGAGTGGCGGGGCATGATCCGCCACGGCGCCCAGTTGGTCGGCGCCTACGGGAGGGCGACGGTGCCGCGGGTGTGCGTGGTCCTGCGCAAGGCCTACGGGGGCGCCTACATCGTCATGGACTCCAAGACCATGGGCAACGACGTCTGCCTGGCCTGGCCTCGTGCCGAACTAGCAGTGATGGGCGCCCGCCAGGCGGCCGAGGTCCTGCACCGCCGGGACGATCCAGAGGTGCGGGCCGCCAAGGAGGCTGAGTACGCCGAGTCCCTGCTGAACCCCTGGAGAGCCGCCGAGCGAGGCTACGTCGACGCCGTCATCAGCCCGGCCGACACCCGTTTGGCGGTGGCTGCCGCTCTGGAGATGCTGCGCTCGAAGCGCGAGCGGCTCCCCGACCGGGCGCACGACAACCTGCCCCTTTAGCCGAGCACGGCCTTGCGTCACTGGCCGGCATCGATCATGGGTAGTGGGTGCCACGGACCGAGGAGGTGCTCCAGCGACGTGAGCGAAACAGAGCAGGCAGGTACGACCGCACGGACGGTCACCATCACCGACGACGAGACGGGGAAGTCGGTCACCACGCCCGTCGGCCCCGACGGCACCATCCCTGCGGCGGCCCTCCGGCAGGTCGACCCGGGGTTGCGGGTCTACGACCCCGCCTTCCTCTCCACCGCCTCGTGTGCCAGCAGCATCACCTACATCGACGGCGACCGAGGGATCCTCCGCTACCGCGGCTACCCCGTGGAGCAGCTGGCCGAGCGCTCCACCTACCTGGAGGTGGCCTACCTGCTCCTCCACGGTGAGCTGCCGACCCTCGAGCAGTACGAGGCGTGGCGCTACGCGGTGACCGTGCACACCTACGTCCACGAGAACGTCAAGCTGTTCATGCAGCAGTTCCACTACGACGCCCACCCCATGGGCATCCTGGTGTCGACCGTGGCGGCCCTGTCGACGTTCTACCCGGACGCCAAGCAGATCTTCGACGACGACGTGCGCATGAAGCAGATCGTGCGACTGATCGCCAAGATGCCCACGCTGGCGGCGTTCGCCCACCGCTACAGCGTGGGCATGCCGTTCGTCTATCCCGACAACAGCCTCGACTACACCACCAACTTCCTGTCGATGATGTGGAAGGTGGCCGAGCCGCGCTACGACGCCGATCCGATCCTGTCCCGCGCCCTCGACGTGCTGTTCATCCTCCACGCCGATCACGAGCAGAACTGCTCCACCACGGCCATGCGGACGATCGGCTCCGCCCATGCCGACCCCTACTCGGCCACCGCTGGCGCGGCGGCGGCCCTCTACGGGCCCCGTCACGGCGGCGCCAACGAGGCGGTCATCCACATGCTTGAGCACATCGGCTCGGTCGACGCCGTTCCTGGCTACATCGAGAAGGTGAAGCGCGGAGAGGTGCGGCTCATGGGTTTCGGTCACCGGGTGTACAAGAACTACGACCCCCGTGCCCGCATCATCAAGCGCACCGCCGACGAGGTGTTCGCCGTGGTCGGCTCCAACAGACTCCTCGACATCGCCCTGGCCCTGGAGGAGGTCGCCCTGTCGGACGACTACTTCATCGAGCGCCGGCTCTACCCGAACGTCGACTTCTATTCCGGTCTCATCTACCAGGCCATGGGATTCCCCCTGGAGATGTTCACCGTGCTCTTCGCCATCCCCCGCACCGGTGGATGGCTGGCGCACTGGGTAGAGCTGCTGGGCGACCCCGAGCAGCGCATCGCTCGCCCCCGGCAGATGTACGTGGGCCCGGGCGAGCGCAACTACGTTCCGCTGGACGCGCGGGGATCGGTGCCGACCGGCCGCTGACGGGCTTCGCTGCCTTGCTGTAAGCAGAAGCCGTTGCAGCGAGCGCGGCCGCTCGGCGCCAAGGGGACACCAGCGGCGGTGTCTGCTACAAGAAGGGTCGACAGAAGTTCCGGGTGGGAGGTGCAAGCGGTGGCGAGAGCGGCAAGGACCGGGGCCCCCACCGGTGAGCGGCGGCGGGCGCCCCTGGTGGCCCGACGGCGGCAACTGGCAGACCGCGCTGACGGACCGCCGCCCATCCCACCGCTCGACCCGGAAGAGGTGCGCCGGCGCACCGAGGCGGCCGCCGAGCTCGGCGACGAAGACGGCGCATGGCTGAGCCAGCAAGACGCCGCTCAGGAAGCGGGCGTTACCGTGGACACCATCCGCCGCTGGCGCGAGGCCGGTACGATCGCCGAGCGACGGGCGCCGGACAACCCCCGGCGTGTGGAGGTGTTCCTGCCCGCCGACCGCCATTCGGACGGGCAGCACGCGCCGACGGGCGCCCAGCCCCCCCACTCCGAGCTCGGCATCCTGGTGCCGCTCGAGGTGCACCAGCGTTCGCTGGCCGAGCTGATCCTGCGGTTGACCGAGACCACGGAGCGAGCGGTGCGAGCGGAGACCGAGCTTCGTCTCCTCCGCCAGCAACTGGACGAGCAGTAATCGAGCGGGCCCGGACCGGGGTACGTTGCCGGCAGCCGATCAGGAGGGAGCGGGCATGGAGGTCGCCGTCATCGTCGCCGTGGTCGTCGTTTTGGCCCTGGTGGTACTGCTCGCCGTGCTGGTCCAGCGCCGGCGGCGGGCGGGCGGCGTGATCTCCGTCGAGACTCGGTCACGAGCCCGGGAGCGACGAGGCACCGGCAGGCGGACGTGAGCCCGCGCCAACTGCTGCTGCGTGCCTCCGACCTCATCGGTCGTCCGGTGGTCACCATCGACGAGGGCGAAGACGTCGCCGAGGTCAAGGACGTGGTCTACGGCACCGCCGACGCCGCCGTGCTCGGCTTCACCCTCAACCGGCGAGGCTTCCTGGGTGGCCCCATGCGGGAGGTCGTGGCCTGGAGCGACGCCGCCGCCGTCGGGCGGCACGCCGTCATGATCGCTACCGCCGGCGCCATCACCGCCAACGACGATCTGCTCCAGGACGTGCGGGCGTCCCGACGGCGCAACGTGCTCGGTAGCGACGTCATCACTGACGCCGGCCAACGCCTGGGCAAGGTCACCGACGTGGTGGTCCTGGTGGACGAGCGGCCGGAGGTGGTGGGCTACGAGATCACCGGGGGCGACGTGCTCAGCCCCCGTGGCAGCGGGCGGGTGTTCGTGCCCCTCCCCGACACCCTGGCGGTATCCGGAGAGGCGCTCATGGTGCCTGCCGCAGTGAGCGATTTCGTCACCGACGACCTGGCTGGGTTCGGGGCCGCCGTGGAACGCTTTCGCCAGCATCTGGGGACGACGTCGTGAGGCGGCTGAGCGCGACCGTGGGCACGAAGGTGATGAGCAGCGCCAGCGCCCAGCAGGTGGGCACGGTCCAGCGGGCCCTGATCGACGTTCCTCCCCGCCGCATCGTCGCCCTCCAGGTGGGGCGGGACGAGCTCGTCGACTGGCAGGCGATCCTCGGCGTGGGACCCGACGCCGTGGTGATCGAAGACGAGTCCC
>DASZDK010000055.1:0-53656 GCA_035942035.1 Acidimicrobiales bacterium
GCCCGGTTCGGGTTCCTCCAGCTGGATGGGATCACCGGTGCCAAGGCTGGCGCCTTGAACTGGGCCATGCCCTACACCACCGCCATGCTCGTCGGCACGCTCAGCGTGCGCTGGCTCGCCTACCGCCACCGCGTCAAAGCGACACTGCGGCAGGCGCTCGGTGGAGCCCTTGCCTATCTCGCCCCTCACCCACGTCATCACCGTCGCCAGCCTCACCGCGCTGGTGCGTCGGGGCGTGCGCTGGCGGCGTACCAACAAGAGCAAGTCCCGGTCGCAGGGCTGGGCCGCCCTCCAGAGCGTGCGTGCCGAGCTGCTCTTGGGCCTTGGTTGTCTGGGCACCTCGGCGGTCATGCTGGTGCTTGCCGGAGGCGGTGGAATGGCCACCCTGCTCGCAATCGGACTGGCGGTGCTGGGTGTGACGTACTTGGCTGCCCCCATCGTGGTCGGCATCTCCGAATAGGAACTGCGGCGCCAAGTCGTCGAGTCGTGCGGCGACACCCGGTACAGGTCTTGGCGTGCACAACGCCTCATCACCGGATCGACGCCGGATCCCGACCACGGCGAGATCCGGGACGGGGTCTGCCTCCGTCGAAGCCGGCGCTGTCCAACCTACGTCGGCGGCTCCGGCCCTGACGCCTGCTCCGCGATCCCGCGGGCGATGTCCCGAAGCTTCACGTTCATGCGCTGCGACGCAGCCTTGAGCATGGCGAAGGCTTCCTCATCGCTCACGCCGGCCCGCGCCATGAGAATCCCCTTCGCCCGACCGATGACGTCTCTGTTCTCGGCCTTCTGCTCGAGATGGTCCTGACGGCGTGCAGCCGACATGGCGACCGAAGCGTGAACCGCGAACACTGACCCCAAGGCCACGTCGCTGTCGTCGAAAGCGTTCAGGGCGGTGGCGTACATATTGAGCGCGCCCATGGTCTCCTCTTCGATGAACAGCCGGAATGACACGATGCTGGAGACGCCGGTCTCCTCGTGGACTCTCGTCGAGAACTGCGGCCAACGCTTCTCGTTCCTGAGGTCGTGGGTCTGGAAGACCTCGTGCTCCTTGATGGCATCGATGCAGGGCCCCTCGGCGAGCTCGGATTGGATCTCGTCGATCTTCTTGGGGACGTCGTTGCTCGCGGCGGGGGAAGTGATCTTTCGCTTCTCGACCAAGGAGATCCCGGCAAACTCGCACGCGTCGAGCGTGTCGACGGCGAGGCTGACGACTTTGTCGAGTGCGCCCTGCACGCCGTGACGGTTCTCAGCGAGCGTGCGCGCAACTGCCGCGAACGTCTCTGCGACCTGAACGACATCGCCGGAAGCATGGGCCACGTCGAAAATGATACGTCCCAAGGGTGCGCGGCGACCGGTGACAGTCATGACCCAAACGCGTCGAATCGCGCCACCGCGACGGTTGAGTCGCTTCGGGGCTGCCAGCCGGTCGGTGACGGCCATGATCCGGTGGTTGGGTAGGGGTTCCAGCGGCGAAATGGCCGGTGGCACCCCTCCTCGCCGCCCGTGGAAGCTCCCGAAGTCATTGCCGGCGAGTCGGTAGCAGCCCGAGCAGGAGGAAGTGGTCGTCTCGGACTACGCCGGCAGACCGCGGCCGTCCGGGCCGTCGACGGCATTGACCAGGCACATGACCTCGACGGGGTAGAGGGCCCCGGCGGAGGGGAACGACCGGTTGCCGTCCGGCCCGCTGGCGAAGGCCGAGAGGAGGCTGCCGAGCTGGCGGGCGGAGAGGCGGCCGGGGCCGAAGGCACGAGAGCTGTGCCGGCGGGCGGTGATGCGGGCCAGCCGGTCCCTGGGCCTGGCCAGGCGCAGGTCGACCGACGGGTAGGTCAGCAGCCGGGGTCCGTCGTCCGCCGGAACCCCGGCATCGGTGAGGGCGCCGGCCAGCGTGTCGAGCTCAGCCCGCGGCCGGCGGTCTCGCCCAGCGTCGCTGTGGTACGGACGTAGAAGCAACCGCGGGGACGAACGGCTCCGAACACGTGCCGGAGGTGGCTCCCATGCAGACCTTCCTGCCCTATCCCGACTTCGAGGCGACCGCCCGAGTGCTCGATGACCGGCGTCTCGGCAAGCAGCGAGTGGAGACGCTGCAGGTCCTGCGCGCCCTTACCCGTCCGCAGTACGGGTGGAAGCACCATCCGGCGGTGCGGATGTGGGCCGGTCACGAGGAGGCGCTGGCGGCCTACGGCGCCGCCATCTGCGTCGAGTGGTGCCGGCGGGGGCACGCCGACACCTGCGCTGGCAAGATCCGGGACGAGGTCACCGACGTGGGCATCGAGGGCGTGCGACCGCAGCACGAGCTCGCCGCTATCGGCGGGCTTCCCTCATGGCTCGGCGATGAGCGGGTGCATCGCAGCCATCGCCTCTCGCTCCTGCGCAAGGACCCGGAGCACTACGGCCCCGAGTTCGGCGACGAGGTCGACGACGGCAGCGGCTACGTGTGGCCCGGTCGCCCGGAGGCGGACGAGGGGCAGTAGCGACGCTCCTCGTCCTGGCCGGTCGCCTGGCGGCGGGTGAGACTGGGCTCACGGTGGCGCAACTGAGGCTGCGAACGGCGCGCCCCGAGCACGCCGGTCCGGCAGTCCTCCCTACGGGAGTGGCACGTGCTGGCCGAGGAACCGGCGGGCCGATTCGGTGTCCACTCGATAGGTCACGTTGGTGGCCTTGCAGTAGGTGTCGCCGGTGGAGGTCAGGCCGGCGATCACGAGCGTCTCGTGGTCGCCGCCGCCCAGGAAGTTGGGACCACCCGAGTCACCGTTGCACGTTCCGCCATCGTCGAGCGCCGCGTTCTGGGAGAGGTGGAGCTGGTTCGGCGCCAGGGCGTTGAACGAGCCCACCGAGTAGTGGCGAATTTGGCCTCGGACCCGGGTCTGACCGCCGGGCTCGGTGGTGTAGCCGAGGAACCCGTACCCCACCGACGTGAACTGGGTGGACTGGTTGAGCGAACCGTCGGCCTTCATCCGATCGAGCAGGCCCGCCTCGGGGAGTTTGGGTAGGGCCGAGGGGTCGACGCCGGGCACGGGCTCGTGGAGCACGATCACAGCGACGTCGTTGTGAAACTGCTGGGCGGGGTCGTACGCCGGGTGGGCATAGAACGTGCCCTGGTACCGCGGAGAATTCTCGGGGTCGAAGACCTCGTCGAAGGTCACGCTGCGGGTGCTGCCGTGACGGCCACAGTGTGCCGCCGTGAGGAAGACAGTGGTGGAGATGAGGGAGCCGGTGCAGTTCACGATGGTCTCGTTGCGAGGGGCGTAGTAGAGGACCGTCCCGCCGACGTAGGGATGACGCTCCCCGTCGCGCTGGCCGCCGGTGATGGCGCCGCTGGGCGTGGCGACGAGGCCGAGCGCAATCGCTGTACAGGCGACGACGGTCAACAGCCGCCGTCTGACACGGGCTCCCACTCCCGGGCGGGGGACACGAACCGGTCTACCCGTGGTCGCCGAAACGATCATGATCTCCTCCTCGGTCCAGAACCTCTTTTGGAGGACGGTAAAGAACGCATTGTCCCGTTGACCAGGGACAAATGTCCCTATCTCGCTAAATGGAACCGGACAGCGATAGCAGACTCGTTCACACCTGTGCGAGCGCAAAGGTATTCCGGAGCCCAGGGGCTCATCCGTCGGCAGCGACCAGGCGCCCGGCCAGGTGGTCGATGAAGGTCTGCCGGTCCCTCCAACTGGTGGCGAGGCGAAGGGTGGCTCCGGCGTGGGAAGGGCGCATGGTCCCGTCGTCGTCGATCGAGAGACGGACCGGCTGGATGTCGACGAGGGACTCGTCGTAGGCCAGGTGCACGGCGACGGTGTCGTACAGCGGCGTTGTAGCCCGGTCGTACAGCTCGGGTAGTCCGACAGCGTCGAGCCAGGTCCGGTGCTGGGCCAGGACCGCAGCCAGCAGGCGATCGTGGTGGGCGCCGGCAAGGACCCGGCGGTAGCCCTCGCCGCGCAAGACGGCGGAGCCACACGTGTCGAGCGGGGTGAGGGTGCACTGCCACGGCGCGGCGAAGACCTGCCGGGCGGCGTCGACGTCGGTGGCGACGTTGTACTCCGGCACGGGTCCCGGTTCACCTCGATAACCGACCCGCAGCGAGCCGTGCATTCCCACCAGCCGAGCCCGGTGGGCGATCTCTGGTCGGCGGTGGAGGGCGGCGGCCACGGTGGTCAGAGGCCCCAGGGCGATGACCGTCACCTCAGTGGTCGCCGACTCGATGGCCTCCACCATGGCGGTCACACCGTCGTGAACGCCGCCCGGGTAGCCATCGAGGGCTTTGGAGCCGGCCACGCCCCGCAATGGCTGATCCAGGTCGCCGCCTCCCGGCGATCCCAGCCCGATGGGGACGTCCTGGCGCCCGCCGGCGACCAGCAGGTCGGCGACGAGGACGGCCCGGTCGACCGGGTCGCCGGTCGAGGTGGTGACCAAGCGCAGGTCAAGCTCCGGACACCGGAGGGCGAAGGCAAGGGCCCAGGTGTCGTCGATGTCGGTGCCGATGTCGGTGTCGATGATGACGATCTGGGCCACGGGTGGCCGCCTACTCCCCGGCCGCCAGAGCGGCGGCGACCTCGTCCTCGAAGGGCATGGCCGATGCCGCCCCTGTTCGCTCGACCAGCAGGGAGGCGGCCACGCCCGCGGCCCGGGCCGAATCGATAAGCGACCTGCCGGTGGCCAAGCCGGCCACCATCACGCCGAGGAAGCAGTCGCCGGCGCCGGTGGTGTCGACCGGGCGAGCCGGCCGGGCGGCGACGGTGTGCACCTTGCCGTCGGAGTGGACCTCCGCTCCCCGCTCGCCAAGGGTGATGACCACGGCCCGCCCCGGTCGCGGCCGGACGTCGAGTGCCCGGGCCTCGACCTCGTTCACCACCACCACGTCGGCCGCCTGGACCAGGGCCGCCGCCCCGTCGCCGACCGGCGAGGGGTTGAGCACCGACGTCGCCCCGACCCGGCGGGCGGCGGCGAAGGCCGCGGCGACGGCATCGTGGGGCACCTCGAGCTGAGCCACCACCACGCCGCCGGCGCCCACCTCCTCGACCGCCGCCGCCGCGTGCTCCCCGGTGAGCTTGCCGTTGGCTCCGGGGACCACCACGATGGTGTTCGTCCCGTCGGCGTCGACGGTGACCACGGCCGTCCCCATGGAGGCGTCGACTTCCTTCAGCCACGAGCGGTCGACAGCGGTGCCCTCCAGGAACGACAGCACCTCCTCACCCCACCCGTCGCAACCCACGCAGGCCACCAGCACGGCGGAGGCACCGGCACGCGAGGCGGCCACCGCCTGGTTGAGCCCCTTTCCCCCGGGAAGGATCTCGATCGACCGGCCCGGCACCGTCTCACCGGGCTGAGGGAGGGCGGACGCCGACACCACCACGTCGGCGTTGACCGAGCCGACCACCACGACTCGCCCCGGACCGGTCACCGCTCACCCAGCAGGGCGTCGACCACCGCTACCGGGTCACGCTGCTCCAACCGGCGGGCCAGCCAGGCCAGCGGGCGCAGGCCCGATGCGAAGGTGGAGGCGAACCGGTCCATGCCCGGACCGTCGGCGAGCTCCGAGCGGGCAATGGCATGGGCGGGCCGGCCGGTGACCCGGGCGTACAGCGCCGAGAAGGAACCGGAGGCGTCGCTGGCATCCCGGGCGATCCGGCGCAGGTCGGCGGCGGCCTCCCCAATCGAACCGCTCATAAGGCCACCTGGTCGAAGGGCGCTGGCCGGACGCCACCGGCGTCGGTTCCCATGCGCCACACGCTACGAGCCCGGCGCCACCCGGGTCATCAGGACCGCAGCAGCTTCACCACCGCCTCCACGTCGGACAGGTCGTCGAACACCGCGTCGGCGCCGAGGCCGTACAGGGCGTCCCGGGTGGTGTGCCCCGTGGCCACCAGCGCGCAGCGGGCGCCCCCGGCCCGGGCACACTCGAGGTCACGCGGTGTGTCACCCACCACCCACACGTCCTCGGGCGAGAGGGTCCAACCCCGCCGCTCGGCCGCTCGGCGAAGGGCCACCGGCACCAGCGCCCGCCGGTCGGGATCGTCACTGCCGTAAGCGCCGATCTCCAGATCGAGCCAGCGGTCGAGGCCCAGCGCGGCGAGCTTGGTGCCAGCGTTGACCGCGGTGTTGCCGGTGAGCACCGACTGCGCCACGCCGGCGTCGTGGTCGAGGATGGCCAGGATCTCGGCCACGCCGGGCATCACCCGGCCACGGGCCCGGATCAGCTCGACGGCGCCGGACAGCTCCGTCTGGAGCCGGTCGACCACGACGGGAAGGTGGCGAGAGCAATCGTCGGCCTCCAACCCCATCCCGGCGAGGATCTCCAGGGCGATCTGCGGGTCGGTCTTGCCGCTCATCGAGATGCCGTGTTCGCCGGGATGGCGGCCGACGGCATGTTCGACGGCCAGGGAAAAGATGTCGCTGGCGACCCGTCCGGCCCGCACCAGCGTCCCGTCGACGTCCCACAGCACGAGGCGGCTGGGCATGACGACCGACGGTAGTCCGCCACGAACGCGGCGCAGAAAGGAACATTTCTCCTCGCCGGGCGCGGGAATGCCCATTCCCGAGTGGCGGCGATGACGCTGGGTGGTGGCTCCAGTTGGCTCCGGCGGGTTTTCTTCTCTAGCGTTCGAGCGTGCCGAAGCAAAAGCGTTCTTTCACCGTCGAGATCGAGGCCAAGCTCAGCGTGCTCGCATTCGACGAGGCGTCCGCCCGAAAGAAGGTCGAGAAGGCGCTGGCCAAGGGCCGTCAGCTGGGGCCGGACGTGGCCACCACCGCCGAGGTGTGGACCTACACGGTCGCGGACGACAACGCATCGTAGGCCGGTCGGGCACCGGCCGCGGCCGGGACAACGGCCGGCCACCGCGAAGCGAATGCAAGGATGGCTGACGTGGAAAGCGGTCCGCTGGAAGGCCTGACCGTCGGCATCACCGCCGAGCGTCGCGCCGAGGAGCAAGCTCGGCTGTTCCACACCCGCGGCGCCGACACCCTCCACGGCCCCACCATGAGCATCTCCTCGCTTGCCGACGACGAGTCGCTCCGTGCCCTGACCGAAGACGTCATCCGCCGGCCCCCGGCCTTCCTCGTCTCCTCCACCGGTTTCGGGATGCGGACGTGGTTCGACGCCGCCGAGCGCTGGGGGCTGCGGGCGCCCCTGCTCGAGGCGCTGGCCAGCGCCCGGGTGGCCAACCGGGGCGCCAAGGTGGCGTCGGTCAACACCGCCGGCGGCCTGGCCCAATGGTGGCGGGCACCCAATGAGCGGTTCGAGGAGTTGGTGGCCCGGGTGCTGGCCGAGCCCGTCGAGGGCGCCCGCGTGGTGCTCCAGCTGCACGGAGCGGCCCTGCCCGACGCTGTGGCCGCGCTGGAAGCGGCGAATGCGGAGGTGCTCGTGGCCGACGCCTATCGGGCCAGCCTGCCTCCCGACCCCACCCCGGCGATGGCCCTGCTCGACGCCACCTGCGCCCGCCGGCTGGCGGCGGTCACCTTCACCACCGCGCCGGCGCTGCACAACCTGTTCCTCCTCGGCCGGCGTGCCGGCCGCGCCGACGAGCTCCGGCGAGCGTTCAACCACGGGGTCGTCGCCGCCTGCGTGGGTCCGGTGTGCGCCGACGGAGCGCGCGAGGAGGGCATTACCGACCCGTTGGTGCCGAAACGAGCCCGGCTGGTCCCCATGGTCCAGGCACTCACCGATCACCTGGGCGCCAGCACGCCGCCCGAATGACGTGCGGTTCGCCGCCGCCTATTCCGCCGCCGGCGGCGGCTCCCAGTGCACGACCCGCACCCGGGTGAGCTCGTCGAGCAGCTCGGGGCCGTAGCCGAAGCCATCGCCGGAGACGCCGTGCGGCGAAGCGGCACCGCCGGGAGCCCCGCCGAAGGCGGCGTTCACCTTCACGGTGCCCACGGCGAGGTCGCGGACCGCCCGCTGGGCGTGGCCCATGTCGGCGGTCAGCACCACGGCGGACAGGCCGTAGGCGGTGCCGTTGGCCAGGGCGAGGGCCTCGTCGAACGACTCGACCACCTGGACGGCGGCCACCGGGCCGAACGTCTCCTCGTCGACCACGGCCATCCCCGGGGCCACCCCGGTGAGCACCGTCGGCGGGTAGAACGCCCCCGGCCCCTCGACCGACGCCCCGCCGCAGCGCAGCTCGGCCCCCGCCTCCACCGCCTGGCGGACGTGGTCCTCGACCACCGCCCGCTGGCCGGCGTCGATCATCGGGCCCATGTCGGTGGACGGGTCGGTGCCCGGCCCGAGCCGCATGGCCTTGGCCCGGGTCACCAGCTCGTCGACGAAGGCGTCGGCGACCTCACGGTGCACGTAGATGCGCTCGACCGACGTGCAGATCTGGCCGGCGTTGGCGAAGCACCCCATGGCTGCCTGCGCCGCCGCCGCCGCCGGGTCCACGCCGGCGTCGACGATCATTGGGTCCTTCCCGCCCAGCTCGAGGACGGCCTTGGCCCCCCGAGCAGCGCAGGCAGCGGCGACGGAGCGACCGGTGCGAACCGAGCCCACGTGCACGACGACGTCGACGTCGACGTGGCCGGCGAGGGCGGCGCCGAGCGCACCGTCGCCCACCCCCAGGCTGAGCACACCGGCGGGCAGCTCCTCGTTCAGCGCCTCGATCACCCGGGCGGTGGCCAGCGGCGTCTTCTCACTGGGCTTGCACACCACGGTGTTGCCGGCAACGAGGTTGGCGGCGATCTGGGCGCAGGCGATGGCCACGGGATCGTTCCATGGCAGGCACAGGGCGGCCACGCCACGGCTCACCCGCACCATCCAGTCGGAGGCCCCCCACGGCCCTTGGAGGGACCGGCCCCGGTGGAGAGGGCCCAACTCGGCGTACTGCTCCATGGCCGAGAGCCCCGCCTCGACGCCCCCTCGGGAGTCGTCGAGGGGCTTGCCGTTCTCCCGCGTCTGCAGCAGGGCCAGGTCGTCGAGCTCGCTCCACAGCCGGCGGGCGCCCGCCTTGACCAGGGCGGCACGCTCCGCCGGATCGGTGCGCTCCCAGCCGGGATGGGCGGCGCGGGCGGCGGCCACCAGCTCGCCGGCGTCGCCGCAGGGCAGCCGACCGACGGTTTCGCCGGTGGCCGGGTCAGTCACGATGAGGTCGGGCATGTGTCCTGCCTTCCCCGAAACCCCGCTCGCCGACTCACGCCCGACGCTTCCATCCGGCCGTTCTTCGGATGCCGTACCCTTGCCCGGCCCCGGCTGACCGGCCCGGGCGGACGAGGGAGATCCGGTGGCGCGACGGCGGGGACTTCGGGGCCTCCTGGCGGCGCTGTGCGTCGCCGGCGTGGTCGGTGGCTGCAGCGACGGCGATGGGGCCGGCCCCACCGATGAGCAGGGGACCGAAGAGGAGATCACCGAGCAAGGGTGCACCGAGGCCACCGGGGCCGACGGGACGACGACGCCCAAGGACCTCCTGGCCGCGGTGAACGACTCCCTGGCCTTCGTGGAGACCCCGGTGGCCTTCGGGAGCGGCGTGCTCATCGAAGGCGGCTACGTCGTGACCAATCTGCACGTCGTCGACCCCATCCCCGAGGTCTCGGTGACCTTCCACGGTGGTTCGGTGTTCGAGGAGGTCCCCGTGGTCGGGGTCGACGCGCTGGCCGATATCGCCGTGTTGGGCCCGGTGGAGTCGGAGGCGTCGCCGTTGGGGCTGGCGGACCACGAGGGGCTCGAGCGGGGGGACGAGGTCTTCCTGGTGGGCTACCCGGGCGAGGTCGACGCCGAGCCCGAACCGGCCATCTCCCGCGGCATCCTCTCCCGGGTGCGCCGCCTGGAGGCGTTCGAACAGACCTACCTGCAGACCGATGCCGCCATCGGCGCCGGCCAGAGCGGCGGCGCCCTGGTCGACGGGCGCGGGTGCGTCATCGGCATCTCCGGCCTGGCCTTTGCCGAGGAGTTCGCCCTCGCCCTCTCGGCAGCCGACGTGAACGCCGCGGTGGAGGCGATTCTCGACGGAGACGGCTCCACGTATCGCCCCTTCCCCGACGGCCCGGCGGTCACCTCCGGCACCCTGGCCTTGGAGGACCCGGACGACGTCAGACTGCTGACCCTGCGCACCGGTGACACCCGGGAGACGTTGCGCCTCTCGCTGACCAGCGAGCAGGTAGCCGTGCAGGTCATGGACCTGGCTGGGGAGCCGCTGCTGTTCAACCGGGAGGCCCTGGAGCTCGCCGCCGAGCTCGAAGGCGTCCCCGCGGACCAGCTCGGTGCTCCCGACGAGCCGGTGGCGCCGGGCGTCTACGAAGTGGAGTTGCCCCGCAAGTCGTACATCGTGGTCCTGATCGGCACGCAACGCGAGGGCGGCGCCGAGATCGGCTTCGAGTCGTCGCTCGACCTGGTGGTCTACGAGGACGACGACGACGACCGTCGCCTCCAGGTCGGGGACGGGGTCGAGGGCGTCATCGACGGTCTCGAGCTCCAGGACCGCTACCTGCTCGACCTCGAGGAGGGCGACGAGGTCAACATCCGGGTGGCCTCGCCGCAGGGCGACATGGCCTTCGCCGTGTGGCCCGAGGACGAGGGACCGGACGATTCCTTCGTCGTGGACGACAGTGACGGTGGCCTGTTCGGCCTGGATGCCGAGGGCGTCTACCGCGCCGAGGTCAGCGGGACGCACGTCATCGAGGTGGTGAGCCTCCTCCAGGAGGCGTCCGGCTACGTCATCGAGGTCGGCCCCTCAGACGAGGGGTGACCTCGGGCACCGGGGTCCCGGCGGCCGTTACGACGCCGGCTCCTCGCCCGACATCTCCTCGAGGCAGCGGTGGATCTCGGACGCCCGAAAGCGCCGGTGACCGCCGAGGGTCCGGATGGCGCTCAGCTTGCCCGCTCGCGCCCAGCGGGTCACGGTCTTGGGGTTCACCCGGAACAGCTTGGCGACCTCAGAAGGCGTGAGAAGGGCGTCTTGTGCGTCGAAGGGTTCCTGGACGGTCATGGCAGGGCTCTCCATGTGACTGCGGTTGCGGTGGGTGCGACTTCACACGACGCTCAGGATAAACCACGAACCGGGCGCTTTGCGCCACGTTTTCTTACGAACCGTATTCGCCCGGCCACGATGCGTAGGGCCGCCGGCGAATTCTGCGTCGGTAACCTCGCCGGGTGGTGATCGAGCGCATCGCAGTACCCGGCTACGAGGAGGTGGTGCGCTGCGTCGACGCCGGCACCGGCCTCCGGGCCATCGTCGCCATCCACTCCACCGCCCTCGGCCCCGCCCTCGGCGGAGTCCGCTTCCGGCCGTACGGAGACGACGAGGAGGCGTTGCACGACGTCTTGCGGCTGGCCCGGGGCATGACCTACAAGGCGGCCGTGGCCGGGCTCGACCTCGGCGGAGGCAAAGCCGTGCTCGTGGGCGACCCGGCACGCCTGCGCAGCGACGAGCTCCTGCGGGCCTACGCACGCTTCGTCGACTCGCTCGGCGGTCGGTACCTGACCGCCGAGGACGTGGGCACCACCCAGACCGACATGGACCTGATCCGCCAGGAGACCCGCCACGTCACCGGAGGAAGCGAGTCGGCCGGCGGGTCCGGGGATCCCTCTCCCGCGACCGCCCTCGGCGTGGTCCACGCCCTGCGGGCGCTGGCCGAGCACGCCTGGGGCGACGACTCGCTCGAGCAGCGCCACGTGGTCGTGGTGGGCGCCGGCAAGGTGGGCTCCGCGCTCATCGGCCACCTGGTGACCGCCGGGGCCGTCGTCTCGGTCGCTGACGTCGACCCCGCCCGGGTCGACGAGATGGCCCGCCGCCACGGCGCCCGGCCGGTCGACGTCGACGAGGCGCTGACCCTGGAGTGCGACGTCCTGGCGCCGTGCGCCCTGGGCGGCATCCTCGACGCCGACACCATCCCCCGCCTGCGGTGCCGGGCGGTGTGCGGGCCGGCCAACAACCAGTTGGCGAAGCGGGGGGACGCCGATCGCCTGGCCCGGGCCAGGATCCTGTACGTCCCCGACTACGTGGCCAGCGCCGGCGGCATCATCAACATCGCCGAGGAGCTTCGGGGCTACGACGGGGAGCGTGCCGTCGCCGCCGTCGCCGGCATCCGGCGCACGGCCGGCGCCGTGCTGGCGGCGGCGGCAACCGAGGGGGTCACACCACTCGAGGCCGCCGACCGCATCGCCGAGCGCCGGCTGGCCTCCGCCACCCACACCGGGGGCCGGAGGGCCGCCGGGTCCTGACCGGGCTCAGCCGTCGGGTGCGCCCAGGTCGGCGGCGGTGACCAGCGCCCGGTAGGCGATGCCCGCCTCGTCGGCCAGCTTGGCGCAGGTGGTCCCCCTGTCGACCACCGGGATGACCATCACCGGGACGGCACCGGCCGCACGCACCACGTCGGCGGCCTCGAGCAACGAGACGCCCCGGCTGACGGCGTCGTCGGTGAGCACCACGCGGTCACCCGCCTCCAAGGCGCCGGCGACCCGGCCCCCGGCCCCGTGGTCCTTGGCCTCGGACCGGACGCTGAAGCTGCGCAGCCGCCGGTCCCGGGTGGCGGCGACGGCGGCCACGCCGAAAGCCACCGCGTCGGCGCCCATGGTGGGTCCGCCAATGGCCGTGGCGTCGTCCGGCAGCACCTCGAGCACCGCCTCGGCCACCAACAGCATCCCGTCGGGACGGCAGGTCGACTGCTTGGCGTCGACGAACCAGGAGCTGCGCCGGCCTGACTTCAGCACGAAGTCGCCGGTGCGCAGCGCGTGGGCGAGCAGGTGATCGCGCAGTTCGGGGAAGTCGCTCATCTTGCGGGCACGGGCCGGCCACCCGTCCCCGTCCCCTGGCGGGCAGGGGCCGGCGGGAGCAGCCCCATCACCCTGAGGCGCTCGGGGCGGTCTTGGACCGTCGACTGACCACCGAGATCAGCAGGGCGACGCCCACCAACAGCACCAGGGCCCCGGCGACGGTCGCCGGGCCTCTGCGGCTCTCGGCCACCCGCTCGGCGGCCGGATCGAACCGGAACTCCGCCAGCTTTTCGAACTGCTCGTCGGTGAGCACGAACCCGCCGTCGGGCAGGGCGTCGTCGAGGTTCACCGCCTGGTCGCCGTTGCGCTGGACGTAGAGCTTGAGGGGGAAGCCGGCGACCTCGGCGGGTACGACGTACACCGGGACGGGCTCACTGCCCTCGGGCCGGAAGGTCTCCTCGCTCACCTCGGTGCCCACCTTGGGTTCGCGGACGCCGCTGAACTCGAGAGCCTGCCGGGTGAAGACCCTGGCCTCCTCCCGGGTCATGGTGGGCTTCTCCGTGCCGCTGGCGTAGGCGCCGGCGATCAGGCCCACCACGAGGACCACGGCCAGGACGGCCAGGACGCGCACCGCCCTCACGATGGGGCGCCCGACAGCGGCTGAGCCGTCATCGTGGTGCTCCGGTGCCGGCGGGCTCGAGCACCACGTGCCCGGACCCCTCGACCACCTCACCGATGGCCACCGCCCGGTGGCCCCCCGACCTGGCCACGTCGATGGCCTGGAACACGTCGGCGGGGTCGACGGCCACGACCATCCCGATCCCCAGGTTGAACACCCGGGTCATCTCGGCGTCGGCGACGTCGCCCAGGCGCTGGATCTCAGTGAAGATCCGGGGCACTTCCCATTCGCCGCGACGGATCACGGCGTCGGTCGAGGGGGGCAGCACACGCGACAGGTTACCGACGATGCCCCCTCCGGTGATGTGCGCGATGGCACGAATCTCGACAGAGCGCAGCAGCTGCGCCACCGTGGGCGCGTAGATCACCGACGGCTCGAGCAACTCGTCGGCGAGGGAACGGGTGGCGCCGGCGTAGGCAGGGTCGTCGAGTGAGCGCCCCGCCCGCTCGAAGAGGACCCGCCGGGCGAGGGAGTACCCGTTGCAGCGAAGCCCGGGTGAGGGCAGCCCGATCAGGACGTCACCGGGACGTAGCTGCTCACCGGTCACCAGTCGACCGCGCTCGGCCACGCCCACGGCGAAGCCGGCGAGGTCGAACTCGCCCCGCTCCATGGCGCCCGGGTGCTCGGCCATCTCGCCGCCGAGCAGCGCACAGCCGGCCTGGCGGCAGCCTTCGGCAACCCCCTCCACCAGCGCCTCCACCTGCTCGACGACCAGGCTGCCGACCGCCAGGTAGTCGAGCAGGAACAGCGGCTCCGCGCCCTGGCACGCCAGGTCGTCGACGCACATGGCCACGAGATCGATGCCGATGGTGTCGAGGCGACCGGCGGCCCGAGCCACCAGGGCCTTGGTGCCCACCCCGTCGGTGGAGGCGACCAGGACCGGCCGGCGGTAGCGACCCACGTCGAGGGCGAAGAGCCCACCGAAGCCGCCGAGGTCGCCGATGACCTCGGGACGGAACGTCGAGCGCACCTTCTCCTTGATGCGCTGCACGGCCTGCTCGCCGGCGGCGAGGTCGACACCTGCCGATGCGTAGGTCTCAGGAGTTCGATCGGAAGCGCTCAAGCGCCGGCGCTCTCTCGAAGGGCCCGGTCCAGGCCCGAGGCGGGCATGTCGTTGCTCTCGAGCACACCCTGGTGCATCGAGACCGGGACCTCCACGGGGTAGTTGTCGGTGAGACACGCGCTGCAGAAGCCGGCACTGACGGCTCCGGTGGCGTTCATCAAGCGGTCGAGGGTCAGGTAGGCCAGGGAATCGGCGCCCAGGTACTCCCGGATCTCCTCCACCGTGCGCTCGGCCGCCAGGAGCTCGGAGCGAGCACCGGTGTCCATCCCGTAGAAGCACGGCCAACGGTAGGGCGGCGACATGATGCGCAGGTGCACCTCCAGGGCGCCGGCCTCTTGCAGCATGCGCACCACCGCCCGCTGGGTCGTCCCCCGCACGATCGAGTCGTCCACCACCACCAGGCGCTTTCCGGCCACGTTCTCCTGCAACGGGTTGAGCTTCATCCGCACGGCGTCGGCCCGCATCTTCTGGCTCGGGGCGATGAAGGTCCGCCCGATGTAGCGGTTCTTGACCAGCCCGTCACCGTACGGGATGCCCGACGCCCGGGCGAAGCCCTGGGCGGCCGGGACCCCTGACTCCGGCACGGGCATGACCATGGCCTCGGCCTCCTCGGCCGGGCCCGTCGACGGCGCCGGCAGCGGCGCCTGGCGGGCCAGCGCCTCACCCATGCGCTGCCGGGCCCGGTGCACGTTCTGGCCGTAGAGCTGGCTGTCGGGACGGGAGAAGTAGACGAACTCGAACAGGCACAGCGTGGGATCGATGCTCTCCGGGGAGAACGGTTCGATCGAGCGGCAGCCGCCGGCGTCGATGACCACCACCTCGCCCGGCGCCAGCTCCCGCACGAACGTGGCCCCGACCACGTCGAGCGCCGGCGTCTCGGACGCCAGCACCCACCCGCCGTCGTCGAGCGTGCCCAGGCACAAGGGACGGAACCCGTTCGGGTCGCGGGCCCCGACCAGATGGCCCTCGTCCATGAGGACCAGCGAGAAGGCGCCCCGCAGCCGGGGCAGCACCGCGCTGAGGGCGTGCTCCAGGTCGCGGCCGTCGCTGCGCTCACCTCCGCCCCCGAGGATCTGGGCGGCCAGCAGCTCGGCGACGAGGTCGCTGTCGCTCGCCACCGTCCCCGGCAACATCCCCGCCTCCTCGGCCAGGATCTCGGTGTTGACCAGGTTGCCGTTGTGGCCCAGGGCGAACTCGGCTCCGCCCACGTCGCGGTAGACCGGCTGGGCGTTGCGCCAGGTGCTCGAGCCGGTGGTCGAGTACCGGGTGTGGCCGATGGCCAGGTGCCCGGTCAGCGGTGCCAGCCGGCGGTGGTTGAACACGTTGCTGACCAGACCCATGTCCTTGTCGATGACGATGGTCTCGCCGTCGCTGACCGCCATCCCCGCCGACTCCTGGCCCCGGTGCTGCAGGGCGTAGAGGCCGAGATAGGTCAGCTGGGCCACCGCCTGCCCAGGGGCGTAGACGCCGAAGACGCCGCACGCCTCCTTGGGGGAGTCGTCGACCACGGTCGTCACCGCCGCCGCCGACAGCTCACCGGCCTGGTGGCGCGCAGGGACCCCTCCACGACCGTGCACGGCCCCAGGATGCCATGCAGGCCGACGAACCCGGTCCTCGGTCGGCTCAGCGACCGCTGCGGCTCCGGGAGGGAGCCCGGATCGGCGTGGTCCGTCGGGACCGGGCAGGGGCGGCCGGTGCCGCGCCGGAATCCGGCGTGCGCCTGGCCGAAGCCGTCTTCGCCGTCCCGGGCTCGCCAGGAGCTGCCGGCGGGGGGGCGTCGAGCCTCTCGGCGACGGCGGCGGCGATGGCGCGAACGTCGTCGTCGTCGAGCACCACTGACGCCGGCGGCAGCGGGGGCTGGTCAGCCTCGGCTGCCAGCCCGTCGAGGGCCTCCTCCATGCGCTCGAGACGCTCGGCGAGCGACGTGACCACCGGGAGCAGAGGGTCGAGCGGCTCGGCGGCGAGCTCCTCGGCCAGCCGGGCCAGGGCGTGGTCGATGCGCTCGAGATGGTCCGAGAGCGCGGCCATGCCCGGCGCCAGCGAGGACCCGGTCGGTTCAGCCGGCTCGTCGGCCTTGGCGGCCAGCTCGTCGAGGGCGGCCTCGATGCGCTCGAGGCGCCCGGTGAGCGACGAGACCACCTCGTGGAACCGCTCCTCGCCCTGCCGCCCCCCGGCCGCTGCCTCCTCGAAGGCCTGGCTCAGCGCCGTCGCCCACCGCTCGTCGTCATCCTGGATGCGCGCCAGCTCCTCCATCCACCCGGTGAGCCGGCGCAGGGTCTCAGCGGTGTCGTTGGCGTTGCGCCGCAACTCACCGATCGAGGCGGTGTGCATGCGCCGGTACTCCTGCACGTCGGCGGCGCTGCTCTTGGCCGCCCGCAGGACCGTCTCGGTGTACTCGTCCAGGCGCTCGTTCATCACCGAGCGGAAGCTGAGGGTGGCGTCGGCCAGCCCGTCGACCCGGGCCGACAAGCTGCTCACCGCCACCTGCAGGCGGTCGAGTCCGGCGACCAGCTCGTGCGCGGGGACGGCGGCGAGCGGCTCGGCAAGCCCGGACAGGGCCCGGGCACCGGGAGGGGCCGTCGGCGCCTCGTGCCGAGCCGGGGCCGCTTCCCGGCCCCGCGCCGGGCGTTCGTCGGCGGCTCCCTGCCGGCCGGGTGCCGGCGCTTCGGGGCGGGCAGGCGACGTCTGGGAGGGGTCCACCGGGGCGTCGGGGCGAGCAGGCGGCGCCTGGGAACGGGCCACCGGCGCGTCGATGCGAGGCAATGGTCGCTCCTGGGCGGGGGCGGGCGCGTCCGAGCGAGGCGGCGCTTCCGGAGACGCCGGCGCCACCGGTGGGTCACCGCCGGCGGTGTCGGCGTCCGCTCGACGATCGTCGGCCGTCCGGCCCCGGGCGGCGGCCGACGGCTCGAGCGGGTGACTGGGCCACTGGAGGCGAAGGCTCAGGTCAGGACGGGGCTCCTGCTCCGACGGGGGCAGGCTGGGCGCCGGCGGGGCACTGGCACTGGCACTGTCGCCGGCGCCAGTGCCGGGGCGGTCCTGCCCGGAGTTCCTCTCGTCGTCCGTGGCCACGTCCTGGCGCTGTTCCGGTGCGGCCACGCGCTCGAGGCGGCTCCGCAACCAGTTGGTCCAGTCGCCACCGTCGCCGCCGTGGCCAGACGCCGGCCCCTCGGACTTGTCGTTCCCGGCGCTCGCCATCACCTCTCCGCTCCGTCGACGGACGCTTCGCCGTCCCACGGTAGGCCAGGGCCGGCTCCCACAGGCGTACCCATGGTGGCCGGCAAGGTGTTCCGCCAGGCGTCGACGATGTGGGCCACGTCCAGGTCGACCACGCCGGCGACGACCAGTCGGTCGCCCCCGGCCGTCCCCAGCCGGGCGAGCGCAACGCCGGCGGCGCTCGCCCGGCGCTCGACCTCGGCCAGCTCGTCGGCCGCCACGCACGCCACCACCCGGCCCGGCGCCTCGGAGAACAGCTCGCCGTGACCGTCGACACCATCGAGGTCGGCCCCCACCCCGGAGCGGGCCACCAGCTCGGCCAGAGCCACGCCCAGCCCGCCGTCGGCCACGTCGTGCACCCCGGCCAACAGGCCGTCGACCACCAGCTGGCGCACGAGCGACGACGTGGCGGTGGAGGCAGCCAGATCGAGCGCCGGCAGGGACCCGACCGGCCGTCCCCCGCCCAGGGCCGCCGCCGCCCAACGGGACCCGCCGAGCTCGCCGGAGCGGGCGCCGACGAGCAGCACGGCGGCCCCCTCGGCCAGCGTCACCCCGGGAGGTCGCCGCTCGAGGCGGTCGACCAGACCCAGGAGGCCGATCACCGGCGTGGGGTCGATGTCGGCCCCCCGGCTCTCGTTGTAGAGGCTGACGTTGCCGCCCACCACCGGCACCCCCAACGCCCGGCACGCCTCGGACATGCCGTCGATGCACTCCGAGAGCTGCCACATGACCTCGGGATGCTCAGGGTTGCCGAAGTTCAGGCAGTTGACCACGGCCAGCGGGTGGGCCCCGACGCAGGCCAGGTTGAGGACCGCCTCGGCCACGGTCATGGCCGTTCCCTCTCGGGGGTCGACGGCGCACCACCGCTGGTTGCCGTCGAGCGTGAGGGCCAGCGCCCGGCCGGTGTCCTGGCCGGTGACGGGGTGCTTCAACCGCAGGACGGCGGCGTCGCCTCCCGGTCCCTCCACGGTGTTCAGGAACAGCTGGGAGTCGTACTGGCTCCACACCCACGCGGTGTCGGCCACCATGGCCAGCAGGTCGTCACCAGCGTGCACCGACCGGGCCGGCACGGGAGGCAGGTCGGGCACGGCGGGAGCCGGCCGGCGGGGGCGGTCGTAGCAGGGCGCGGCCTCGTGCAGGGAGGCGGCGGGCATGTCGGCCAGCACCGGCCCGTCGAAGCCGTCGACGATCCGCAGCCGGCCCTCGTCGCCGGTCACCCGGCCGACCACGGTCGCCCGCACGTCCCACCGCCGGCACAGGGACTCCGCCTCGTCGAGGTCGTCCGGGCGGACGATGGCGAGCATCCGCTCCTGGCTCTCGCTGGTCATGACCTCGAACGGCTCCATGCCCGGCTCCCGGCGGGGCACGGCGGCCACGTCGACGTCCATCCCCACCCCGCCACGGCTGGCCGTCTCGCTGGTGGCGCAGGCCAGCCCGGCGCCGCCGAGGTCCTGGATGCCAACCACGAGGCCGGCATCGAGCAGGGCCAGGCAGGCCTCGATGAGCCGCTTCTCCTCGAAGGGGTCACCGACCTGCACGCTCGGGCGCTTGGCGGCGTCTTCGTCGGAGGCGTCGGTGTCGCCGTCCGACCCGAAGCCGGCCGAGGCCAGCACGCTGACCCCGCCGATGCCGTCGCGCCCGGTCGTCGAGCCGAGCAGCACGGCCAGGTTGCCCACGCCCGTGGCTCGCCCCAGCACCAGCCGGTCGATCGGCATCAAGCCCAGGCAGGCCACGTTCACGAGTGGGTTGCCGGTGTAGGTGGCGTCGGATACGACCTCGCCACCCACCGTGGGCACGCCCACGGCGTTGCCGTAGCCCGACACGCCACTGACCACGCCGTCGAGGACCCAGCGGCTGCGGGCGTCGTCGAGCGGGCCCACCCGCAAGGAGTCGAGCAGGGCGATGGGCCGGGCGCCCATGGTGAAGATGTCGCGCAGGATGCCGCCGACGCCCGTGGCCGCCCCCTGGTAGGGCTCGATGGCCGACGGGTGGTTGTGGCTCTCGATGCGGATCGCAGCGGCGATGCCGTCGCCCACGTCGACGACCCCGGCGTTCTCCCCCGGGCCCACCAGCACCCGCTCGCCATCGGAGGGCAGCCGCCGGAGGTGGAGGCGTGACGACTTGTACGAGCAGTGCTCCGACCACATCACCGCGTACATGGCCAGCTCGAGGTGGTTCGGGGGCCGGCCGAGGATCTCCTCGATCCGGTTCGCCTCCTCGTCGGTCAGGCCGAGTTGGCGGTGGATCGACATGGCGTCAGGCTAGCGCCAGTTGCATTCCCACAATGGATTGCTAGAGTCGCCCGACAATGACACCAGCAAAGAAGCGCGCCGTCTCCGACGAACAAAAGGCCGCTATGGCCGAGGGTCGGGCTCAGAGCCGATCCATCGCTCCTTATCTCGAAGCGTTGGAGGCCCACAAGCCCAAGCGGGGGCGCAAGCGCACTCCGGAATCCATCGACAAGCGGATCGCCGCCATCGACCGTGAGCTCGAGGACGCCAACCAGATCAAGCGGTTGTCACTGGTGCAGGAGCGGCTCGATCTCCTCGAAGAGCGAGAGAACCTCCAGCGCGACGTCGACCTGTCGCAGTACGAGGACGACTTCGTGGAGAACGCCAAGTCCTACGGCGAGCGCAAGGGCATCAGCTACCAGGCCTGGCGCGAGCTCGGCGTGCCCGCCGCGGTCCTGAAGCGGGCCGGGATCACCCGGGCCGGGAGCTGACGCCGGCGCCCGAGGCGGCGGCCAGGAACGACTGCAGCAGCGGCATCCCGTCGGTCGAGCCCAGCAGCGGGTCGCACGCCCGCTCGGGGTGGGGCATCAGGCCCACCACGTTGCGCCCTTCGGAGCAGATCCCGGCGATGTCGTCCATGGAGCCGTTGGGGTTGTCGACATAGCGCAAGACCACTCGTTCTTCCGCCCGCAGGGCGGCGAGCGTCTCTGGTCCGCAGGTGTAATTGCCCTCGAAGTGGTTGATGGGAATTCGAAGAAGTGCACCGTTTTCGACCCCGGACGTGAGCACTGAATCGGTGGAGTCGACTCGAAGCGTCACCGTGTGGCACAAGAATTTCAGACCCCGGTTCTTCTGCAGGGCGCCGGGGAGCAAGCCGGCTTCGGTCAACACCTGGAAGCCGTTGCAGATGCCGACGACCGGCCCTCCTGCGGCGGCGAAGTCGGCCACGGCCGACATGACTGGCGAGAAGCGAGCGATCGCGCCGGGCCGCAGATAGTCACCATGAGCAAAGCCACCGGGCACGATCACGGCGTCGGCTCCTTTGATGCTGGCGTCGGCGTGCCAGAGCACGGTGGTCTCCCCGCCCAGGACCCGAACCCCCTCCATGGCGTCCCGGTCGCAGTTGGAGCCGGGGAACACCACGACGCCGATCAGCGGAGTCACGGTGTCGCCGGGGTGACCGCGGCCAGCGTGACCTCGACGTCCTCCATCACCGGGTTGGCCAGCAGGCGCCGGCAGAGCTCGTCGACCTGATCCCCGGCACTCGCCGCGTCGGGGGCGTCGAGCGTGAAGCGGATGGCCTTGCCCACCCGCACGTCCCGCACGCCGACGAAGCCGAGCGCCGCCAACGAGCGCTCGATGGTGGCTCCCTGGGGATCGGCGATGCCCGGCCGCAGCCGGACCTCGACCAGCACGTCGAAGGTCACGACGGGCAGTCTGGCACGGTGGGGGGCCTCCCCCACCGGCTCAGGCATCGGCCGGCGCCGCTCCGGGCCAGTCGGCGAGCGAACGACCCGACAGGCGCTCGTAGGACTCCACATAGCGCTCCCGGGTGGCGCTCACCACCTCGGCGGGCAGGGCCGGGGGTGGCGGCTGCTTGTCCCAGTCGAGCCCGGCCAGCCACTGCCGCAGCGGCTCCTTGTCGAACGACGGCGGGGTGGCCCCGGGCGACCACTGCTCGGCCGGCCAGAAGCGTGACGAGTCGGGGGTGACCAGCTCGTCGGCCACCACCAGCTCGCCGTCGACCAGCCCCAGCTCGAACTTGGTGTCGGCCAGCAGGATGCCCCGAGCCGCGCTCCACTCGGCGGCGCGCCGGTAGAGCTCGAGCGAGACGTCCCTCGCCCTGGTGGCCACGTCGGCGCCCACCAGGTCGACGGCGTCCTCGAAGGAGATGTTGACGTCGTGGCCCTCTTGCGCCTTGGTCGAGGGCGTGAACCACGGCTCGGGCAACCGGTCGGCCTCCCGCAACCCGCTCGGCGCCGGGCTGCCGTGCACGGTGCCGGTCTCGCGGTACTCGCGCCAGGCCGAGCCCACCAGGTAGCCCCGCACGATGCACTCGATGGGCAGCATCTCCGCCCGCCGGCACAGCATGACCCGCCCGGCCAGCTGGGGCGAGCGGGCCGATTCGGGGAGGTGGTCGAGCGACGTCGACAGCAGGTGGTTGCCCACCACGTCGGCCAGCTGTTCGAACCAGAACGCCGACATGGCGGTGAGGACCCGGCCCTTGTCGGGAACGGGCTCGGCCATCACCACGTCGAAGGCGCTGATGCGGTCGGAGGCGACGAGGACCAGACGGCCCTCGCCGGCGTCGTAGACCTCGCGCACCTTGCCGGCGTGGAGCAGTGGAAGTCCGGGGTCAGGTCGGGCGGAAGTAGTCACAGGATGGGCTCCGGGGTGTAGGCGGCGGCATGGGCATGGCGGGCCACCACGGCGGCGACCCGGGCGACGAAGTCGGTGGTCTGGCGGGGGGCGGCACCGGCCAGGGCGAGCGGGTTGGCCCGCAGCGCCTGCAGGGCGCCGCCGTCGAGGGGGATGCGCTCGTCGGCGGCCACCCGGTCGAACAGGTCGGGCTGGTGGCGGCCCTCACGGCGGTCGCGGGCGGCGGCGAGGGCGTGGCCCTGGATGACCTCGTGGGCCTCCTCCCGCCCCGTGCCGGCCCGCACGGCCGCCACCAGCAGCTTGGTGGTGGCCAGGAAGGGCAGCTCCCGGCGCAGCTCGTCGGCGATGACGCTGCGGTGGACGGCGAAGCCGTCGACCACGGTGAGAAACGTCTCGAACAGGCCGTCGGCGGCGAAGAAGGCGTCGGGCAGGGCCACCCGGCGCACCACCGAGCAGCTCACGTCACCCTCGTTCCACTGGGTGCCGGCCAGGGCGGCAACCATGGTCAGCTGTCCACGCAGGACGGTGGCCAGGGCGGAGATGCGCTCGCAGGAACGGGTGTTCACCTTGTGGGGCATGGCCGAGGAGCCCACCTGCCCGGCGGCGAACCCCTCGGTGGCCAGGTCGTGGCCCGCCATCAGCCGGATGGTCGTGGCCAGGCTGGCCGGCCCGGCGGCGGACTGCACCAGGGCGGCCACCACGTCGAGGTCGAGGGAGCGGGGGTAGACCTGCCCGACGCTGGCCAGTCCGGCCTCGAAGCCGAGCTGCTCGGCCACCGAGCGCTCCAGCTGGGCGACGAGCTCGGGGTCGTCACCGAGCAGGTCGAGCTGGTCCTGCTGGGTTCCCACCGGCCCCTTGACGCCCCGCAGCGGGTACCGGGCCAAGAGGTCCTGGACCCGGTGGAAGGCGGCGAGGAGCTCCTCGCCGGCGTTGGCCAGGCGCTTGCCGACGGTGGTCACCTGGGCGGGGACGTTGTGGGTGCGGGCCACCACGGCCACCTCCACGTGCTCCCCCGCCCGCTCCGCCAGGCGGGCCAGCGCTGCCACCATGCGGTCCCGCACCAGGACGAGGCTGGCCCGCACCTGGGCCTGCTCCACGTTCTCGGTGACGTCGCGGGAGGTCATCGCCTTGTGGACGTGCTGGTGGCCGGCCAAGGCGCAGAACTCCTCGATGCGGGCCTTGACGTCGTGGCGCACGACCCGCTCGCGGGCCTCGATGGAGGCCAGGTCGACGTCGTCGACCACCTTCTCGTAGTCCTCCACCACGCCGGCGGGCACGTCGACGCCCAGGTCTCGCTGGGCCTTCAGCACCGCCAACCACAACCGCCGCTCGAGCACGACCCTGTTCCGGGGCGACCACAGGGCCACCATCTCGGCGCTGGCGTAGCGATGGGCCAGGACGTTGGGCACCGCCTCTTTCACGCCCGCCGCCTCATCGGCTCACCCGGCCATCTCCCGCCGGTGATCGTCGAGGGCGGCGGCCAGGCCCGGGTCGGAGATGGCCAGCATCTCCACCACCAGCAAGGCGGCGTTCATCGACCCGTCGACGGCCACCGTGGCCACGGGGATGCCCTTGGGCATCTGCACGGTGGCGTAGAGCGCGTCGATGCCCCCGAGGGCGCCGCCGGAAAGCGGCACGCCCACCACGGGCAGCGTGGTGTGAGCAGCGCAGACGCCGGCGAGGTGCGCCGCCATCCCGGCCCCGCAGATCAGGGCCACGTAGCCGGCCTCACGGGCGCCACGGGCGAAGGCGGCCACGGCGTCGGGGGTGCGGTGGGCCGACATGACCCGCTCGTCAGCCTCGAGACCGAAGCGCCCCAGCGTCTCGACCGCCGGGGCCATCTTGTCGGCGTCGCGAGGAGAGCCCATCAGTACGGCAACCTTGAGAGAGTTCATCCGCCCATCCTGGCGCGTGTTCCCGCCGGTGGCGAAGGCGTTGGTCACCAACCTGCCGGGTCAGCGACCCCGGGATGGGGCTCGGACACCCCGACGGCGGTGGCGGCGATGTCCCGACGGTAGTGCATGCCCGGCCACGACAGGTGGGAGACCGCCTGGTAGGCGCGCCGGCGCGCCTCGTCGAGGGTCGGGCCCATGGCGGTGACGTCGAGCACCCGGCCGCCGGCAGTGCGCAGCACTCGGTCGCCGGCGCCGGTCACCCCGGCGCAGTACACGGTGACGCCCTCGACGGCGGCGGCGGCGTCGAGCCCTTCGATGCGGTCACCCCGGCGGGGAGCCTCGGGATAGCCCTCGGCGGCGCAGACCACGGTGACGGCGGGGTCGGCCACGAACTCCGGCTCCTGGCGCAGCCGCCCGGCAGCGGCCTCGGCCAGCAGCTCGGTCAGGTCGGACGCCATCCGGGGCAGCACGACCTGCGCCTCGGGGTCACCGAAGCGGACGTTGAACTCGAGCACCCGGGGACCCTGCTCGGTGAGCATGAGGCCGGCGTAGAGCACGCCCCGGTAGTCGATGCCCCGGCGGCGCAGGGCGTGCAGCGTCGGCAGCACCGCCGTCTCCAGCACCGTGTCGACCAGCTCGGGTGGCGCCACCGGTACCGGCGAGTAGGCGCCCATCCCCCCGGTGTTGGGCCCCTCGTCACCGTCGCCCAGGCGCTTGTGGTCCTGTGCGGGTGCCAACGCCACGGCGCGGGTGCCGTCGCACACGGCGAGGACCGACAGCTCGGGTCCCACCAGCCCCTCCTCGATGACCACGGTCCGTCCCGCGTCGCCGAAGGCCGCACCCGACAGCTTGGCGGCCACGTCGGCGCCGGCCTGGTCCACGTCGTCGGTCACGAGGACACCCTTGCCGGCGGCCAGCCCGTCGGTCTTGACCACCCACGGGCCCTCGAGCGAGGCCAGGAAGGCCAGCGCCGGCTGCACCTCGGTGAAGGCGGCGGAGCGGGCGGTGGGCACGCCGGCCTCGTGGAGCAGCTCCTTCATCCACCGCTTCGACCCCTCGAGGCGGGCGCCGTCGGCGCCGGGCCCGAAGACCAGGTGCCCGTCGGCCCGGAGCCGGTCGGCCAGCCCCGCCACCAGCGGCTGCTCGGGCCCCACCACGAACAGGTCGGCGTCGATCTCGGCCAGGTCGCGGTCCGACGACCCCGGGATGCCGGCGTTGCCAGGGGTGACGACGACCTCGTCCGCCGACCGGGACAGCACCGCGGCCAGCACGTGCTCCCGCCCGCCGCCGCCGACCACGCACACCCGCACCGGAGCCTCTCTAGGCGACGTGGACGGTCTGGAGGCGCTCGGGGCCCACCCCGACGTAGCGCACCGGGACACCGCCCTGCTCGGCGAGGAACATCACGTAGTCGCGGGCCTCGGGCGGGAGCTCATCGAGGGTCGTGGCACCCGAGCAGTCGGCCTGCCAGCCGGGGAGATCGGCGTAGACAGGCTTGACCTTGTGGAGCACCGACTGGTGGTAGGGCATGTGGTCGAGGCGCTCGCCGTCGACCTCGTAGGCGACGCAGACCTTGACCACCGCGTGGGGGTCGAGCACATCGAGCTTGGTGAGGAAGATGTCGGTGAGGCTGTTCAGGCGGACGGCATGGCGCAGCATCACCGCGTCGAACCAGCCCGCCCGCCGACGGCGCCCGGTGTTGGTGCCCCACTCCCGTCCCCGCTCGATCAGCTGGTCGCCCACGTCGTCGAACAGCTCGGTCGGGAACGGCCCCGAGCCCACCCGGGTGAGGTATGCCTTGGTGATCCCGATGATGCGGTCGAGGTGGCGGGGCCCCACGCCGGCGCCGGCGCAGGCGCCGCCGGCCACGGGGTTGGAGGAGGTGACGAACGGATACGTGCCGTGGTCGAGGTCGAGGAAGGTGGCCTGGGCCCCCTCGAACATCACGTTGCGACCAGCCTCCAGCGCCTCGTGGACCAGGTGCACCGAGTCGGCGATGCGGGGCGCCAGGCGGGGGGCGAGCTCGTCGAGGTAGCGCTCGGCGATGTCGTCGGCCGACAGCGGGAGCTGGTTGTACACCTTGGCCAGGATGGCGTTCTTCTCCTTGAGCACCACGTCCAGCTTCTGGCGAAAGATCTTGGGGTCGAGCAGGTCCTGCACCCGAAGGCCGACCCGGGCCGCCTTGTCGGCGTAGGTGGGGCCGATGCCGCTCTTGGTCGTGCCCAGCTTGTTGCGACCCAGGTAGCGCTCGGCCAGCCGGTCGATCTCCTGGTGGTAGGGCAGGATGAGGTGGGCGTTGCCACTGACGACCAGGTTGGACGTGTCGATCCCCCGGCCGTCGAGGGTGTCGAGCTCTTCCAGCAACACCCGGGGGTCGACCACCACACCGTTGCCGATCACGTTCATGGTGCCGGGGTGCAGGATGCCGCTGGGCACGAGGCGCACGGCGAAGCTCTGCTCGCCGACCACGATGGTGTGGCCGGCGTTGTGGCCGCCCTGGTAGCGCACGACCATGTCCATGTCGGGCGCCAGCAGGTCGGTGAGCTTTCCCTTGCCCTCGTCACCCCACTGGGTGCCGACGACCACGGTCCCGGGCACGCGCCTCTCCTTCACAGACCGCTGGCGGTCCGCTCAGCATAGGGTCACCAACGGACGGCGTTCCATCCTCACGAGCGCCCGCGGCGGGTGAAGAGCTCCACCGCCTGCGAGAGCGGCACGAGCTCCCGTCGGTAGCGCTGGTGCGTGCGTTCCACCGCCGCTCGGGCCTCCTCCCGGGCCCGCTGCAGCTCGGCCTGCAGCCGGGCAACCTCGACCTCGAGCTCGAGGACCCGCTTGACCCCGGCCAGGTTGAGGCCATCGGAGGTGAGGTCCTGGATGCGACGGAGCCGGTCGAGGTCCTGCTCGCTGTAGCGGCGGCTGTTGCCCACGGTGCGCGCCGGGTCGAGGAGACCCTTGCGCTCGTAGATGCGCAGGGTCTGGGGATGCATCCCCGTCAGCTCGGCGGCGACGGAGATGACGAACACCGCCCGGCCACGGTCACGCCTTCGATCTCCTTGCGGGTCGCGGGGTACCACGGCTCACGACTCCAGATGGGTTCGGGGTGACTCGGTGGTGGCGGCGGCCAGCTGCTCCACGGCCTTGCGCTCGGCCGCCGACAGCTTCGACGGGACCGCCACCTCGACGGTGACGAGGAGGTCGCCCGGCGGGGCACCGGACGAGGAGGGCACGCCCCGTCCCTTCACCCGCAGCGTGCGCCCGGACCGGGTGCCGGCGGGCAGCCGGACCGTCACCGGGTCACCGTCGAGCGTGGGGACGGTGATGTCTGCGCCGAGGGCGGCCTCGGGATAGGTCACCGGCAGGGTCAGGGTGAGGTCACGGCCCGAACGACCGAACACCGGGTGGGAGCCGGTGCGCACCACGACGTAGAGGTCGCCGGCAGGGCCGCCGTTGCGACCGGGCTTGCCCCGGCCCTTGAGCCGGATCCGCTGGCCGTCGTCCACCCCGGCGGGAATGCGCACCTTGACCTCGCGCTGGCGGGTTTGCACGCCGGACCCGTTGCACGTGGGGCAGGGGCTCTCCACCACCACCCCACGGCCGGCACAGCGGGTGCACGGCGCCGAGAAGCTGAACAGGCCCTGGTTCTCGTCGAGCACGCCTCGTCCGGCGCACACGGGACAAGGCACGGGAGTGGTCCCGGGTCGGGCTCCACTGCCCTGGCACGTGGCGCACGGCGCCTCGCTGGTGATGTTGACCGCGGTGGTGACCCCGTGGACGGCGTCGGCGAACGACAGGTGGAGCTCGGCCTCGAGGTCCTGGCCGCGCTGGGGACCGGCGCCCCGGGGAGGTCCGCTGCGGGTGCGGCCGCGGTCGCCGAACACCCCGCCGAACAGGTCGGCGAGGTCGCCGAGGTCGTCCACCCGGAAGGAGCCGTTGAACCCGCCCCTTCCGCCGGGCCGGCTGCGGGGGCCGCCGAAGCCGGCGCCGACGGGGCCCAGCTTGCGCACCTCGTCGTACTCCTTGCGCTTGGCCGGGTCGCCGATCACGTCGTAGGCGGCCGAGACCTCCTTGAAGCGATCCTCCTGACCGGCGTTGCGGTCCGGGTGGGTGTCTCGCGCCAGCTTCCGGTAGGCGCGGGTGATCTCCTTCTGGGTGGCCGTCTCCGGCACACCAAGCACGGCGTAGTAGTCCTTCTCGAACCACTCGCGCTGTGGGGCCATGCCCTAGCCGCGCACCCGCACCATGGCCGCCCGCAGCAGGCGGCCGTTCCACCAGTATCCCGCCCGGAGCGTCTCGGCCACGGTGGCCTCGCCGCCGTCGCCCGGCTCGTGGGCCACCGCCTCGTGCTCGTTGGGGTCGAAGGGGGAACCGACGGGATCGACCCGGCGCAGTCCCTCCTTCTCGAGCACGCCGAGGAGCTGGCCCCGTACCGGCACCAGGGAATCGTCGCCGTGGCTCACCCCGTTGTCGAGCGCATCGAGCACGGGCAGCAGCTTGGTCACGATGTCGGCCGCCGCCTGCTGGAGGTGGTCGGCCTGGCGCTTCATGACCTGCTTGCGGAAGTTCTCCAGCTCCGCCTGCTTGGCCCGGGCGAGCTCGAGGTACTCGTCACGCTCGGCCCGGACCGCCGCGAGCTCGCCGGCCACGTCGTCGAGTGAGGCCGAGGACTCGGCGGAAGGGGGTTCGTCCGGCACCGGTTCATCGGCGCCCGCCTCGGCGCTCCCGCCACCGGCGTGGTCGGAGGAACCAGGCGCGGAGGCAACGAACGACTCCTCACCGTCCTCCGCCCTCTCGGCCGCGAGGGGCGCGTCGGGCTGGTCCGCCTCGCTCGCCGGGGCCTCTCTGCGAGACCCCGGCGAAGAGGCGGGCCCGGAGGCGGCCGCCGGGTTGTGGGGGCGTCCGATGGGGCTCATGCGGACTTGTCCTCGCCCTCGTCGACGATCTCGGCGTCGACGACCTCGTCGTCACTGGGGGGCTTGGCGCCGCTGTCGGAGTACGACTCGGCCGCCGCCTGCTCGTACAGCTTCTGGGAGAAGCTCTGGCTGGCGCCCATGAGCGTCTCGGTGCTCTGGCGGATGCGATCGAGGTCGTCGCCGGCGATGGCGTCCTTGAGGTCCTTGAGGCCGGACTCGACGGCGTCCTTCTCGGCGCCGGTGATCTTCTCGCCGTGCTCGCGCAGGATCTTCTCCGTCTGGTACACGAGGCTGTCGGCGTTGTTGCGGGTCTCGGCCTCCTCGCGCCGGCGGCGGTCGTCCTCGGCGTGGGCCTCGGCGTCACGGACCATCTGGTCGATGGCGTTCTTGTCGAGTGACGACTGACCGGTGATGGTCATCGACTGCTCCTTGCTGGTCGCCCGGTCCTTGGCCGACACATGGACGATCCCGTTGGCGTCGATGTCGAAGGTGACCTCGATCTGGGGCACGCCCCGGGGGGCCGGAGGCAGGTCGACCAGCTGGAACTTGCCGAGCGTCTTGTTGTACATCGACATCTCCCGCTCGCCCTGGAGGACGTGGATCTCCACCGAGGGCTGCATGTCCTCGGCGGTGGTGAACACCTCCGTGCGGCGGGTGGGGATGGTGGTGTTGCGCTCGATGAGCTTGGTCATGACCCCGCCCTTGGTCTCGATGCCGAGCGACAGCGGGGTGACGTCGAGCAGCAGGACGTCCTTGACGTCGCCCTTCAGCACACCGGCCTGGACCGCGGCGCCGATGGCCACCACCTCGTCGGGGTTGACGCCCTTGTGGGGCTCCTTGCCGGTCATGCCCTGCACCAGGTCGACCACGGCCGGCATGCGGGTGGAGCCTCCCACCAGGATGACGTGGTCGATGTCGCCCTTGGACAACCCGGCGTCGGAGATGGCCTGGTCGAACGGGCCCCTGCACCGCTCGAGCAGGTCGGCGGTGAGCTCCTGGAACTTCGCCCGAGTGAGCGTCTCGTCGAGGTGCTTGGGGCCCTCGGCGGTGGCGGTGACGAAGGGAAGGTTGATCTGGGTCGACTGCGTCGACGACAGCTCGATCTTGGCCTTCTCGGCGGCCTCCTTGAGGCGCTGGGTGGCCATCTTGTCCTTGCTGAGGTCGACGCCCTCCTTGGCCTTGAACTGCTGGACGAGCCAGTCGATCACCCGCTGGTCCCAGTCGTCGCCGCCGAGGTTGGTGTCGCCGTGGGTCGACTTGACCTCGAACACCCCGTCACCGATCTCGAGCACCGACACGTCGAAGGTGCCCCCGCCCAGGTCGAACACCAGGATCGTCTGGTCGGCGCCCTCCTTGTCGAGCCCGTAGGCCAGCGCGGCGGCGGTGGGCTCGTTGATGATGCGCAGTACCTCGAGGCCGGCGATCTGGCCCGCCTCCTTGGTGGCCGTGCGCTCGGCGTCGTTGAAGTAGGCGGGCACGGTGATGACCGCCTGGTTCACGCTGTCGCCCAGGTACGCCTCGGCGTCCCGCTTGAGCTTCTGGAGGATGCGGGCGGAGATCTCCTGGGGCGTGTAGCGCTTGCCGTCGATGTCGCTGGTCCGCCAGCCGGTGCCCATCTGGCGCTTGACCGAGCGGATGGTCCGATCCGGGTTGGTGATCGCCTGACGCTTGGCCACCTCACCGACCAGCACCTCACCGCCCTTGACGGCGAAGGCGACCACGGACGGGGTCGTACGACCACCCTCAGCATTGGGGATGACCGTCGGCTCCCCCCCTTCGAGAACGCTGACGACCGAGTTGGTTGTGCCGAGATCGATGCCGACGGCTCTGGGCATGGTGGAGTCCTCCTGGGGCGAGCGAGATCGTGTCTTGGGCTGAGGATAACCACTATGAGGCGTTCCTACACAGTCGATATGAGCGCTACTGACTCAAGTTTGCCTTCCCGAGGCCCTTCCGGCTCGCCCCACGCCGTACCTCAGGGTGCCCCGTGCCCACTACCGTGGTCCTCCAGTGCCCACCCTCGTGCTTCTCCGCCACGGCCAGAGCTCCTGGAACGCCCTCAACTTGTTCACCGGCTGGCACGACGTGCCGCTGACCGAGCAGGGACGGGTCGAGGCGCGCCGCGCCGGCGAGCTGCTGGGCGGGGCGGGCATCGACGTCGACGTGGTGCACACCTCCCTCCAGCAACGGGCGGTGACCACGGCCAACCTTGCGCTCGAGCAGGCCCAGCGGCTGTGGTTGCCCCAGCGCCGCCACTGGCGGCTGAACGAACGCCACTACGGCGACCTCCAGGGCCGGAACAAGGCGGAGACGGCGGCGCTGTACGGCGACGAGCAGGTGCACCTGTGGCGACGCAGCTACGGCGTTCGCCCCCCACCGGTGCCCACGCACGACCCGCGGCACCCCCGCAACGACCCCCGCTACGCCGGCTTGGCCCCCGACGTGCTGCCCGACGCCGAGTGCCTGGCCGACGTCGTCACCCGGATGCTCCCGTACTGGCACGACGCCATCGCCCCCGACCTGTTGGCCGGGCGCTGCGTCCTGGTCGTCGCCCACGGCAACAGCCTGCGGGCGCTGGTGAAGCACCTCGGGCACATCTCCGACGACGACATCTCGTCGCTGGAGATCCCCACGGGGGTGCCGCTGGTGTTCGAGCTCGACGACGAGCTGCAGCCCGTGGCGTCGCGCTATCTCGGCGCTCCCGCGGATGCGGCGTCGCCCACGGGGTTCAACGCCGAACCGGACGATCCCGGCGACGAACCACATCTCGCCGGCGATCATCCGCCGGCGCCCGTCGGCACGGAGCCTGGCTGATCTGCGGTTGCCGCCGCCTGGCCGCCGGCGCAGCCGGGTTGGCCGGGCGGAACGGGATTGGGCGCGCCGGAGGCGGCACCATGCTCTACCGGCGAGCGAAGGGAGCCTGGTTACAGGGCGTCGAGGCCCTCCTCACCGGTGCGGATGCGCACCGCCCGCCCGACCGGGGTCACCCAGATCTTGCCGTCACCGATCTTGCCCGTACGGGCGGCGGCGGCGATCGCCTCGACCACCTTGTCGGAGTCCAAGTCGTCCACCAGCACCTCCACCTTCATCTTGGGGACGAAGTCGATGGTGTACTCGGTGCCCCGATAGCTCTCGGTGTGGCCGCCTTGGCGGCCGAACCCCTTCACCTCGCTGGCGGTGATGCCCTGCACCCCCATGCCCTTCAGCGCGTCCTTCACGCCGTCGAGCACGTGGGGCTTGACGATGGCAGTGATCAGTTCCACGACTTCCTCCTCAGACCTTGGCGTTGACTCGGGGCGCACCGCGGAGCGCGGTGTCCATGGTGGGTACGACGTCCGGTCCGTAGCCGGGAGCCCCGTGTTCGAGGACGTCGAGGCCGGCGACCTCCTCTTCCTCGCTCACCCGGAGCCCGACCGTCGCCCTGATGAGCAGGAAGACCAGGCCGGAGGCGATGGTGACGAAGAGGAACACGGCAAGCACTCCGATGGCCTGGGTACCCAGCTGGCCCAGCCCGCCGCCGTAGAAGAGTCCGGCGTCCTCGGTGGCGACGAAGCCGTCGGCCTTGGTGGCGAACAGCCCCACGGCGAGGGTTCCCCAGGCACCACAGACACCGTGCACCGAGACGGCGCCCACGGGGTCGTCCACCCTGCGGCGCTCGAGTAGCTGCACGGACAGCACCACGATGACGCCGCCGATCAGGCCCGCCCACAGTGCGCCCCAGTTGTCCAGGGCGCCGCAGCCGGCGGTGATGCTCACCAGGCCGGCCAGCATGCCGTTGGCGGCCATGCCCACGTCGGGATAGCCGCTGCGCACCCAGATGGTGAGGGTGGCGGCCACGGCGCCGGTGGCGGCGGCGATGAGCGTGGTGACGGCGATGTCACCGACGGCCAAGTCGGCGGCCAGCTCCGAGCCGGGGTTGAAGCCGAACCAACCGATGAAGAGGATGAACACGCCGAGCACGACGAACGGTATGGAGTGGCCCGGGATGGCCCGCGGCTTGCCGTCGGGGCCGTACTTGCCGAGCCGGGGCCCCAAGATGAGCGCACCCATCAGCGCGGCCCACCCGCCGACGCTGTGGACGATGGTGGAGCCGGCGAAGTCCCCGAACGGCACCTCGAGTTGGGAGAGCCAGCCGCCGCCCCACATCCAGCGCACGACGACGGGATAGATGAAGGCGGTGATGGCGAAGCTGTAGAGGAAGTAGGCCTTGAACTTCGTGCGCTCGGCCATGGCCCCGGACACGATGGTGGCGGCGGTGGCGGCGAAGGCGGCCTGGAAGAGGAAGTTGGTGGCCAGGGTCAGCGACGACTCGTCGAACCCGGCCGGGTCGAGGAACCAGCCGCCGAGGCCGAAGAAGGAGTTGCCTTCGGGCCCGTAGGCGATGGAGAACCCGACGGCGGCGAAGGCGAGGACGCCGGCCGACATGTCCATGAGGTTCTTCATCATGATGTTGGCCACGCTCTTGGCCCGGGTAAGCCCGGCCTCGACCAGGGCGAAGCCGGCTTGCATGAACAACACCAGCACGGCGGCGAAGAAGACGAAGATGTTGTCGAGGATGTACTGCGTGTCGGGTTCGGCGGGCCGGTCGAACGCCCACGCCGGCCCTGCCATCCCGACGATCACCACCGCCACCAACGCCCCTGCCACAGCGAGCTTTCTGCGCACCGGATCTCCTCTCCAAGGTGTACCGAACCTGAACGTATGCAGAGGCGATTTCCCGGCCGTTGTCGGCGTGTTACGCCTCGCGGACCCGTTGCTGACCACAACCTGAAGGCTCCAGCAGGTAGCCACGGGAGCGCACCGTTCGCAGTGCCAGGCCCACGGAGGCCAACCGCCGGCGCAGGCGGGCGATGTGGACGTCGAGGGTGTTGCGAAGTCCCGGACCGTCGGGCCAGGCGGCACCGACCAGCACCTCCCTCGGGACCACCCGGCCCCTGCGCTCGAGAAGCACCGCCGCCAGCCGGCTCTCCAGCGGGCTCAGCGACACGAGCGCCTCACCGACCCGGAGCACCCCGGCATCCAGCACCGGAGTGACCTCGACGTGGTTCCGGCAACGGACGAGCAGCGCGTCGACCCGCGCCTTGACCTCGGATTCCCCCGCCGAGGCTCGAGCCCACTCCTCCAGGCAGTCGTCCGGCTCGGGCGGTGACGCCGCATCGTCGACCAGCAGCAAACGGGGCCTGCCTTCGTCGCGCAGGCGTTCTCGGCGGCTGCGCTCCGACGGCCATCGCAGAACCACCACGTCCACGCTGCTGGAACCTACGGAACCTCTGTTGCGTGCCGGTTTCCGGTGCGTGAACGGGTTGGGGGGGCTACGTGCGGAAGTTCTCGAAGTAGCGGCTGGGGGTGGGGCCGCGCTGGCCCCGGTACTTCGAGCCCAGGGTGCCCGAGCCGTAGGGCTGGTCGGCGGGCGTGGTCATCTGCAAGAAGCTGATCTGGCCGATCTTCATGCCCGGGTACAGGGTGATGGGCAGGTTGGCCACGTTGGACAGCTCGAGGGTGAGATGTCCGTCCCAGCCGGCGTCGACGAAACCGGCGGTCGAGTGGATGAGCAGGCCCAGGCGGCCCAGCGAGCTCTTGCCCTCGAGCCGGGCCACCAGGTCGTCGGGCAGGGCCACCCGCTCGTGGGTCGAGCCGAGCACGAACTCTCCGGGGTGGAGGATGAACCGGTCGCCCTCGCCGACCTCCACCAACTCGGTGAGATCCTCCAGGTTCTCCTTCACGTCGATGAAGCCCATGGTGTGGTTGCGGAACACCCGGAAGAAGCGGTCGACGTGGAGGTCGACCGAAGAGGGCTGGACACACCCCTCGCCGAGGGGGTCGATCACGATCCGCCCCATCGCCAGGGCGTCACGGATCGAGCGGTCGGAGAGGATCACGCCGGCACGCTACCGCCCGACCGAGAGCCGGTAGGATCGTCGCACTCGCGGGTGTAGTTCAGAGGCAGAACATCAGCTTCCCAAGCTGAGAACGCGGGTTCGATTCCCGTCACCCGCTCTGGCAGCGCTGAATCAGCGCGGTTGACACACCGGGCTCGAAGGCCGACTCGGATGCCGGAGATGTTCACCGGCGACCAAGCGCCGGCCGCGCGATATCAGCGCTCAAGCTGCAGCCCTCGGTTGCCGATGACGTGCAGAGGAGTCCGAACCACGAGCTCCGGAGACCCACCGGGGGGACCATGTCTGCTTCCGTCAGCCTTGCACGAACCGGCCACGAACCCGAGGAGCTCCGTTCCCGGAGCCTGCTGCGCCCGGCCATCTTGTTGTTGCTGCGCGAGCAGGAGGGCCACGGCTACGAGCTCATGGGACGCCTCGCCCAGCTGGGTGTGGACGTCCCGCCCACCACCGGTGGGCTCTACCGGGCGTTGCGGACCCTGGCCGACGAAGGTCTGGTCACCTCCTACTGGAGCACCCCTGAGCGCGGCCCCGCCCGCCGGGTCTATGCCATCACCGACCAGGGCGAGCAGCATCTCGAGCACTCGATGCCCGCCCTGGCCGGCCTGCTGCGCACCGTGCGAGGGATGCTCAACCGCTACCGGAGCGGGAGCTGACATCTTCCCGTTCGGACGTCCATCGGGTAGCGACGCACCAACTCGTCGCGGCCGCGGGTGGCGTCAACACGTTGATTCTCGACAGCGCCGATGCGTCCCTTTCCGAGTGCGTCGATCGCCTCTGGACAGGCCATCGCCATCACCCGTGAGGGCCGCAGGCCCCCATCGAGCATGGCCGCGCCGTACTCGGTCATCAGCCAACCGAGCCCGGTCTCGGCTACGGGCCCGCGCACTGTCTGGCCTTGCAGTGCATACGGCGATCCAGTACTCGGTGCTCCTCAAAGCGCCCCCGCCTCCCACGGACCAGTCACGGCATAGGTGACGCCCGGGTCCTGGACGTTCACGAACAGCCAGTTGCCGTCGGGGCTCCAGTTGGCGCCGGCGAACTCGTTGGAGCCATCGAGGGTGTGGGTGGCGAAGTCGAACACCCGCCCGTCCCGGGTGATGCCCCGCAGGTACTGGGCGCCGGCGCCGTCCTCGCACGCCAGCAGCCCGCCGCGGGGGCTCACGCAGACGTTGTCGGGCGCCTCCATGATGTCCGGATCGCGGGACTCGACGAGCAGCACCAGTTGGCCGCCGCTGTTGCCGCGGGGGAGGTACTGCCATACCTGGCCCAGCCCCGGATCGCCACCGGGACGTGGGTCCCCGCCGTTGGTGGAGATGATGAAGATGCTGCCGTCGCCGTGCCAGGCGCCCTCCAGCCGGTTGAAGCGGGCCGCGCCCTGTTCCCAGCCCTGGCGGAACACGGCCTGGCTGTCGGTGGCGGCGTTGGCCGGGTCGGGGTCGGCGATGGGCACCCAGGTGACGGGCAGGACCTCGCCGATGCGCTGACCGGTGGAGGAGTCGTGGTTGGGGCGTCCCTTGACCGCCAGCATCTCCAGGCGGCCGGCGGTGCCGAAGCTGGTGCCGGTTGTTGGGGTGAAACGGTAGAACCCCGAGCCGGTGCCGTCGCCGCTGATGCGACGGTCCTCGGTCTCGTAGGCGATGCCGGTTGCAGGGTCGAGGGCGACCGCCTCGTGGACGAAGCGGCCCATGGCCTCGAGCGGTACTGCGTCGACCGGGCCGTTGGCGCCGGACGGCACCTCGAACACGTAGCCGTGCGGTTCGCCCACCGTCTCGACGGTCTCCTCGCAGGTGAGCCACGAGCCCCACGGCGTCAGGCCGCCGGCGCAGTTGGTGCTCGTGCCCCGGATGCTCACCCACTGGCCACGAAAGCGCATGGCGTCCCTACTGGCGTCCGCCGGGTTGGTGATGTCGAACTCCATGGTCGTGGTGCCGCCGTAGCGGGCCGGGTCGTAGCCACCGCCACCCAGGGGGCTGACCTCTTCGGTGTTCTCGTGATTGCGCACCAGGCGGGCGAGCCCCGCGCCGGCGGCGAAGGAGGCCATGCCGTCGTGGCCCCGGGGCAGCGGCCCGACGGGAGCGCCTCCCCGGGTCAGGGGAAGGGGCGTGCCCGTCTCTCCGAAGGCTACGTAGCGGAACCCTCGGGGCAGCCAGAGGTCGCCCATGTCGACCAGGGGGCCGTAGCCATCGTCGTTCCTCGCCGGAGACCCGGCGGCCGGGCCGTCAGGCCCGCCGGCGCTCCGGGCGAGCAGCCCGATCAGGGAACCTGAGGCCACGGTGACGGCCCCAGCCGCCACCGCGCCCCGGGCGAGGAACCTGCGTCGGTCCATTGTCGTCATGGGGTCCAGGTTGAGACGCAGGCCCTTGCGCGCCGATGGCCGCCGGTGAACATCCCGGCGGCAATCGGTCGAGCTCGAGGGACGGGCGGATCAGTGCTCGTGCTCGATGCGCTTGACCAGGAGCTGCTTGCCCATGTCGGCGGCACGGCGGTAGCCCTGCTGCACCTGCTTGAAGTAGTCCCTGAGGTCGTCGTCGGTGGTGGCGTCGTCCAAGTACTTCTGGATCGTCTCCGCACCCTGAAGGGCGTGGTAGACGACGCTCATGACGTCGTAGGTGGGGTCGGGGGTGCCAGTTGCTTGTTGGTCACTCATGCGCCCATACCTCTCCCATAGGTGGAGCCCTCACACCTGCACACTCCCGTCGCCCGGCCGGCCGCTGCCGACCACCGCCGCCGCCGGCAACGTGACCGTCCCGCCCCCCACGCCGTACTCGGCCAGTGCCACCTCGACGTAGCGCTCCCGCAGCGAGGCCCGCTCGTCAGGCGTGGCGGCGGCGAGTACGGCGCCCGTGCGGGGGGTGCCCGCGGCTACGGCGTCGAACCACGTCCCCGGCTCGACGGTGATGGACCAGCCCACCCGGTCCACCCGGATGTCGTCGAGACCGGCATCGCCCAGCAGGGCGATGAGAGGACCGTCCTCGGCGAGCGCGTGGCTGTCCGGTCCGGGAGGAACCGCATCTGTCCTGGAGGGAGATGACGCCACGGTGCCGAACAGGCCGAGCACCGGATTGGCCGACGGCACGTCCCACACACTCAACGCCAGCCGTCCCCGGCAGACGCGGGCGAGCTCGGCCACCCCCTCATTCGGGCGGGCCAAGTGGTTGAGCAGGAAACCGGCAACGACCGCGTCGAACGAGGCGCCCCGGAACGGCAGCCGCTCGGCGCTCGCCCGCCACGCTTCGACGCCGGCCGCACGGGCGAGATCGACCATCGCTCTTGCCTGGTCGACAGCGAGCACCTGGGCACCCCGGCGTCGGGCGGCCAGGGTGACGACGCCCGGACCGGTGGCCACGTCCAGAATCCGGGTGCCAGCCGACACGCCGGCGGCGTCGAGCAACGCATCGGCCGCGCCGCCGGTCAGGACGGTGATGGCTCGACCGTAGGCCGCCGCCCGCAGCTCCCACGCCCGCCGCTCCCATTCGGAGAACCTGTCGAGCTCCCCGTCGGTGTGGGCCACGGTCCGAGCCTGCCACTTCCGTGCGTCCCGACGCCGCCAGTCAGGCGCTGAGGAAGATGCGGGCGACCCGCGCCCGGTAGAGGTAGCCGTCCCAGCCGCTCGGGAGGAAGGAGCCCCGCCGCGAGAGCCCACTCAGCTCCCTGACCAGGTCGACCAGGTCGCCGGCCTTCCCCAGACGCTCGGCCTCACCGTGGATGGTGAGGTCGTGATCGCGATCGGTGACCGTCATGGACATCGCAGGCTGGCGTTCCAGGTTGCGGAGCAGCACCGAGCCATTCGTCGCCGTGAAGATCACCGTTCCCTGCAAGCAGGCGGTGAGCACCACCGCGGCATGAGGCGTTCCGTTCGGCCGGACCGTGGCGATGGTGGCGGCCATGACCCGGTTGATGAACGCCTGCGCCGCCGCTGCAGTCCACTGCTCGTTGGCGTAGACCCGCCGTGTCAACGGGCTGGCGTTGGCCAACGAGACGTCGATCACTCGCTGCAACTCGTCCACGCCGACTCCAGGGCTCCACGGGCAAGGTACCACCCCGAGGGCGCTGACCGGAGCGGCCGGGGCTCAGTCGCCGCCCTCCTCGGGCTGCGCACGGGGTTCGGCCTGGCCGGCCGCGCCGATGCCTCGGCCGCTCCGGCTGACCACCGCTGCGAGGGTGCCCGAGGGGTCGTGGAGGAGCGGCCGCGCCCGGACGAGCGAGGGCCGGCGGGGCGGCTCGCTGAAGCCGAACCTCGCCGGCTCGTGAAACCGGCGCAGCCCCCCCAGGTCCAGCTCCCCCAGGTGGGCCTCGCCGGCCACCACCCGGCGGTACTCGTCGGCCCGGTACCACTCCCGCACGCCGGTCGGGCTAACCCCCCACGTCCGCACGCCCAGCATCGCCCGGGCGAGCAGGCGCTCCACCGGGCGGGCAGCGGGCGTGCCGCGCAGCTGAGCCAGCGGTATGGGCCACCGCCGACCGGCCCGCAGGGTGATGCGCAGGTCGCCGGCGACGACGGCCAGCACCGACTCGTCCATGCGACACCGCAGTGGCACGACCTCGACCCTGTCGAAGCGGTACACCGCGGTGATCAGCTCGGCCACCTCGGAACGACCGACCAACAGCAACCGCACGCCGTCCGGCCAGGCCCACATGACGTCGTCCATGGGCCCGAGCGGAGAGTGGTCCCAGTGCCCGACGACGAAGCGGTGCCCCGAGGAGAACCCGGCGCTGGCGATGGTGCCCTCCAGCTCACAGCGGTAGCCCGTCGGCGGCGATCGATGCACCGATCGCTCAGCGATCGAGGCGGCGGAGAGCACGGACAGGGCCCAGGCGAGCGTCGACGCCGGTGGAGTAGCCGACCAGTGGAGGGCGGCTCCGTGACGGCAGCGCGGCGGCGGTGAACAGATCCTCGTCCAGGTCAACCAGCTCGGCTTCCTGCAGGGGCCAGGGCTGGTGCTCGACGGGGATGACCGCCAGCACGCCCGCCACCGCCGTGTAGGCCCGCCAGCGACCGGTCAGAAAGTGATCACGTTCGGAGATCTCGCCAGGCAGAAGCGGCGTGCCCGGCCTGACGACGATGCGGTGACCGTGCGGGTCATGCGGCGGCCGGCGGCGGGCGGTGTAGGTAATGGTCTCCCCTGCCTGGACGCTCATGGCCGACCATCGGTAGGGCACACCGGTGCCCGCCCATGCGCCGACGACGGTGGTGGCGCTGTCGGCCTCCAGGGAGAAGAACCAGAGGCCGTCGACCCCACCGGGGCCCCGCACGTAGGTCCGGAGGTTCGTCTCGGGGAAGCGGGAGAGCCGGGGCAGTGGACGAAGGGGAGGAAGCCGGAAGCGCTCCACCAGGAACGGGGTGATGCTCACCCAGGCCTGGCCCTCCCACAGGTCAGGCTCCAGCCCGGCGGGGAGGTGGGCCGCCACCACCTCGGCCGGCAGGGGCCAGTGCAAGAAGCTGACGTGACGCCACGACTGGGCGATCGCCGGCCAGGGCACGCGCTGTTCGGGGAGGGGTCCCGCCACCGGAGGATCAGCCGGCCCGGCGGTCGGCCGCAGGGTCGACGGTGTAGTGGATGGTCTGGGCGATGATGCGCCCGTCCCGGATCACGAAGGTGTCGGCGCCGTCGCGCACGCGGGCGCCGTCGGCGTCAGCCCGCCACTCGAGGAAGGCCACCTCGCCCCGCACGGCCACGGTCGTGTACTCGAACCGGGCGTTGGGCAACTGGGCGTCGAGCAGCTCGGCCAGCACCCGGAGCTGATCTCGGCCCTCGAACGCCCCGAACCCGGTCAGGACCACGATGTCATCGGCCACGTTGCGCTCCAGATCGGTCACCCAGTCACCGGCCGCAGCCAGTGCCAGATGGTCGTCGAGCACCTCTCGGGGGCTGCGGCCCTCGGCGCCGGCATCCCCCGGCACGGCCGCTCCCCGCTCAGGCACGTCGCTCGACGCAGCCCTGGCCGGCCGAGCCGGCTCCCATCGAGCTACCTCGATGGCGGTGCGGACGCCGGCCTCGACGGCCTGATCGGTGTCTCCGGCCCGGGCGCTGCGAAGGGTGTCCTTCAACACCGCCTCGACCAGGCCCACCTTGTAGGCGTTGAGCTCGGCGGCACCCCGGAGGGCGCGCTGCGCCAGCCCCTCCAGGTACAGCGCCGGCAGCGACATCTCGACCTCCTCCTGCTCGCCCGTCCGCCCTGTTTACCCCACAGGCTCCCTGGACTCCTGAGCGTGCCCACGGCGCCGGGCCCGCCGGCCGTGGGGAGGCAGTGGTGGAGCCCCGGGTGTAGGGCCTCTAGCGTTGTGGGCAGACGGGTGTTGACGATCAGAGTCGCCGAGAGGCCGCGCATGGAAATGAACGACCAACAGCCGGGCACCGTCGAGCCGGCCCCCGGCGCCATGTCGCCGACCCCTGGCCATCGTGGCTAGACCCAAGCGCGAGGACGAGGGGCCCGACCCCTACAAGGTGCTCGGCCTGACCTCGCTGGCGTCCCGGGAGGAGGTCGTGGCCGCCTACCGGGCGCTGGCCCAGCGCTACCACCCCGACCGCCACACCGACAGCTCCGAGTCGGTGCGGCGCGAGGCCGACCAACGCATGCGAGAGCTCAACCAGGCGTTCGTCACGCTCAAGAAGGGTGGCTGGGCTCCGCCGTCGATGCCGCGGTCGCAGGTCCAGACCTCGTGGGCTCCTGGTCCCATCGCCGAGGCCGAGGCCCGTCGGCGGGCCCACCGCGCCGCCCGTCAGCACGTCGCCCAGGCTCGCGCCGCCCAAGCCACCCGCATCCAAGCGAGGCAGTCGGTCCCCGCCGGTGAGGCCCGCCCGACGGCCAAGAATCATCACGGCAGCAAGGTGGTCTTCGGGATGGCCCAAGCTCTCTACACGAACGAGCTGACCTGCCGGACCTGCCGTAGTACGCAGCACCTTCCTTCCGGCTGGCAGAACCGCCTGGCCGACACCGACTGGACGTGCTCGTTCTGCGGGCGCGTCATTCTGTCGCGGTAGGCGCCACTGCGAGCGACGCCTCAGCCAGCGAGCAGGCTGGCCACGGCCCACACACTGGCCACCACGCCGATGGTGATCATGATGCCGCTGCGGACCACCGGCGGCCGCTCGAGCTCGCCCTCCGATCGGGTGGCGGGAGGCCGGAGCAGGGCCAGCCCGCTGCCCAGGGCCATGGCCGCCCCCAGGGCGAGCACCAGCAGCGGGAGGATGTCGTCGCCCAGCAACCTCAGCTCGTGGGGTTCTGGAAGCAGTACGACACCAGGGCAAGCTCCGCGGCATTGAACTCGTCCGACGTGATCTTCTCGAACGGCGCTTTGCCGTAGCCTTCGTTCTGCAGGACATCGAGGTACTCGCGGTAGACCTCCGTGGTGAAGCGGGCTTGCTCGCGAACCTCCGCCGGCGCCTCAGTGACCACCTGCTCCTGCAGGCGGCGGATGCGCTCGGCCGTGTCGTCGATCTCGAGATTCGAGGTCGCCCGCCGGATGAGGTCGAGCTTGGCCCGGTTCAGGTCCTGGAGGGGACCACAGAAGGGGCCCCCCTCGATGGTGCTGGTCTTCTCCGGAGCCCGGGACAGCACGCCCCCGGCACCGCCGTTGCACGACGCCAGGACGAAGGCCAACGCGGTCAGAGAGGTGAGCACACGGCGCCGGCGCATAGTCTTCCGAGACTATACGCACCAGTGCGCCCGTAGCGGGCGGCCCCGACCACTGTTCGTGGCCTCCGAGGCCTCAGCCAGGCGCTCCCGGCGGACCTCGACCGCTGGAGGGACCCACGACGATGGCGAGCCCTCCCGCCTGGACATGGCGAGCGCAGCAGGTCCGGTGCGCCGCAAGGACCGGCTACTTGGCAAATTCCTAGCTCTGTGGATGGGCGGCGTGTTCCCGCGAGCCGGGATGTGGTGATCGATCCCGTCGAGCGCGAGCAGATCCTCGCTCATGGCCAGCGGTCGGTATGGCTAGCGAGAGCCTCGAACGGTTTGGTCTTTGCATCCGTGATCGGCGCGTCGGCGTTGGACGCGCGTGACCTGCCGCCACGCGCTCGTGAGCAACCGCCGAGGGCCTCTACCGGGGTTTCGACTAGTGCTCATCAATTCTCGCCATTGCTCAGAAATAGTCTGGTCCTCCACGTGCTCAAATGCCCTTGGCCATGTTGGCGAACCGGGTGTAGTGGTCGAGGAAGGCTAGGCGGTCCATGCCCGTCGGGCCCGAGCGGTGCTTGGTCACCAGGACCTCGGCGGTCCCCCGGTCGGGCGACTCCGGGTGGTAAAGCTCGTCCCGGTAGAGGAACATGACCACGTCGGCGTCCTGTTCGAGGCTGTTGTGGGCGACGACTCCGTTCGCGATGAAATTGTGCGTCTTGTCGACCGTTGCATCGAAGGTTGGCTGTTCTCCCAGGGGCACAATCTCTATCACCTGGTCCCAGAGCAAGTCCGATGTGGCGAGATCGGAAACTCGCTGGCTCCCCGTCACCTCAGCGATCCTGTCCAGCCGGGTGCGGGAGAATCGGCGCGGGCGGTCCTCGGTGCCGAGCAGGTAGCTGCCGCAGTAGTGCTCATCCAGCTGTGCCGCCAACTCTCGATACGTGATACCGCTCGTCGCCAGGGCCTCCTTGATCACCATTGCCACTGGCCAAGGGACCAAGTCAATGTTCGGGCTCACCTTGTGCGATTCCAGAATCCCAGTCGCCTTCGGGATGACCTCCCCTCGGAGTCCATGGCATCCGATTTCCGAAAGGAACCGGAGTTGATCCGGTGCGCCTTGTAGTACAACATGCCAATTCTCGGCGTAGCCCTTGTTGTGGGTTGGCGCGACTCGGGAGCGAATCTCGAACCTCAGGAGTGCGCGCTGAACGTTCTGGGCCAGACGACGACTGTTCGTCGCGTAGTACGTACGGACCAACGCCGCCCGCTGGTTGCGGCCAATCGTGATTGAGCCGTCGGTCGCCCAGAGGTGGCGCAAGAAGATGGCGAGCTTGTCGCACTGGAGACCGAAAATGCTCTCGGGGATGAACTTGGTGGCGGCACGTGAGCCCCACAGTCCATGGGGTTCGAGCCAGTTCCGGACGGGATGGCGCCGCTTGTGGGTCACTCGGTAGGGGCTGGGTAGCCATAACTGCCAGGTCCGCCCAAGTCGGTCTCCTCGGACCTCGATGCCTAGAGCTCGCTTGGCGGATTCCTCAACCGCCTGCTTGTTGGCGGGGTCGGCAGTTGCGTACTTGACGCCGTTCGGACCGATGCTCCCGTCCCCCAAGAGGTGAGCGAGCAGCACCAGCTCATCGTCGGTCCACGTCGCGGGTGCCGCAGTCGGGGGCGGGATGTGTCGCGGCGCTGCGATGAACGACCCGACGGTGAGCTCCTCGAGGGCCGACCATCCCTGCACGGTGAGAAAGGGGTGGTTGGACGTAGCGTCGACCTCCCGTCCAGAAGCCAACCGCAGCCGGAACACCGGCTTGACTCCTGACGGGAAGGCCTTGGTCAACTGGGCGGGGATCAGCCGCAGATGCTCGTCGAGCGACCAAACCAGTGGCTGCTCCTGAGAGAGCACCAGCTCGCCGAGAGAGATCTCTTCACCGGTGTCCGCCCGCATCAAGCGGGTGGACGCCGGCATGCAACCGCTCTCACGCAGGTCGGACAACATGGGCCGCTTGTCGGCCCGTAGCTCGAGGTTCCGGGACAGCTGCGACAGGGCCACGACCGGGGTCTGCAGCTCCCGGGCCAGGACCTTCAGCCCTCGGCTGATCTCGGAGACCTCGACCTGGCGGTTCTCGGCGCTGTTGCGCCCGGTCATGAGCTGGAGGTAGTCGACCACCACGATCCCGAGGTCGCCCAGGCGCGACTTGAGCCGGCGGGACTTGGCCCGGATCTCCAGCACCGTGGCCCGGGGGTTGTCGTCGATGTACAGCGGCGCCTCGGCCAGTCTGCCGATGGCATGGCTGATCTTGGTCCAGTCGGATTCGGCCAGCTTGCCGTTGCGCAGCCGGCTGGAGTCGACCCGGGCCTCGGCGGCGAGCAGGCGCTGAGTGATCTCGAGGTGGCTCATCTCCAGCGAGAAGAACAGCACCGGGCGATTGGCCTCGAGGGCGGCGTGGGCGGCCATGCCCAGGGCGAAGGCGGTGTTGTGGACAAAGATGTCGGCGGCGACGAAGTTGTGGTCGCCGGGGACAGTGAGGTCGTAGACCTGGTCGTCGCCATAGGCGTCGATGGCGACGATGTCGTCCCAGAGGACCGCCGGTGTGGTCCCCGTGCTGAGCGGTCGCTCCTCGACCAGCGACCCGGCGGCCGGGCCCGGCCTTGACGCCGCCGCGCCGACGGCTTGCCCCCGACGCACGGCGACCACCGGGACCAGCGGCGTGCCGGAAACTTCGTGGCCGGCGCCGCCCGTGGCCGTGCCGGAGGCCTCGACGGACGGGCCCGGCCGGCGCTCCATTCGGGTGAGCAGGTTGACGAGCACCGCCTCCTTGGAGAACAGGCCGATCTCTCCGGCCAGCCGCCGGATGTCGTCGATGGTGGTGAGCTCGAGCTCGTAGGCAGGCCCACGCCAGCCCCGGCGCTGGATGACCCGGCGCCGGAGGCGAGCGTTGATTCCGAAGCGGAGCAACAGGTGGGCGACGTCGGCGACGAGGCGGCGAGACACGCTGCAGTAGGAGACACAGGCGCTACCCCCGTCGCGCGTCGACCACCACGCCGAGGCGCCGGGACCCAGCAGCCGCCCGAGGAACAGCGCCAGCTGCGGCCGCGGCAGGCGGAACATCGCCTCAGGCACGCAGCGGGCGTGGATCCGTACCCCCACGAGACCGTGCTCGTGGAGCACCTTGCCCAGCAGATCGGCCTGGTCCGGCGGGGTGACCAGGCGCCACGTGGACAACGCCTCGGCCCGCCGCTCCGGCGACACCCGAGCGCCGAAGACGCCAGCGTGACGCTCGAGGTCCGCCACGACCGCCGCCGAGTCGGTCGCCACCCGGACCGAGGTGGTGGTGTGGGCGCTGTCGGCGAGCAGGTGGGCGAGGAGCGCGATCTCGGCTTCGGGTCGCGGCTCGTCCCCGAAGACGGGCAGCTCGCGGGGAACGGCGATCGCCGTGCCCACGGCGATGTCGGCCAGACGCCGCCACCCGGTGCGGGTGAGGAAGGGATGGGCGGCGGTGCTGCGCACCTCACGCCCCAGGCGAGTGCGGACCCGGAACACCGGGCGGATCCCGTCGTCGACGAAGGCGCTGGGCCGGCGGACGTGCAGCCGGTGGTCACTCTCCCCCAGGCTGGTGACCTCGACCGCCTCGCCCCGAAAGCCGCGGCGGTACACCTCGGCGAGCGTGGTGCGAGCGCCGCTACGGGGGTCGGTGAGCAGGGTGTCGCCGGTGAGGCACTTGCCCGTCGCCGGCCGAGCGCCCACGATGACGAGGCTCGACGGCTGGAGGCCGGACAAGAGCTCGTCGAGGCCCTGGTAGCCGGTGGGGACACCGGTGATGGCGTCGCCCTTCTCGTACAGCGACTCCAGGCGGGTGAGGCTGTGGTCGAGCAGGTCCCGGATCGGCGCCATGGTGTCGCTGACCCGGTGCTGGGCCACGTCGAACACCAGCGCCTCGGCTCGGTCGACGGCCTCGGCCACGTCGTCGGGTACGCGGTAGCCCATCTCGGCGATCTCGCCGGCGACGGAGATGAGCCGGCGCAACAGCGCGTGCTCGCTGACGATGCGGGCGTAGCGGGCGGCACTGGAAGTGGCCGGTGTGCGGACCTGCAACGACACCAGCAGCCCCGGGCCGCCGACGTCGGCGAGCAGCCCCGCCCGACGCAGTTCCTCTCCGACGGTCACCGGGTCGGCGGGCTCGCCGGCGCTGTAGAGCGAGGTGATGGCGTCGTACACGTGCGCATGCGCCGGCTTGTAGAAGTCGTCGGCCGAGACGCCCATCTCCGAAGCGGCGACGATGGCGTCCCGGCTGAGCAGCATGGCGCCCAGCAGCGACTCCTCGGCCTCCAGGTTGTAAGGGGGGACGCGTCCGTCGGAGCGGCCGCGACCGGGGGGAACCTCAGCCAGGGCCATATGCCTCAACCCTTCTTCCTCACGCCTGTGGAGCGCTAGAGGAACAACGCTGTGAATTCGGGGTGGACAGCGTGTTGACAACGGTGTGGGCCCGACCGGAAAGGAGCGCACACGCACTCATCCCCTCCAGCTTGACGGCCGGGCGTGCCGAGCTGGTGGATGCCGGGCAAAGTGGAGTTGGCGGCGCACCCGAGGGGTGGCCGGACGCCGGGAGAGCGAGCCCGGTCAGGCCGAGGCGACCTCGACGGTGATGGGGAATTCGACGTCGGCGTGGAGCTTCATGGGCACGAGATGCGTGCCCACCTCCCGGATCGGGTTGTCGAGGTGCATCTTGCGGCGGTCGACCTCGACGCCGGTCTGCTCCAGCACCGCCTCGGCGATGTCGGACGTGGTCACCGACCCGAACAGCTTGCCCTCGCTGCCAGCGCGAGCAACGACGCGGATCACCGCAGGCACCAGTTTGCGGGCAACGTCTTCGGCGGCGGCCCGGGCGGCGGCGTCTTTCACATCGCGGGCCCGGCGCATGCCGGCAGCCTGTGTCACCGCCCCGCTGCTGGCCTGCATGGCGAGACCTCGCGGCATCAGATAGTTGCGGGCATAGCCGTCGGCCACGTCGACGACATCGCCCCGCTTGCCGAGGTTGGCCACGTCGTCGCGCAGGATCACGTTCATCGCCGGTTCCTCACTGCGACTCCACCACCGTCTCCTGCTGCACGGTCGGCGCATCGGCGCTCGGGGCTGCGCCCCGCGGAGCGGGAGGCGGTGCATCGCCAGGACCGGGACGCGGCGGCCGCTCGTCACGGCTCGGCCCACGGTCGTCGCGGTCACGCCCGCGCCCTCCACCACCACGACCGCCCCGACTGCTGCTGACTCGGGTGGCGTAGGGAAGCAGGGCCAGCTCCCGGGCCGTCTTTATGGCCAGCGCCACGTCGCGCTGGTGCTGCACGCAGTTACCACTGACGCGCCGGGCGCGGATCTTGGCCCGGTCGGACATGTAGCGACGCAGCAGGTTCACGTCCTTGTAGTCGATCCACGAGATCTGCTCTTGGCAGAACATGCACGGCTTCGGCTTGAACCGCTTTCCGGTGTCCTTGCCCTTGCGCTCGCCGCGGGGCGGCTGCGCCTTCGACTTTCGGCCCATCTAGAACGGCTCCTCGTCGTCGTAGCTACCGGGACCCGACGGGGCCCCACTGGTCGGTCTCCCGCCGCCACCACCGCCGCTGGCGCCGCCGAAGCCACCGTCGCCACCCCGACGCTCGTTCTTGGTGACCGTGGCGGTGGCCCACCGCAGGCTGGGGCCCACCTCGTCGGCGACCACCTCCACCACCGATCGCCGGTCGCCTTCCTGGGTCTCCCACGTGCGCTGCTCGAGCCGCCCGGTGACCACGACGCGGGCGCCCTTCTGCACGGACTCGCCGATGTTCTCGGCCATCTCCCGCCAGGCGACGATGTCGAAGAAGCTGGTGGCCTCCTCCCACGCCTGGGTCTGGCGGTTCTGCCAACGACGATTGACCGCAAGGCCGAACTTGGCCATCGCCTGACCGGAGGGGGTGTAGCGAAGCTCGGGGTCGCGTGTGACGTTGCCGACGAGGGTGACGTTGTTACCGGCCATGATCGTTCACTTCCTTGGTCTACGTGTCCTGGTCGGACCGGGAGGCGGCGAGGGCGCCGGCCCGGGGCGCAGAAGCGCTCCGGCTCTTGCCCTCGGGCACCCGGACGATCTTGTGGCGGATGACCTCGTCCGCCAGACGGAGGGAACGGTCGAGCTGCTCGAGAGCGACGGGCTCGGCACCCAGCTCGACGAGGACGTAGTAGCCCTCGGTCCGGTGGTTGATCTCGTAGGCGAACCGCCGCTTGCCCCACTTGTCGACCCGCGTCACCGCGGCCTGCGATGCATCGAGGGACGTGGTGACCCGGTTGATCAGGCCCTGAACCGCGGACTCCTCGAGCGTCGACTCCAGGATCAGCATGATTTCGTACGGCCGCATCGCGGCGTCACCTCCCTCTGGACCCGGCGCCGAGCGCTCGGGGCCCCCGAACTCGGGGCAGGGTTCGATTGGAGCCGCCATCGTAGGGCCGGCGTGTCGAAGGCCACAACCTCATGGCCGAACGGTAGCGACTGCCTGTGACAATTCTTTTCCGAGCGCAGCGAGCGGTGCGGACTCGCCAGCGTCCCTACGCGTCGACCTCGCGGCGGCCCTCCAGGGCTCGCCCGAGGGTGAGCTCGTCGGCATATTCCAGGTCGCCGCCGACGGGGAGCCCACTGGCGATGCGCGTCACCTTCAGGCCGAGAGGACGCAGGAGGCGGGCCAGGTACATGGCGGTGGCCTCACCCTCGATGTTGGGGTTGGTGCACAGGATCACCTCGGAGATCTGCTCGGGCTCGAGTCGGGCCAGCAGCTCGCGCACCTTCAGCTGATCGGGACCGATCCCCTCGATGGGGCTGATCGCTCCCTGGAGCACGTGGTAGCGGCCTCGGTACTCGTGGGTCTTCTCCACCGCCACGATGTCGCGGGGTTCCTCGACCACGCACAGAATCCCGCTCTCGCGCCGGGAGTCAGCGCACACCCCGCACTCCTCACCCTCGGCCACGTTGAAGCAGCGGGTGCACAACGTCACTCGCTCCTTCACCTCGGTCACGGCCCGGGCCAGGCGCAGCGCGTCCTGCTTGGGCAGCTTCAGGAGGTGGAAGGCGATGCGCTGGGCCGACTTCGGGCCCACGCCCGGCAACCGGCCGAGCTCCTCGATGAGGTCCTGAACGGGACCGGCGTACACCGGGAACAGTCAGCCCAACAGGCCGCCGAGGCCTCCCAGCCCCAGGCCCGAGGTCAACCCCTCCTGCATCTCCCCCACCTTGGCCATGGCGTCGTGCAGCGCTGCCAGCACCAGGTCCTGGAGCATGTCGACGTCGTCCGGGTCGACCGCTGCCGGATCGATGGTCACCGAGCGGAACTCCATGCCGCCGGTCACCGCCACCCGCACCACGCCACCGCCGGACTGGCCCTCGACCACCTTGTCCGCTGCCTCCGCCTGGGCGGCCATGAGCTGCTCTTGCATCTGCTGGGCCTGTGCCATGAGTTGACCCAGATCGGGCTGGTCGGGCATGGCCCGAGGCTACCCGTCCCGCCGCTCAGCGGTCGGGACCCGGGCGCGGGTCGTCGACCAGCTCGGCACCGGGAAAGACCTCGCTGAGCCGGTCGAGTTGGCTGCGGCTGTCGGGTGGGACATCGGCCAGCTCATCGAGATCGACGGCCTCGGCGGCGTCGCTCTCCGGCACCTCCCCATCGGTGACGTCGCCGGCAGCGGGGCCGTCGACGGTCAGCCGCAGCGGGGCGGGACGCCCGAGGAAGGCCGCCAGTGCCGCCTCCACCTCGTCGAGACGGTCCTCGCACATCCGGCGCATGGCCTCGCTCGGCAGGGCGAAGGTGATGGCCTCCTCGTCGACGGCGGCGAAGCGGCCGGCGGCGAAGCGGCCCTTGGCCACGGGGCGCAGGCGCCCGAGGATGTGGTCGGCCCACGCCAGCGTCAGCTCCTCACGCGTCGGCAGCGGTCCCGACGCGGCGGCGGGGCCTTCGCGGCCCGGGTGGGAGGAGGCCGACGGCGGGGGTGCGGCGAGCGTGGCTGGGGAGGCCGGCGGCGGGGGCACCTGGTCACGCCGGAGCGCCCCGAGGGCGGGCCGGGACGGCGCCTCGCCGGGAGGAAGGGCGGGTGCCGCCGCATCGCGCCCGAGCTCGCCCGAGCGGCCGCCCCCGGCCGTCACCGCCTGCCGGGCCGCCTCGCGGGCCGACCCCGCGGGCGCCACCGCAGGAGGCGCCGACGAGCCCGCGCCCGCGCCCGTCGGCGGCGCCCCCCGTCGCGACGCCTGCTCGAGCCGCTCGATTCGTTCGAGCAGGGCCGCAGCGGAGGTGTCCGCCTCGGCGCGGGTGGCGCGCACGAGCGCCACCTCCAAGACCACCCGGGCATCCGGGGCATCCCGCATGGCCAGCAGCGCCTCACCCACCGCATCCAGCGAGCGGACGGCGGCGGCGGCGCCGAGGCGCCGGCCCCGGTCGGCCACCGCTTCACGGGCGGCGTCGGGGAGCGACACCACCTCGGGCGCCACGACCGACAAGAAGGCGTCGCGCAGGTGGGCGAGCAGGGCTTCGGCCAGGTGCCGAGCGTCGCGTCCGGCCCCGCAGGCCGTGGCCACGGCGGTCAGCGCCCGGGCCGTGTCGCGCTCGCAGAGCGCCTCGGCCATCTCCTCGACCACGGCATCGTCGTCGACCGTGGTGCCGGCGGCCACGATCTGCTCCAGGGCGGAGAGGGCGTCCCGCGCCGACCCCTGACCCCGCCGCACGGCCAGCTCGATGGCCTGGTCGTCGACGTCGAGGCCGGCGTCGGCCACCACCCACCGGAGGTGCTCGACGAGGGTGGTGGCAGACAGCAGCCGGAACTCGAACGCCTGGGTGCGGCTGCGGATGGTCGGCAGCACCTTCTGCGGGTCGGTGGTGGCCAGCACGAACACCACGTGGGCTGGCGGCTCCTCGAGCGTCTTCAGCAGCGCGTTGGACGCGCCCGTGGACAGCATGTGGACCTCGTCGAGGATGTAGAGCCGGGTGCGGCCGACGCCGGCGAGCGCCACCCGGGCGACCAGGTCGCGCATGGCGTCGACGCCGTTGTTCGACGCGGCATCGAGCTCGCTCACGTCCAGCGAGGTGCCGGCCTCGACGGCGAGGCACGAGGGGCAGGCGCAGCACGGCTCGCCGTCGACCGGCGCCTGGCAGTTCAGGGCCTTGGCCAGGATGCGGGCGGTCGAGGTCTTGCCCGTCCCCCTCGGCCCGCTGAACAGGTAGGCGTGGGACACCGTGCCCGTGGCCACGGCGTTGCGCAGGCCCCGTACGACGTGGTCCTGGCCCCGCACCTCGCCGAAGCGCCGGGGTCGGTACCGCCGGTAGAGGGACTGGAAGGCCACCAGTCGCAGGTTACCGACAGGCCGTCGGCAGCTCCTCCGTGATCAACGACGTGGCGGTCAGGCAACCTGCGGCACACTGCTCAACCCGCTGAGAGCTGCTGCCTTCCGGCCCTGACTCGGTTCACGGGGAGCGGTTGCACAGGACCCGACCGCCACGCCGAAGCCAGCATAGGGGGAGGGGACGGCATCGGTACGGGTAGCCTCGGCGACCCGGGAGGGATGCGAGAGCGGCCGAATCGGCACGCTTGGAAAGCGTGTGTGGGTCCTGCCCACCGTGGGTTCGAATCCCACTCCCTCCGCTTGACTGACTGCGAGGCGATGGAACTGGCGCTGGCCGAGGCGGGCGCCGCGGCGGCGGCGGGTGAAGTGCCGGTGGGCGCCGTCCTGCTGGCAGGTGACGGGGCCGTGCTGGCCCGCCGCCACAATGAGCGGGAGCAGGCGGGCGACCCGACCGCCCACGCCGAGGTGCTGGCGCTGCGCGACGCCGCCGCCGCCGCCGGAGCGTGGCGCCTGGAAGGAACCACGCTCGTTGCCACCCTCGAGCCCTGCGTGATGTGCGCCGGCGCGCTGGTGGCCGCCCGGGTGGCCCGAGTCGTCTTCGGCGCCGCCGACCCCAAGGGCGGAGCCTGCGGATCGCTCTACAACGTCTGCACCGACCCCCGGCTGAACCACGAGGTCACCGTCGTGGCCGGGGTCCGGGCCGACCAGTGCGCCGCCACCCTCTCCACGTTCTTCGCCGGGCGGCGGGGCCGGTAGCCTCGGGCGCTGGAGAGATGCCAGAGCGGACGAATGGGGCGGCCTCGAAAGCCGTTGTGGGCTTCGGCTCACCGTGGGTTCGAATCCCACTCTCTCCGCCCAAATCAAGCTCCGTACCACTCCCGTACCACTAGCAAAGGACGCTGACGGCCCCTGACGGTCACCAGTGGCCAAGGCGGACGGCGGTGGTCCTGCCGTGAACGGGCTCCAGCGCGTGCAGGTCTTCTCGATCGCCACCCCGCCTCCTGACACGCCGAAAGGACAAGCGCCGCTACCGGGTCAAGTGCGCGTCAACGGCCGTGACAAGACTCGAGCGTTCAAGACCCGAGCGCGCAAGGCCGTCCGAAGCCATGGGCCTCCGCTGTCAGGATCTGCGCCTTCCCCGGCATGGTTGGGGGATGGCCGCCCTCCGCGGTGCGGTCACGCCGCCCGGGGTTCGCTACACCCCCGAGGGGACCGTCGTGGAAGCCAAGGGCCACAAGCAGCGCCCCATCGACTCAGTGCGAGACGTCCCCCTCGCGCCCCATCTGGTCAACCGCCTGCGCTGGCACCTGGATCGCTGGGAGCCCGTCGATGGCCGGGTGTTCTCCAACGCCGCCGGACGACCGATGACGACGACCAACTACGGCCCCGTCTGGGTCCGTGCCCGCAGCCAGCTGTGGCCCGCCGGCCATCCCCTGGCGGCCACCACCGTGTACGACCTTCGCCACTCGGCGGCCACGATGATGCTGCGGGCGGCTGTGCCTGCCGCCGAGGTCGCCCGTCGGCTCGGCCACTCCGTCGACGTCCTCCTGCGTGTCTACGCCGGGGTGTTCGAGGACGAACGCGAGCGTTCGAATGAGCTCATCGAACGGGCGCTCACCGGGCTCGGGTCGAGCGGAGATTCCGACCGGGCGCTGTAATCCCCTCTGCCACGACCGCCTGGAGTCAGAACATCAACATGACTTTGCTCGAGCGAGGCAAGGAACGTCTCCGGCCCATACCGCACGTAGCGCTGAATCCATGCCGCCGTAGACGTCGCTCCTCAGT
>DASZDK010000056.1:0-14088 GCA_035942035.1 Acidimicrobiales bacterium
GGCAACCTGATCGAGAAGAACAACGTCTTCGACAACGGGGCCAACGGGATCTTCCTGCGGGGGCCCATCGTGCGTCCGACGTTCAGCGCCCCCGGCGCCACCAACAACGAGGTCCTGAAGAACGCGACCGGGAACAACGGCCCCATCCCCGGGCCAGGCGGCGCTCGCTACGACCTGCGTGACAACAACCCCGCCTGCGACGCCAACCGGTGGTTCCGCAACACCTACCTGACCGCCTTCCCCGAGTGCACCACCGCTGGCGGCAGCGGCCCGTCGCGAGGGTCGCCCTCCTAGGCACCGAGATCGCAGCCGTCCGGTGATCCGGAAGGGCGTGCCTACTGCACGTCCTTCCGTGCCGGTAGAGGTCCCGCAGCAGCAGGATCTCGGCACCGTGGTGGATGGTCTCGCGGCTGATGTGAAGCACGAGGTCGGCATACGGCAAGCGCCGCCCACTCTCCCTCACCGGGGCCCGATTGATTGGGCGTTCGAGCCCTTCTGCGCCGAGCCGGCGAACGCCGCCGACCAGCGGTCGTAGGCCACGTCGAGCTGGGCCAGCGCCGTTGCCGCGTCAGCGGTGTCGCCCCACGTCTGGTAATCGGCGGCGGGCCCGCCGAGGTGGATGGCGTTGCGGCTGGCGAAGACGCCGACGATGAGCTGGGCGAGGCGCCAGGCGATGGTCGTCACGGGCGCGGGCACGGGCTCCGGCCAGGCGAAGTCGGCCACGAGATCCCCGCCGCGCGCAGCCATCGGCGTCGCCGCATCGGCTCGCGCTCGGATGCTCCAGCACCCGGGCACCGGCTCCCAGAGGTATTTCGTTGTCCGTGAGGGTGGCGAGGCCCGGTCGTAGGTGGTGGCGTGGGGGGAGAGCGGTGGCTACGACTCGGCACGGGCGGTGCCCTTCCGCCTCTCCTGCTCGACGACGACGAGGCGACGGCCATCGCCGTCGCCCTCGGTGTCTCCACGGGGGTGCGGTGCGGGGGATCGAGGAGCCGGCGCTGGCCGCGCTGGCCAAGCTCGACCGCCTCCTCCCGCCCCGGCTCCGCAGTCGCGTCGCCGCTCTGCACGCCGCGACCGTCACCCTGGCTCCCCGGGCCAACGTCGTCGACGCCGACGTCCTCGTGGCGCTGGCCCAGGCGTTTGATGGCCACGAGCGGGTCCTCATCACCTACAGGGACCGAGAGGGTCGGGCCTCCGAACGCCGCCTGGAGCCGAACAAGCTCGTCGCCACCGGCCGGCGCTGGTACCTCCTGGCCCGCGATGTCGACCGCGACGACTGGCGGACGTTCCGTGTCGACCGTGTGGGCGACGCCCGACGCACCGGGCACCGGTTCCTTCCCGAGCCCGATCCCCCGACGCCGCCACCATGGTCGGAGAGGGCATCACCACGGCGCCTTACCGGTACCACGCAACCGTGGGCTTCCCGGCGACGGCGCCCGACGACCCTGGCCCGGCGAATACCCCCGACCGTCGGGGTCATCCGGGCCGACGGAGCGGCCGGGTCGGTCCTCCCGACTGGCGCCAACGACCTCGATGCCCTCGCCCGGCACCTCGTCGGGCTCGGCCTCGAGGTCGTCGTCCACGGTCCCGTGGAGTTCCGGCGTCATGTGCAGACGAGGGCCCTACGGCTCCAGCGGGCGACCTGCGCCCCCGGTCCCGCTCGTGACACCTCTGGCCCACGCTGACCGCAGATGGTCGAGGTGCTCGATCGTCGCCGTGCCGCCATGCTGGCCGGTATGCGACCGCAGCGAATCCCGCCCGGACCAGGCCAGGAGTCGGTGTGGGACTACCCGCGACCACCCGCGCTGGAGCCGGTCGCCGCGCGAGTCCGAGTCGAGCTCGGTGGCGTCACGGTTGCCGAAACCACACGGGCGTGGCGCGTCGTGGAGACCAGCCACCCGCCCAACTACTACCTTCACCCTGACGACGTGGTCACCGCCTACCTCGAGCCCGTACCGGGAGGTTCGTTGTGCGAGTGGAAGGGCACGGCGTCGTACTGGACCGTTTCCGTGGGCGACCGCGTCGAGGTCGCTGCGGCCTGGAGCTACCCGCGTCCCGCCGCCTCCTTCGCCGCCATCCGAGACCACTTCGCCTTCTACGCCGGTCGGATGGACGCGTGCTGGGTCGGCGACCGACTCGTCGAGCCGCAGCCGGGCGGTTTCTACGGCGGCTGGATCACCAGCGACATCGTCGGCCCGTTCAAGGGGGTGGACGGCTCCCGCTTCTGGTGATCGTCAGCGCCCCTGTCCGTCCCGGCGATGGGTTCGAGGACGTTCCCGTCTCGCCGTTCGTGGCCCGGTTTCAAAGGTTCCCGGCTTGCCTGTGACGTCGTCGAATTCCCCAGGCACAGGCCGCTCCCACCACCGCCCACCCCGCCACCCGCAGCCAGTCGCGCTGGACGATCCCACCCAGGATGATCAGCGCCGAGAACGCGGCCAACCCCAGCAGGAAGCAGTAGCTGGCGCCCTTGGTGACGGGAGGCTCTTGTCCAGGCATGGGGTACCTGCTCTTCCGCTCGGCGATGCGACCTCGGTTTGGACGGAGCCGACGCGCCGCCCCTGATTCTCCATTTCAGGCGCCGGCTATGGTTGCCGGCGTGCCCGTCGGAGTGGCCATTGGCCTTTGCTCGGCCATTCTCACCGCCCTCGTCACCGAGATCTACTGCCACCGCTGCGTGGCCCACCGGGCCTTGCGGGTCCACCCCGCCCTGGCGTCGGTGCTCACCACCTACTTCCAGGTCACCGGTGGAGCCCATCCCCAGACGTGGGCCGCCATCCACCGGTTGCACCACCGCTACGCCGACACACCGCTCGATCCTCACTCACCGCTCCAGCGCCGGCCGCTCGCCGTCCTGGTGGGAACCCCGTACTTGTTCGCCATGGCCAGGCGGGAGCTGCCGGCCGGCACGGCGCCGGGGACGGGGAGGACGCCGCTGGTGCTCCGGGGTCTGCTCGTCGCCTTCTTCTTCGTCACCTTCGGGCTGGTGCAGGTGCTGACGATGCTGGCGGTGCACCTCATCGGCTACCTGGGCATCATGGGGATGGTCAACACCGCCGGGCACCTCTATGGGCGCAAGCCCCACCCCGACTTCCCGGGGTACGACTCGGCCTGGCTCGCCATCCCGCTGCTGGGCCACGGCTATCACAACTCCCACCACGCCCACCCGGCCGCCCCCCGCACCGGTCTGCTCGATCCGGTGTGGCCACTTCTCCGGCTTCTCGCAGTGCTGGGCGTCGTCGAGCTCGACGACCGGCGCACCCAGACGGCGTCCAGGCCCTGCTGCGAAGCGTCGGTATCCCTGGTTCGCGGCCTCTAAGGGAAAGTCTCCGAACCACCAGGAGGGCCCGATGAGCATCAGGCGAGTGGTACCGAACCTCCTGACCCCCGACATGGATGCAAGCCGCACGTTCTACGGGGAGTTCCTGGGCTTGGACCTCGTCATGGACCTCGGCTGGATCGTGACGTACGCCTCACCCAGCAACCCGACCGCGCAGATCAGCATCTCACCTGGCGAGGCCCTCGTGGGCCAACAGATGCGCCCCTACCTCTCCATCGAGGTGGACGACGTCGACGCCGTTCATGCCGGCGCAGTGGCGCGGGGCTATGACATCGTTCATCCGCTCACCAACGAGCCATGGGGCGTGCGTCGATTCTTCGTTGTGGAACCCGGCGAGCTCGTTCTGAACATCCTGGGGCACACGCCTCTGGGTGACGGCGGATAGGTGCTGCCTGGCGCCTGCTCCAGCTGAGGTGCAGCGGTGCCCGCTGGGGGATCGTGCGCTCGGATCCTCGTCAGCGCTGCTCGGCGAACCTGCGAGCGCGGATGGTGGCAGCTGCCGCCTTGGCGTGGACTCGGTGGGTCTCGGTGATCTCGACGTCGGTCAGGCCGGCGGCGAGGAGCGCGGCCCGATACTCGTTCTCCGTCAGTGCGCCCGCGATACAGCCTGTCCATTGGGCCATGTCGGTGCGAGTGGTGTCGTCCATATCCGGGTCGGCAAGGACGTCGGAGATGGCGAGACGACCACCTGGCCGCAGTACCCGGGCCGCCTCTCGGAGCACGATGTGCTTGTCGGCAGCGAGGTTGATGACGCAGTTGGAGATGACGACGTCGACGCTGGCGTCAGGCAACGGGACCTCCTCGAGGTAGCCCTCCAGGAACTCGACGTTCGTGACGCCGGCTTCGGCGGCGTTGCGCCGGGCGAGGTCGAGCATCTCGACCGTCATGTCGAGCCCGATCACTCGGCCATCGGGGCCGACACGCCGGCCGGCGATCAGCACGTCCGCGCCCGCGCCGGAGCCGAGATCGAGCACGGTCTCACCCGGGTGCAGGTCGGCAACCGCCGTCGGCACACCGCAGCCGAGGGAGACAGCAGCAGCGGGTTCAGGAACGTCCTCTTCCCCCGTGGCAAGTCGGTACAGCTCGGCGCCGAAGACCTGGCGACCCTGCGCGTCGGTGGTGCTCACCACGGGTGGGGTGCCGCAACACGAGGGCTCGACGGCGTGGGCCTCGCCAGCCTGGTGGGCGACGAGGCGGGATGCAGCCGCGGCGTACCGTCGCCTGACCGCCTCCCGAATCTCCGGGCGATCGTTCACTGTTGGCTCCTGTCCTCTTCGTTGGGGCACTCATCGAGCGCGCAGTCCGGCGGGGCCGGAACCTGGCGACCCATCACCACGTCGGCCGCTGAAGGGAAATGGCTCACGCACACCTCGTTGATCCGGTACCACCTCGTCGTGCCGTCCTGCGCGCTGAGCACGAAACGAACCTCGGCCAGCGCCTTGAGGTGGTGGGACACCGTTGATTGGCCAACGCCGGAGGCCGCCACGATGTCGCCGACGCTCATCGGGCGGCCTCGGTTGGCCAACAACGTCACCAACTGCACCCGGGTCGGGTCGGCCAAGGCCTTGAACCAGCCGGCGTACAGCGCCGCCGACTGGCGGTCCAGCATCTCCATCGAGCATCGACGATACTCGATCAATCCGGCGACCTGCCCTGGGACTGGAAGAGAGCCCTCTCAGCTCGCCGGGTCTTCGGGTGCCTCGGCGTTGACCATCCACGGCACGCCGAACCGGTCGACGCACATGCCGAACAACGATGCCCAGAAGGTCTCGGCCAGGGGCATGGTGACCTCACCTCCGTCAGCCAGCGCCGCGAAAACCCGGGTGGCGTCGGTGACCTCGGCCACCGTGTAGTTGACGGCGACGCCACGCATGGGCCCGCCGTCGCCGGTGGGGTCGTCGGATCCCATGAGGAGATGGCCATCGAAGGTGAGGGCGGCGTGCATGATCAGGCCGGCCTGGTCGACTGGCACCGCTCCTTCGGACGGCATCTCCGACATGGGCAGCAGCACCAGCTCGCCGCCGAAGATCTCCTGGTAGCGAGTGAACGCATCGCGGCAGGTGCCGCTCAAGAACAGGTACGGGTGCAGGGCCATGGGTCCTCCGATGCTCGTGGATGGAGTCGTTGCCTTCCTCTGACGGCGCGCCCGGCGCCAACTCATCGCCGGGCCCTGAGCATGACCGTTCACCGGAGTGGAAATCGAGCGAGGGGACGGGCGGCCATCCCGTACGCTTCGAGCCATGGGGCAGGACATGAAGCCGCGCAGCCACGAGGTCACCGACGGTCCCCAGCGGGCGCCGGCACGGGCCATGCTGCGAGCGGTCGGCATGACCGACGACGATTGGGGCAAGCCGCAGGTCGGGGTGTGCTCGTCGTGGAACGAGCTGACGCCGTGCAACCTCCCCCTCGACCGTCTGGCCAAGCGGGCGAAGCTCGGTGTGCGGGCCGCCGGCGGGTTCCCGCTGGAGTTCACCACCATCGCCATCTCCGATGGCATCTCCATGGGCCACGAGGGCATGCGAGCCTCGCTGGTGAGCCGGGAGGTCATCGCCGACTCGGTGGAGACCGTGATGCACGCCGAGCGCCTCGACGCCTTGGTCACCTTCGCCGGCTGCGACAAGAGCCTTCCCGGCATGCTCATGGCTGCCGCCCGGCTCAACCTGCCCTCCGTCTTCGTCTACGGCGGGTCGATCCTGCCCGGCCGGCGCAACGGCGAGGCGCTCGACATCGTCAGCGTGTTCGAGGCCGTGGGGGCCTGCGCCGCCGGCGCCATCACCGAGGACGAGCTCGGCGACATCGAGCGGCGGGCCTGTCCCAGTGAGGGCAGCTGCGCCGGCATGTTCACCGCCAACACCATGGCGGCCGTCGCTGAGGCCCTGGGCATGTCGCTGCCCGGCAGCGCCACCCCGCCGGCCCCCGACGCCCGCCGCGACGAGGTGGCCGAGGCCAGCGGGCGGGCGGTGGTGGGCCTCATCGAGGCGGGCATCCGGCCCCGGCAGATCATGACCAAGGAGGCGTTCGAGAACGCCATCGCCGTGGTCATGGCCCTCGGCGGCTCCACCAACGCGGTCCTGCACCTCCTCGCCATCGCCAACGAGGCCCGGGTCGAGCTGGAGCTCGACGACTTCAACCGGGTGGCTCGGCGCGTGCCCCACATCGCCGACACCAAGCCCCACGGGCGCTACCACATGGTCGACCTCGACCGCGTCGGCGGGGTGCCCGTCGTGCTCGCCGAGCTGCTCGACGCCGGCCTCATCCACGGTGACTGCCTCACCGTCACCGGCCGCACCATGGCCGAGAACCTGGCCCACCTCGAGCCTCCCCGTCCCGACGGCAGCGTGGTCCATCCCCTGTCCGATCCCATCCATCCGATGGGTGGGATCGCCGTGCTGACCGGGTCGCTCGCGCCCAACGGTGCGGTGGTGAAGGTGGCAGGGATCGACTTCACCCGTTTCGAGGGGCCGGCGCGCGTCTTCGACGGCGAGGACGGGGCCATGGAGGCCATCGTCGCCGGGCGCATCCGCTCCGGCGACGTGGTGGTGATCCGCTACGAGGGGCCGAAGGGCGGCCCCGGCATGCGCGAGATGCTGGCCGTCACCGGGGCCATGAAGGGTGCTGGGCGCGGTGGCGACACCGCCTTGGTCACCGACGGTCGCTTCTCCGGCGGCACCCATGGGTTCTGCATCGGCCATGTTGCCCCCGAGGCGGTCGACGGCGGCCCCATCGCCTTCCTTCGTGACGGCGACCGCATCGCCATCGACGTCGAGGCCCACACCATCGACCTGGCCGTCGACCACGCCGAGCTCGAGCGGCGCCGGGCCGACTGGAAGGTGCCGCCGCCCCGGTACACCACAGGGGTCCTGGCCAAGTACGCCCGCCTGGCGTCCGGCGCGGAGCGCGGCGCCATCACCACCGCCTAGCCGGCGCCCACAGTGTCCGCCCGGCGGCGAGCGGTTGTCGCCGTCGTTGCCGTGCCCGTCGTGCTCTTGGTCGTGCTCGCCGTCGAGATCGAGTTGGCCCGGAGGGCACCCACCCTCGAGGATCGGCCGCTCCAGCTCGGCGGTCGAGTGGGCCCGGCGGGCCCCGGTCCGGTCCTGCGGGTGGTCTGGCTCGGTGACTCCACCGCCGCCGGTGTCGGCGCGTCGGGTCGCTCCAGTGCCCTCCCGGTGCAGGTTGCCCAGGCGTTGGAGCCGCCGGTGCAGCTGGTCGTGCTGGCAACCAGCGGGGCCCGCATCGCCGATGTGGTCGACGACCAGCTCCCTGCGCTCACCGGTCTCGACCCCGAGGTGGTGTTCGTCTCCGTCGGGGCCAACGACACCGTGCACTTCACCGGCCGGCGGAGCTTCGAGCGGCGTTACCGCACGCTGGTCGAGGCCCTGCCCGACGACGCCCGGGTGGTGCTGCTCGGGGTGCCCGACATGGGCTCGATCCCTCGCCTGGCCCAGCCGCTGCGGGCGGTGGCCGGATGGCGGGGACGGCAGCTCGACCGCGTGGTGCGAGAGGTGGCGGCGGCGACCGGAGCCTCGTACGTCGACATCGCCGGGGCGACGGGACCGGCCTTCCGCGCCGACCCCGACCGCTTCTACGCCGGCGACGACTATCACCCGTCGGACGAGGGGTACCGCCTCTGGGCCGAGGCGGTTCTCGAGGTGGTGGGTTCGGCCATGCTGGTCGGGTGAACGTCCACGACATCGCCGCCCGGACCTACGGGGCCTCGAGCGACGCCTACGAGCGGGGCCGCCCCTCCTACCCGCCCGACGCGGTGGCCTGCGTGGTGGACGCGCTGTCGATCGGCGCCTCGTCGGTCGTGGTCGACCTGGCGGCCGGAACGGGAAAGCTCACCCGGCTCCTCGTGCCCACCGGGGCCCGAGTGGTGGCGGTGGAGCCCGTCGAAGCCATGCGAGCCACGCTGGTGGCGACCGTGCCGGACATCGACGTGGTGGCAGGGGCGGCGGAGGCCCTGCCCTTTGCCGCCGGCTCGCTCGACGCCCTGCTCGTGGCCCAGGCGTTCCACTGGTTCTCGGTGCGGCCGGCGCTGGTCGAGGCCGCCCGAGTGGTCCGCCATGGGGGAGGGCTGGCGCTGCTGTGGAACCAGCGAGACGAGTCGGTGCCGTGGGTCGCTGAGCTGTCCCGCCTGATGCGCTGGCGCGACCGGCCGGTGCCGTCGTACGAGGACGTCGATTGGGCCGCGGTGGTGGGGGAGGTGGGCGCCTTCTCGCCGCTGGAGCAGCGAGCGTTCGCCAACGAGCACGAGATCGACGCCGACGCCCTGGTCGATCGGGTGCTCTCCACCAGCCACATCGGCGTCCTCGCGTCCGAAGAGCAGGCGGCCCTGGCCGATCGAGTCCGCCAGCTGGTCGCCGGTTTCCCCGAGCGCTTTCCCTTCCCCCATCGGACCGAAGTCTTCTGGTGCCACCGCCGATGAGAAGGGCCCCGACGTTCCAGGCCGCCCTGTTGCAGTGGAACGACGGGGCCAGGCGCGACCTGCCGTGGCGGCGGACCCGGGACCCGTGGGCGGTGTTGGTCAGCGAGGTCATGCTCCAGCAGACGCAGGTGGCCCGGGTGGCGCCGGCCTACGCCGCCTTCCTGTCCCGCTTCCCGACGCCGGCGGCCTGTGCCGCAGCCCCTGCCGGTGACGTGGTCCGTGCCTGGGCCGGCCTCGGCTACAACCGCCGAGCCCTGTCCCTGCACCGGGCGGCGGAGGCGATCGTCGACCGCTTCGGCGGCTCCCTGCCGGCTGGCCTGGACGAGCTGGTCAGCCTGCCCGGCGTGGGGCCCTACACCGCCCGGGCCGTCCAGGCGTTCGCCTCGGAGGCCGACGTCGGCGTGGTCGACACCAACGCCGCCCGGGTCCTCGCCCGGGCGGTGGCCGGCCGGCGGCTGGCGTCGGCGGAAGCCCAGTCGCTTGCCGACTCCCTGGTCCCCAAGGGTCGGGGATGGGCCTGGAACCAGGCCGTGCTCGACCTCGGCGCCACGGTGTGCCGGCGCCACTCGCCCCGCTGCGACTGTTGCCCCCTGGCGGCGGCTCAGGAGTGCGCGTGGGCGGCCGACGACCATGCCCACCCCGATCCGGCCGACGGCTCCGCCGGCGTGGGACGGGGCCAGGCTGCCTTCACTGGGTCCGACCGCCAGGGCCGGGGACGATTGGTCGATGCTCTGCGAGTCGCCCCCGTGGCGATGGGAGCGCTGGCTTCTGCCTGCGGCTGGCCCGATGACCCCGCCCGGGCCGCCCAGGTGGCCGACGGCCTGGTGCGCGACGGCCTGGCCGTGGTCGAGGACGACGGGCTCCGTCTGCCGTGAGCTCGCCCGGTATCGGAGAGGCGCTCCTGCGCCAGGTGCTCGGGCGGTTCCCCACCGGCGTCGTGGTGGTCACCGCTTCCGACGGCGTCGTCCCCTACGGGCTGTCGGTGAACTCCTTCACCTCGGTGTCCCTCGATCCTCCCCTGATCGCCTTCTGTGCCGACCGGCGGTCGGGGAGCTGGGCGGCCATCCGCCGTTCCGGCGCCTTCTGCGTGAACGTCCTGGCCGAGGACCAGGAGGCGGTGTCACGGGTGTTCGCCACCAGGGGGGCGGAGAAGTTCGGCGGCGTGGGTTGGTCGCCGGCGCCCTCGGGCTCCCCCCTCCTCGACGGTGTGCTGGCGTGGATGGACTGCCGGATCGAAACGGTGCACGACGGCGGCGACCACGAGATCTGCGTGGGCCGGGTGGACCAGCTCGGGGTCGAACGTGACGAGGGCCCGCTGGTGTTCTACCGGGGCGGCTACGGGCGCTTCGAGCCCTGAGCGGCGACCCGCCGGCGTGCTCGCCACGACCGGTACAGGCGGCGGAGAAGGCCGAAGAGGAACAGCAGGCCGAGGACGACCCAGATCCGCCAGTTGACCGCCAGGAACACCATGGGTGGCCGGAGCCTACGGTGACGGGGCGGGTTCTCCTCCGGCCGCTGCCGGCTCCTCCACGCCCAGGGTCTGGAGGAGGAAGGCGTAGACGAACGCCTCGTCCCTCCAGGCGTCGTACCGCCCGGACGGGCCCATGTGGCCGGCGCCCATCTCGGTCTTCAGTAGCAGGGGGTTGGCGTCGGTCTTGGTGGCCCGCAGTCTGGCCACCCACTTGGCCGGCTCCCAGTACGACACCCGCGGGTCGTTGAGCCCGGCGGTGACCAGCATCGGCGGGTAGTCCTTGGCCTCCACGTTCTCGTAGGGGGAGTAGGACCGCATGTAGCGGTACACCTCGGCCGTCTCCACCGGGTTGCCCCACTCCTCCCACTCGAGGACAGTGAGGGGCAGGGTCGGGTCGAGGATGGTGTTGAGGGCGTCGACGAAGGGCACCTCGGCCACCACGGCGCCGAACAGCTCGGGCGCCATGTTCACCACCGCCCCCATCAGCAGGCCGCCGGCGCTCCCCCCCCGGATGGCCAGCCGGCTGGGAGAGGTCCACCCCTCGTCGACGAGGTGGCGGCCGCAGGCGATGAAGTCGCTGAACGTGGTGCGCTTGTGCAAGAGCTTTCCCTGCAGGTACCACCGCCGGCCCATCTCGCCGCCGCCCCGGATGTGGGCGATGGCGAAGATGAACCCCCGGTCGAGCAGGCTGAGACGGGCCGACGAGAAGCCGGGGTCCATGCTCGCCTCGTAGGACCCGTAGCCGTACAGCAGGGCCGGCGCCGTCCCGTCCCGGTGGAACCCCCGCTTGTACACCAGGGAGATGGGGATCTCGGCGCCGTCGTCGGCGGTGGCCCACACCCGCTCGGTGTCGTAGTCGGCCGGGTCGTAGCCGCCCAGCACAGGCTGGCGCTTGCGCAGGCGGCGCCGGCGCGTGGTCATGTCGTAGTCGAACACCGACGACGGCGTGACCATCGAGGTGTAGCCGTAACGCAGGACGGTGGTGTCGAACTCCGGGTTGGCGCCCCCGGTGGCGGTGGAGACGGCCTCGGGTTGCTCGATGACGTGCTCCTCGCCGGCGTCGCCCATGGGCCGGACCCTGATCCGGCGCAGGCCCTGCACCCGCTCGAAGAGCACCAGGTGCTGAGCGAAGACGTCGATGCCGCTCAACTTGACGTCCGGACGGTGGCCCACCACGTCGACCCAGTGGTCCCGGCCCGGGCTGTCGTCGGGCGCCTCCACCAGCTTGAAGTTCTCCGCCCCGTCGGCGTTGGTCACCAGGAAGAAACGGTCGCGCCAGTGCTCGAGGCTGTACTCGACGTCTTGGCAGCGGGGTTCGACCACCCTGAACTTCCCCGTGGGGTCGTCGGCGTCGAGGATCCACGCCTCGCTGGTGACCTTGCTCGCCAGCCCGAGGACCAGGAAGCGCTCGTCCTTGGTCGTGCCCACCCCCAGGTAGAAGCGCTCGTCGTGCTCGGTGTAGACGAGGACGTCGTCGCCGGCGGGTGTGCCCAACCGGTGCCGCCACAGCTGGTAGGGGCGCATGGCGGCGTCGGGCCGGACGTAGAAGAACGTGGCGTTGTCGGCTCCCCATGCCGTGCCGTAGTAGGTGCCGGGGATCTCGTCGGCCAGGGCGTCGCCGGTGACCAGGTCGCGGAAGCGCATGGTGTACACCTCGTCGCCACTGGTGTCGCTCGACCAGGCCAGCAGGCGAGCGTCGGGCGTGGTGGCGAAGGCTCCCACCGCGAAGTACTCGGCATCACCCGCTTCGGCGTTCTGGTCGAGCATGACCTGCTCGACGGCCTCGGCGGACGGTTCGTCCTCGCCCGGCCGAGCCGGCTTGCGGCAGTGGATGGCGTACTGCTTGCCCTCCTCGGTGCGGGAGTAGTACCACCAGGCTCCCTTGCGCACCGGTACCGAGAGGTCGGTCTCCTGGATCCGCCCCTTGATCTCCTCGAACAGGCGTTCCTGGAGGCCCTTGGTGGGTGCCATGACGGCCTCGGTCCAGGCGTTCTCCGCCTCCAAGTAGGCGATGGTGTCCGGATCGTCCCGATTTCGGAGCCAGGCGTACTCGTCGACGACGGTCTCGCCGTGGCGCTCCCGAGGAATCTCAGTCCGTTTGGCCACCGGGGGATGATCCTGGGCGGGTGAATTGTTACTATGCACGTAGGGGAAACTCCAAGGGACCCACCACTCTCGAGGCGAAGGACAAGCGATGGCAGTCACCGATCTCGATCTCGGACGCTACAAGCTCGGCTGGAGCGACGCCGAGGAGTACGTGTTCAAGCCCAAGCGCGGCCTCAACGCCGACATCGTCAAGGAGATGTCGTGGATGAAGGGCGAGCCCGACTGGGTGCGTGACCGGCGGCTCAAGGCCCTCCAGCACTTCGAGCGCCGGCCGATGCCCTCCTGGGGCGGTGACATGTCCCAGATCTACTTCGACGACATCTACTACTACATCAAGCCCACCGAGAAGCAGGTCGACGCCTGGGACGAGCTTCCCGAGTCGGTGAAGGCCACCTACGAGAAGCTGGGCATCCCCGAGGCCGAGCGCAAGTACCTGGCCGGGGTCACCGCCCAGTACGAGTCCGAGGTCGTCTACCACAAGAACCGCGAGGACCTCGAGGCCAAGGGCGTCATCTTCTGTGACATGGACACCGCCCTGCGTGAGCATCCGGAGATCGTCCGGGCCTACTTCGGCAAGGTCATCCCCGCCAACGACAACAAGTTCTCGGCGCTCAACACCGCGGTGTGGTCGGGCGGGTCGTTCATCTACGTGCCCCCCGGCGTGGATGTGGAGATGCCGCTGCAGGCGTACTTCCGCATCAACGCCGAGAACATGGGCCAGTTCGAGCGGACGCTGATCATCGCCGACGAGGGTTCCAAGGTGCACTACATCGAGGGCTGCTCGGCGCCGGTGTACACCAGTGACTCCCTGCACTCGGCCGTGGTGGAGATCATCGTCAAGCCGTCCGCCCGGGTGACCTACACCACCATCCAGAACTGGTCCAACAACGTGTTCAACCTGGTCACCAAGCGGGCCCGGGTCGAGGCCGAGGGCCACATGGAGTGGATCGACGGCAACATCGGCAGCCGCTTGACCATGAAGTACCCCGCTGTGGTCATGGTTGGGCCCAAGGCCTCGGGCGAGGTGCTGTCGGTCGCCTACGCCGGCGAGGGCCAGCACCAGGACGCCGGCGCCAAGATGACCCACGCCGCTCCGGAGACCACCAGCCGCATCGTGTCCAAGTCCATCTCCAAGGACGGCGGCCGCACGAGCTACCGCGGCCTGGTCCGGGTCGAGGAGGGCGCCTACGGCTGCAAGAGCCACGTCCAGTGCGACGCCCTCATCCTCGACGACCACAGCGTCTCGGACACCTATCCCTACATGGAGATCGGCGAGCGCGACGCCGTGGTCGGCCACGAGGCCACCGTCTCCAAGGTCGGCGACGACCAGCTCTTCTACCTGATGAGCCGGGGGCTGTCCGAGGAGCAGGCCATGGGGATGATCGTCAACGGCTTCGTCGAGCCGGTCACCCGCACGCTGCCCATGGAATACGCCATCGAGTGGAGCCGCCTGATCGAGCTCCAGATGGAAGGGTCGGTGGGGTAACCCCCGCGGTGGGGACCCCCGCTGCTGGCGGCGGGTCCTGTCACCGACGGGATTCCTCCCCACCCCTCGCTGGCGCTCGGGGCGGGCCGCTTCCGTCGGCGCCACCCGCGGCCAGCCGCTACCCACCTCCAGCTGAGAACAGCGGTGCCCGCCCTGGCGGGCGGCCGCTGTGATTTTCTGGCGGCTGGCGCCCAATCCTCGCCCCGGGCGGCGTGCTCGTCGTCGACGAGGTGGCCAGCTCGCCACCCCCGACGGGCGGTCTCCTG
>DASZDK010000057.1:0-14130 GCA_035942035.1 Acidimicrobiales bacterium
CCAGTCGCAGTGGCGGGGCCGGACCTGGCGTCCCGGTGCAGGATCAGCCGCTGGTGAGGCGGTAGCCCCGCCGGGGCACGGTCTCCAAGCCGCCAGCGGCGGGCCCGAGCCGGCGGCGAAGGCGCCCGACGGCGACCTCGACGGCGTGGGGGTCGACGCCCTCGGCGCCCCAGACCGAACGAAGCAACTCCTCCTTGCCCACCACCGTCCCCGGCCGGCGGGCCAACACGGACAACAGCGCCTGCTCCCGGCCGGTCAGCCACACCTCCTCACCGCCCACCACGGCCAGCGCCCCCTGGAGCACCACGTCACATCCACCCAGGCGCAGCCGCACGGCGGCCTGCTCCAGGTGCTCGCCCAGCGCGCGCACCAGAGCGCCGAGCCGCAGTCGCTCGGAGCGCACGATGCCGGTCATGCCGGCCCTGGCCGCCGCCTCGGCACAGGCCGCGCCCAGGCACGCCGGCACCACGTCGCCGGCCAGGGCGGCCAACGCTTCCTCGCCATGGTGGTCATTCCGCGTACGGCCAACGAGCGCCCGCACGGCGGCGGTGGTGGTGAAGGTGACGGCGTCCACGTGGCGCCGGGCCAGGACCTCGACCAGGCACAGCTCTCGCACTGACCCGGTGAAGCGGCCGGAGGATGCCGGAAGGTCGTCGGCGACGCCGGCGAGGACCACTGCGGCCCCGGCACTGCGCAGGAGTCGGACCTGCTCCTCCCGGCGCCGCACGGCGGTGACCGCCACCCGCCAGCCGGCGAGGGGGGCGGCGGCAGTGACCGAGCCGTCCTCGATGGGAACCATGGCGGCAGTGTCCCCGACCGACGTTTCGCCGGCGTTGCCGCCGCCTTGCCGCAAGGTGGACGCGACGGACGCGCCGAGGCCTCGCCCCCGCCTACCATGCCGGCATGGTACGAATCGCTCCCCGATCCAACCGGGTGGTGATCGCCCTGGCGGGCGTGCTCCTGGCCGCCGTCGCCGTGCTCTCCACCGGCCTCGCCGAGCGGAACGGCGGGGCGCCGGCCTCCTCCGAGGGGGTCACGAGCCTCTCCCTGTCAGGGCCCTTCACCGTCGACGAGTTCGGGCGGCCGCAGCCGGCCCCCGTGCCCGTCGTCTCGGCCCAACCGTCCGGCCCGGTGCTGCCCACCCCGGTGATGCCGCCGGCCGATCCCTACGCCCCCGAGGACGTCTTCGTCATCGGCACCATCGAGATCCCCGCCCTCGGCCTCGCCGCCCCGCTCCATCACGGCGTGACGCTGAACGCCATCGACCGAGGGCCGAGCCACTGGCCCGGCACCGCACTCCCCGGCGAGCTGGGCAACGTGGTGGTGGCCGGCCACCGGGTCACCCGTGGCGGTCCGTTCCGCCACATCGACAAGCTCGTCCCCGGCGACCAGGTCATCTTCACCGTCGACGGCCGCCGGTCGGTCTACCGGGTCACCGGCCACGAGGTGGTCACGCCCGACGCCATGCGGATCGTCGATCAGACGCCGGCGTACACCGGCACGCTCTTCGCCTGCCACCCGCCCGGCTCGGAGGACTACCGCTACGTGGTGAGCCTGGTCCTGGAGGGGTGACCGGCACCACGCTTCCCGGCGCCTGACCGGCGGTGAGCCCCACCCGGGCGGCACCGGCCGGTCGCTGGCCGAGCGCTGGCGCGGCCCTCGGCGCCGGCCTGCTGCTCACCGCCGGGCTTCCCCCCTTGGGATGGTGGCCGCTGGCCCTGCCCGGCGCCGGCATCCTCGCCTTCCTGCTGCGGGACCGGGCGCCTGCGGGGCGGCTGGCCGTGGGCGCCGCCGCCGGCGTGGGGTTCCTCGGCCCCGGCCTGCTGTGGATGACCGAGTTCCACCTGGCCGGCTTCGTGCTGGCGGTGGTGCTCCAGGTGGGGCTGTTCGCCCTTGGTCCGGCGGCGGCGCCCGCTGGCCGGGGGCAGGCCCTGGGGTTGCCCGCCGCCCTCGTGCTCGTGGAGGCGTTCCGCGGCGTGTGGCCCTTCGGGGGGGTGCCCATCGCCACCCTGGCCCAGACCCAAGTCGGCGGGCCGCTGGCCTTCACCTCCCGCGTGGGCGGCGGCCTGCTGGTGGCCGCCCTGGTGGGCGTGGCCGGCGTCGGCCTGGCCGCCCTGGTCCGACGGGCGTGGGCCACGGGCGGCGTGGGCGCCGGCGTGGTCGTGACCCTGGTCGTGACCGGCCTGGTGGCGCCCTCGGGACGCGATGTCGGCGCCATCGACGTCGCCGTGGTCCAAGGCGGCGGGCCCCGGGGCCTGCGGGCGGTCGACAACCCGTCGGCCCGGGGCCTGGAGGCCGCCCTGGAAGCCACCGAGCAGCTTCCGCCCGGAGTCGACCTGGTGGTGTGGCCCGAGAACGCCGTCACCGTCGAGGGGGAGCTGGCCGGCTCCCCCCAGGACGCCACCGTGGGCGCCGCCGCTCGCCGGCTCGGGGCGACGCTGGTGGCCGGCGTGGTCGAGCGCCGGGGTGACCGCTTCCGCAACCTGGCGGTGGCGTGGGGCCCCGACGGCCTGCTGATCGACCGCTACGAGAAGAACCAGCGGGTGCCCTTCGGCGAGTACGTGCCATGGCGCTCGTTCGTCGGGCGCTTCGCCGACCTGCGCGCAGTGCCCAGGGACGCCCTCGTCGGCGAAGGGCCGGGGCTGCTGGCCACGCCGGCCGGGGACCTCGGCGTGGTGATCTCCTACGAGGTGTTCTTCCCCCGGCGGGCCCGGGCCGCAGTCGAGGCCGGTGGCGAGGTGCTCCTGGTGCCGACCAATGCCTCGTCGTACCCCACCACCCAGATGCCCGCCCTCGAGTTGGGCGCCGCTCGGCTGCGAGCGCTGGAGACCGGGCGGGTGGTGGTGCAGGCCGCGCCCACCGGGTTCTCCGCTTTCGTTGGGCCCGACGGTACGGTGCGCCGGCAGAGCGACCTCGGCGCCCCCGCCGTGCTGACCGCCCGGGTGGAGCTCCGCACCGGCGCCACCCCGTACACCCGGGCCGGCGACGCCCCGTTCGCCGCCCTGGCCGGCGCCGCCCTCGCCGGCGGCTGGGCTCTCAGCCGGCGCCCACCTCGACCACGAGGGTGACCGGCCCGTCGTTGGCCAGCTCCACTTGCATCGAGGCACCGAAGCGGCCGGTCGCCACCGGCGCCCCCAGCTCCCGCAGCGACGCCACCACCGCCTCGACCAGGGGCTCGGCCTGCTCCGGGCGAGCCGCCGCCACCCACGAGGGGCGCCGGCCCCGGCGGGTGTCGCCGTAGAGCGTGAACTGGCTCACCACCAGCACCTCGCCCCCGGTGTCGGCCAGCGACCGGTTCATGAGCCCCTCGTCGTCGTCGAGCACCCGAAGGTGCCACAGCTTGCCGGCGAGGGTGCGCGCTGCCGCCTCGTCGTCGGAGTGGGTGGCGCCCACCAGCGCGCACAGGCCGGCGCCGATCTCGCCCACCACCTCGCTACCCACCCGGACCCGGGCCCACGCCACCCGCTGCACCAGCGCCCGCACGCCGGCGAGGGTAGGCCGCACGCCGTTCCGATGAGTGACGTTGCGGAGTCCGCCAGGCGGAGCAGCCGCGGATGCTGGTGCGGCTCCGTGCCAACGGGCGCCGGCGGATTATCGCCGGCGCAGAGACATCGAGTCCGCCAGGCGGAGCAGCCGCGGATGCTGGTGCGGCTCCGTTCCAACGGGCGCCGGCAGATTATCGCCGGCGCGATGGACAGAGTTGACCGCCGGGGACGGGCGGGACAACGTTGCCGGCCATGCCCCCGCCCGCCGACGGTCCCCTTCGGATCGCCGTGCTGGCGTACCGGGGCAACCCCCACTGCGGGGGCCAGGGCGTCTACGTCCGCCATCTCACCCGCGCCCTGGCCGATCTCGGCCACCACGTGGAGGTGCTGAGCGGCCCGCCCTATCCCCAACTCGACGAGCGCGTGCGGCTCCAGCGCCTGCCCAGCCTGGACCTCTACCGCCAACCCGACCCGTTCCGGGTCCCCCGGCTGCGGGAGTTCCGTGACCGGATCGACGTGGCCGAGTTCGCCCTCATGTGCACTGCCGGCTTCCCCGAACCGCTGACCTTCAGCCTGCGGGCGCAGCGGGCGCTGGCGGCCCGCCGACACGACTTCGACGTCGTCCACGACAACCAGTGCCTGGGCACGGGGCTGCTCGGCATCCAGGCGCCCCCGCCCAAGGGCCTCGGCCTGGCGGTGGTGGCCACCGTCCACCACCCCATCACCGTCGACCGCCGGGTGGAGGTCGCCCACGCCCCCGACCTCCGGCGGGCGGTCGCCCTGCGCCGGTTCTACGGGTTCGGCCGGATGCAGGCGCGGGTGGCACGCCGGCTCCCCCGCATCCTCACCGTGTCGGCGTCGTCGCGCCACGACATCGTGGCCGACCACCGAGTCGACCCGTCCCGCGTGCGGGTCGTGCCCGTCGGGGTGGACGCCGAGCGCTGGAGGCCCATCCCCGAACGGCGCCGGGTGACGGGACGCATCATGACCACCGCCTCGGCCGACGTCTCCCTGAAGGGCCTGGTCCATCTCCTGGAGGCCCTGGCCAAGGTGCGCACCGAGCGTCCCGACGCCCACCTGGTGGTGGTGGCCACGCCGCGGCCGGCCAGTCCCGTCCTGCGCCAGGTCGAGCGGCTGGGCATCGGCAAGGCGGTGCGATTCATCGGCGGCATCAGCGACGAGGAGGTCGTCGAGCGCTACGCCGAGGCGGAGGTGGCGGTGGTGCCGTCGCTCTACGAGGGGTTCTCCCTGCCCGCGGTGGAGGCCATGGCCTGCGGGGTCCCGCTGGTGGTCACCACCGGCGGGGCCCTGCCCGAGGTGGTGGGCGCCGGTGGCCGCACTGCGGTACTGGTGAGCCCCGGCGACGCCGGCGCCCTGGCCGGCGCCGTGCTCACCCTGCTCGCCGACGCCCCGCTGCGCGCCCGTTTGGGCGCGGGCGGGCGCCGGCGGGCGGTCGAGCGCTTCAGCTGGAAGGCCACCGCCGAGGCCACCGCCGACCAGTACCGGGAGGTGATGGCCCTGGCCGCGGCGCCTCGGTGCTGACCGTGCGCTACGGCCGCCTCGGGTTGGCAGCGGGTGACCGGCTGCTCGACCTCGGTTGCGGCGGGGGGCGCCACGCCTTCGAGGCCGCCCGCCGGGGGGCCAGGGTGGTGGCCATCGACACCGATGTCGGCCAGCTGGCCGGCGTGCGGGCCCTCTTCGCCGCCATGGCCGAGGAGGCGCCCCTGACAGCGGCGACGACCGGCGCCGACGCCCTCCACCTCCCCTTCCCCGACGGCGCCTTCGACAGGGTCGTGGCCGCCGAGGTGCTCGAGCACATCGGGCCCGACGGTGACGCCCTCGCCGAGCTGGCCCGGGTGCTGCGGCCGGGAGGCACCATGGCCGTGACCGTCCCCGCCTGGCTGTCGGAGCGGGTGTGCTGGGCCCTGTCCGACGACTACCACGCTCCCGCCGTCGAGGGTGGCCACGTGCGGGTGTACTCGGCGCGGGTGCTGCGGCGCCGGCTGCGGGCCGCCGGGCTCGTTCCCTCCGCCAGCCACCGCGCCCACGCGCTGCACACCCCCTACTGGTGGCTGCGGTGCCTGGTCGGGCCGGCCGACGACCGCCACCCTCTGGTGCGCACCTACCACCGCTTCCTGGTGTGGGAGATCACCGCCCGCCCCCGCGCCGCCCGGGTGGTCGACGCCCTCCTCCGTCCGGTGCTGGGCAAGAGCCTGGTGGTCTACGCCCGCAAGGCGAAGGCGCCCCGATGAGCGCTCTGCCCGAGGTGTCGGGCGTGCTCAGCGCCCGCCAGATCGCCGACACGGTCGGCTCCATCGCCGCCGTGCAGCTGCCGTCGGGGATGATCCCGTGGTTCCCGGGAGGCCACGCCGACCCCTGGAACCACGTGGAGGCGGCCATGGCCCTGGCCGTGGGGGGACGACGGCGGGAGGCCGAGGCGGCGTACGCCTGGCTCGCCCGCGAGCAGCGACCCGACGGCGCCTGGCACCAGTACTACGTGGCCGGCGGGGTCGAGCAGGCCAAGCTGGACGCCAACGTCTGCGCCTACGTGGCCACCGGCGTGTGGCATCACTTCTGCCTCACTGGCGACCGTGGGTTCCTGGAGACCATGTGGCCGGTGGTCGAGGCCGCCGTCGGCTTCGTGCTCGGGCTGCAGACCCGGCGTGGCGAGATCCTCTGGGCCCGCCACGCCGACGGGCGCCCCTGGCCCTTCGCCCTGCTCACCGGGTCGGCGTCCATGTGCCACAGCCTGGGCCGGGCCGTGGCCGTGGCCCGCCACCTGGGCCACGAGCGACCCCGGTGGGAGCGCGCCCGCGCTCGGCTGGCCCACGTCGTCGCCCACCTGCCCGAGGCCTTCCTGCCCAAGGACCGCTGGGCCATGGACTGGTACTACCCGGTGCTGGCCGGCGTCGTCGCCGGCGAGACCGGCCGGGCCCGCCTGGCCGCGGGCTGGGATCGCTTCGTGATCGCCGGCGAGGGCACCCGCTGCGTCCACGACCGGCCGTGGGTCACCGCGGCCGAGACCAGCGAGTGCGCCATCGCCCACCTGGCGGCGGGCGACGACGCCCGGGCGCTGGCCCTGTTCCGCTCGGCCCAGGGGCTGCGCAGCGACGACGGGGACTACTTCACCGGTGTGGTCTTGCCCGAGCGGGTGCACTTCCCGGGCGGTGAGCGCTCGACCTACAGCGCCGCTGCGGTGGTCCTCGCCGCCGACGCCTTGTCCGGCGCCACGCCGGCGGCGGGAGTGTTCGTCGGGCGCCCGCTGCTCCCGGCGACGCTCAGCGGCTGAAAAGAAACGAACTGGGCATCTTCACGGCTGCGCTCGACTGCGCTTCTCCACTCCAGGTTGCCCAGGGAGTTTCTTTCCGGCCGCTCAGCGGCTGAGGACCCGGCGCAGCACCCGGAGGGAGCCGCACGCCGCCACCTCCTGGAAACCGTCATCGATGGCACGCAGGTACACCTCGTAGGGCGGGCGCCCTCCGTCGGCCGGGTCGGGGAACACGTCGTGGACGGCGAGCAGGCCGCCGGGCGCCACCAGGCCCGACCACCCGTCGTAGTCGGCGTGGGCGGGCTCGTGGCCGTGGCCGCCGTCGATGAAGACCAGTGCGCAGGGCGTGGACCAGTGGCGGGCCACCACCGCCGAGCTCCCCACCACCGCCACCACCGTCGCCCCCAACCCCGCCGACCAGATGGTGCGGCGGAACGTGGGAAGGGTGTCGAGCGTGCCGGTGGCGGGGTCGACGAGGGAGGGATCGTGCCACTCCCAACCGGGCTGTTGCTCCTCGGACCCGCGGTGATGGTCGACGGCGAACAGCACCGTGCGGTGCTCGGCGGCGGCGGCGCCCAGGTAGACGGTGGACTTGCCGCACCACGAGCCGATCTCCACCAGGGGGGCGCCGGGCACGGCGGCGCCGGCGTCCATTGCGGCCCGGTGCAGCGCCAGCCCCTCCTCGGCGGGCATGAACCCCGGCACCGCCTCGGCCAGCGCCCGCAGGGCGGGGTTCAGGGAGTGACCAGCTCCGAGTCGTCGGCGGGCACGCTGCCGAACAGCAGGCCGTCGAGGAAGAAGTACTTTCCCACCCACAGGATGCCGAAGCCGGCGAGGTTGGCCCCGTTCACGACCAGCACGGCGTCACTCCACTGGGCGGCGAAGTAGACGAGGAGCGTGGAGAAGGCCAGCCCGAGGAAGGCGAAGGCCCAGAAGGGCACCACCTCGCGCCACACGTCGTTGCGGCCCCGCTTGCCCCACACCCAGGCACGGTTGAGGGCGTAGGAGGGGATGGAGCCGATGGCCACCGCCGTCAGGTTGGAGGGCACCGGCGCCCAGTCGAGCACGCCGTTGCAGACGAACAACACCAGCTGCGACACGACCACGGCCACCGCCGACACCAGCGAGTAACGGACCGGCTTGCGGTCCAGCTGGGCGCGAAGGGTGGCACCCAGGGAGGCATGCATCGCGACAGGCTACCGCCCCCGCCACGAGTTCGCCCAGGTCGCCCCCGACGCCGATGCGGCGCACCGGCCATGGCGTGGGACCATCACGGGATGACCAAGAGATGGGCGCTCGCCGCCGTGGCCGTCGCCCTCCTCGCCGGCGCCTGCGCCGGCGGGGACGCGCGCTCTACGCAGACGAGTCCCGAGCCGACGGGCACGGTCGCCCCCCCGCCTTCGGCGTCCCCGCCCTCCACCCGTGCGCCGGAGGGTTCACCGCCGGCCCAGGCGACGCTGGATGAGCTCGCCGGCGTGCGCGTCCGCCTCACCGAGGTGGCCACCGTCGACCGCCCGGTCGCCATGGCGGTACGGCCCGGCCACGACCAGCTGTTCGTGGCCGAGCGCGGTGGCCGGGTGGTGGTGATCGACGACGGCGAGGTCCTCCCCGAACCGCTGCTGGAGGTGGAGACCACGACCAACGGCGAGCGGGGGCTGCTCGGCCTGGTCTTCTCCCCCGACGGCGACCGTCTCTACGTGGACTACACCGACGCCGAGGGCGACACGCGGGTGGAGGAGCACCGGATGGGCGAGGGCGCCGCCGAGATCCAGCCCGGCGAGCCGCGCACCCTCCTGCACGTCGCCCAGCCCTTCTCCAACCACAACGGGGGCCACCTCGCCTTCGGGCCCGACGGCCTGCTCTACGTCGGCCTCGGTGACGGCGGTGGCGGCGGCGACCCCAAAGGCAACGCCCAGGACACGGAGACGCTGCTGGGCTCCATCCTGCGCATCGACCCCCGGGCACCGGGCGACGCGCCCTACGGCATCCCCGGGGACAACCCCTTCGCCGGCGGCGGCGGCCGGGGCGAGATCTACGTCTACGGGCTGCGCAACCCGTGGCGGTTCTCCTTCGACCGGGCCACCGACGACCTGTGGATCGCCGACGTCGGCCAGAACGCCATCGAGGAGATCAACCGGCTCCCCGCCGCCTCGGCCGCCGGCGCCAACATGGGCTGGCCTGCCCTGGAGGGCTCCCGCCCGTTCGAGGGCGAGCCCCCACCGGACGCTGTCCCGCCCGTGTACGAGTACGACCACGACGAGGGGTTCTCGGTCACCGGAGGCTTCGTCTACCGGGGCGAGCGGATCCCCGGCCTGCGCGGCGCCTACGTCTTCGGCGACCTCGGGACCGCCCGCCTGTGGGCCCTCGCTGCCGAGGGCGACGGCGGCCTCGGCCGCCACGACCTCGGCGTGGGCGTCGAGGAGGGGACGCTGGCGTCATTCGGCGAGGACGCCGAGGGCGAGCTGTACGTGCTGTCGCTGGCCGGGCCGGTGCTGCGCCTGGACCCGGCGTAGGAACCCGGCAGCTCAGGAACGCGCACGGCGCTCCACCTCGCCCTTCAACGCCGGCAGCGCCTCGTCCAGCGCCTTCTTCACCATCTTGCCCATGGGCCCCGGAAGTGCCCGGGCGAGGGGGCCGGCCCATGACTCCTCGGTGAAGACCCGCGTCCTGGTCTCCTCGCCGTCCATCCGCCAGACGTGCACCGCGGTGATGCCGAGCGTGCGACCCTTCCACCCGAGGCTTCGAGGCGGGTCGTGCTCGAGGATCTCCGACCGGATGGTGCCGGGACCGGCCTTCCACTCGAACGTCGATCCCACACCAAGTGGTCCGTCGAGGTGCACCGCCTTCACGCCGGGCATCCACTCGGGCCAGGAACCCACGTCGGTGAGCGTGGCCCACACGATCTCCGGTCGGGTGTCGATCACGACCTCACCCGACTCGCAGACGGGCGCGTTGTGGTCAGCGTCCACGGCGACCTCCTCTCCGTAGGAGCGCCGTATTCTTCCAGAACGCACCGCCATCGTGGGCGTTGTTCGCTGCCATAAGGTCGCGCCGATGCCCGAACCAGCGCGGCGGACACGGGCGGACATGCTCGTACCGCTGGTCGTCGTCGGCTTGGCTGTCGCCGGAGTGTTCCTGGCGCCATCACACCAACCGGGATTTCGCGATCGCGACCTTCTCGCCGTCGCACTGGCGGTCGCTCAAGGAGCGCCGCTCGTGGCCCGACGCCGGTCACCGCTGTGGGTGCTCGTGGCCGTGTGGGCGGCCACCGCCGCCTTCTTGGGACTCCGCTACCCGCCGGTGACCACCGCCCTGGCGGGGGCGGCCGTCGCCACGCATGGCGTGGCCGCCTACCGGTCCTCCGCCGCCGGCCATGGCCAGGCGGGCCTCACGGCTGCGTTGGTCGTCGCCCTCGCCGGCATCGCCATGGCCGTCGGGTACAGCGCCGCCGAAGGCGTCGCCCTGTTGCTCCTGTTCGTCACCGCATGGGTGATGGGGGACCGGGCACGGACCCGGCGTGAGTACCTCGAGGCGTTGGAGGAGCGAGCGCAGCTGCTCGAGCGGGAACGGGAGGCGCAGGTGCAGGCCGCTGCCGGCGCTGAACGCACACGGATCGCACGGGAGCTGCACGACGTGATCGCCCACGGCGTCAGCGTGATCGTCCTCCACGCCCGAGGCGCCAAAGAGGTCCTCGACGAGGCTCCCGACGTCGCTCGACGCTCGCTCGACCTGATCGAGCGCACCGGACGTGATGCCATGCAGGAGCTGCGCACGGTCGTGGGCGCGCTGCGGACCGACGACGGCTCCGGCGCCGCACAGCCCCAGCCGGGCCTCGACAACCTCGACGAGCTCGTGCGCCGCACCGAAGCAGCGGGGGTGTCCGTGGTCGTCACCATCGAGGGCACCTCGTCGCCCCTGCCGACCGCGGTCGACCTCGCCGCCTACCGGATCGTCCAGGAGGCCTTGTCCAACACGCTCAAGCACTCCATCGCCACGACCGCGGAGGTCGCCATCGGCTACGAGGACGACCGCCTGCTGGTCCGGGTCACCGACGAGGGACCGCCCCGGGACCACGCTGCAGCAACGCCCGGTTACGGCCTGGTGGGCATGGGTGAGCGCGTGTCCATGGTCGGCGGCGACCTCCGCGCGCAACCCCGGCGAGGAGGCGGCTACGAGGTGCTCGCCGTGCTCCCCTTGGGGGGCAAGCGCCGATGATCCAAATCCTGCTGGCCGACGACCAGGCCATGGTCCGCACCGGCCTGCGAATGATCCTTGAGGCCCAGCCGGACCTGGTGGTGGCCGGGGAGGCAGCCGACGGACGTGAAGCGGTCGAACAGGCTCGCCGGCTCCGTCCGGATGTCGTCCTGATGGACGTTCGCATGCCGGGCCTGGACGGGTTGGAGGCGACCCGCCGTCTTGCCGGAGCGGGCGAGGCACACGGCACAAAGGTGATCGTGCTCACCACCTTCGATCTCGACGAGTACGTGGTCGAGGCGCTGCGGGCAGGAGCCTCCGGGTTCCTCCTCAAGGACGCTCCCGCCGACGTCCTCCTCGACGGGATCCGAGCCGTCTCCTCGGGAGACGCCCTGCTCGCCCCGTCGGTGACGCGTCGCCTGATCGACCGTTTCGTGGCATCCTACCCGCGCCTCGACGCGCAGGTCGAAGCCGACCTGGCCATGCTCACCGATCGCGAGCGCCAGGTGCTCACCCTGGTGGCGAGGGGCCTTTCCAACGAAGAGATCGGGAAGCGGCTCTACGTGGGCGAGAGCACGGTGAAGACCCACGTCTCCAGCATCCTTTCCAAGCTTCGCCTCCGCGACCGGGTGCAGGCGGTCGTATTGGCATACGAGGCGGGGATCGTGCGTCCCGGCTCCCACTGACGGGCGAGCTCGGCTCCTCCCTGAGGAGGAGAGCGAATCATCGGCGTTGCCGATGCAGCTGCGTCGGCTCAGCCCTACCGTCCTGGCAGAAGACAGAACGCGGGAGGTGGGGCCATGAGCCAGCCGGCGATCACCGTGCGGCGGCTGACCAAGCGGTACGGGAGGACGGTGGCGGTCGACGACCTCGAGTTCGAGGTCCGTTCAGGGACGGTGACCGGCTTCCTCGGGCCCAACGGTGCGGGCAAGACCACCACCATGCGGGTGCTCCTCGGGCTGGCGCCGGCCGACGCCGGCCAGGCATTCGTCCTGGGCCAGCCGTACCGGGCGCTGCACCGGCCCGCCCGCCGCATCGGCACCCTCCTCGACGGGGCCGGCTTCCACCCGTCGCGCACCGCCCGCAACCACCTGCGGGCGCTGGCGGCAGCCAGCGGCATCGGCCAGCACCGAGTCGAGGACATGCTCGACGTCGTGGAGCTCACCGCAGCGGCCGACCGCAAGGTCGGAGGTTTCTCGCTCGGGATGCGCCGCCGGCTGGGGTTGGCGTCCGCCCTGCTCGGCGACCCCGAGCTGTTGCTGCTCGACGAGCCCGCCAACGGGCTCGATCCGGCCGGCATCCGGTGGTTGCGTCGGTCGCTGCAGTCGTTCGCAGCGTCGGGTGGCACCGTGTTCCTGTCCAGCCACCTGCTGGCCGAGGTGGCGGAGACCGCCGACGAGGTCGTCGTGGTGCACCGGGGGAGCCTGGTCACCCACACCTCGATCAGGGACCTCACCGGAGGGCGGACGGTGTCGGTCCGGACCTCCGACCGCGACCTCCTGCGCAAGGCGCTGGCGGCGAAGGGAGCCCGGTTGGAGCCGACCGGCCCAGACGGGCTCGTGGTCGGGGGATTGACCCAGGAGGAGGTCGGGACGGTGGCGGCCGGCGAGGGCGTGATCGTCTACGAGCTGACCGGTCGGGCGGAGCGCCTCGAAGACGTGTTCTTGGGACTCGTACAGGAAGGGGATCACCGTGTTGCGAGCTGAGGTGTTGAAGCTGACGACGACCCCGGCCGTCCTCGGGCTGCTCGCCGGCGCCGTGGTGGTGGCCGGGCTGGGAGCGGTCTCGACCACGGCGAGCGCCGACCCAGCGTCCCTGGCGAGGCCACTCCACAGCCAGAACGTGTTCCTCCTGGCGTCGATCAACATCGGGCTGTTCGCGCTGATCCTCGGCATGCGATCGTTCACCGACGAGTTCCGTCACGGCACCATCGCCTGGACGCTCCTGTCCGTGCGGGAGCGGTGGCGGGTGGTGGCCGCCAAGATGACGACCTCGGCGTTGGCGGCGGCCGCCATCGCCGTCGTCGCCCTTGCCGTGATGGTGGGCTTGACGGCGTTGCTGTCGCCAGCAAAGGGCGTCACGCTGAGCCTGTCCGGCGCCGACCTCGCCGCCGCTGCCGGACTCTCGGTCGCTGCCGTCGTCTGGGCAAGCCTCGGCGTGGCGGTCGGTGCGCTGGTTCGCCACCAGGTCGCCGCCGTCGTGGGCGGGCTGGTCTGGGTCCTGGTGGTGGAGAACCTCGCATCCGGCCTGCTGGGAGACGCCGGGCGCTTCCTTCCCGGTCAAGCGGCCCACGCCGTCGCCAACGCCACTGCGGCCAGCGCCCTGCTGCCGGTCTGGGCGGCGGTGACCGTCCTCTTTGCCTACCTCGTCGGCCTGGGCCTGCTCGCCGCTGCGACCCTCTCCCGGCGGGAGGTGGCACTGGCAGCTTGACTCTCGCTCCTGCCGGTCGCCGCGGCCTGGGGCGATTCGTTCCCGGACCGCTTGCTCGGGCCGTCCGAACGGCGCGCAGGCCCGAGCCGATCGGGCCGGTAGGGTCGAATTCGTGCCCATGGCGACGCTCGAAGGCACCACCCTGCACTACCTCGACCAGGGCTCCGGCCAGCCCGCCGTCGTGCTGCTGCACGCCTTCCCCCTCTGCGCCCGCATGTGGCAGCCGCAGATCGAGGCCCTGGCCAGCCGGGTGCGGGTGGTGGCGCCCGACCTGGTGGGCTTCGGCGACTCCGACGCACCGGACGACCCCTCGGCCTACTCCGTCGACAGCTGGGCCGACGACGTGGCCCGGCTCCTCGACCACCTCGAGCTCGACCGGGTCGTGGTGGGTGGCCAGTCGATGGGCGCCTACGTCGCCTTCGCCTTCCTGCGCCGGCACCGGTCCCGCGTCGCCGGCCTGGTGCTGGCCGACACCCGCCCGACCGCCGACTCGCCGGAGGTGCACGAGCGGCGGGTCCGCCAGCAGGAGCAGATCTCCGCCGGCGGTGAGGCCGGCAAGGCCGAGGTGGTCGAGGGCCTGCTGCAGACGCTGCTGTGCGCCGACACCCACGAGCACCGTCCCGACGTGGTCGAGACCGCCCGGCGGCTCATGGACAACCCGCCCGCCGGGTTCGTAGGCGCCCTGGAGGCGATGAAGCACCGGCCCGACTCGGTCGCCGATCTGGCGACCGTCGACGTGCCCACGCTCGTCCT